>QKAN01000191.1 GCA_003246365.1 Clostridia bacterium
CTGCAAAACCTTTATGCATCAGTTCGATTCTGATCGGCGCCTTCTTAAAGTCCTTACGTTGTAAGGACTTTTTTTAGCACTACCCGAAAACGGGTGTGTTTTACGAAAACTGTGGAAAAGAAGTGTGACAACTTTTCCTAAGGAGCGTAGAATGCGCCGTTTTTTTTTGTTTCAACGCGAGAAAATCTGGTACGCGGAATTCGTCGACGAGGTTACCGGCGCGAAGCTTCCGGCGAAGTCGACGGGGATGGATATCCGGGACGAGGCGCTCATGTTTGTCCTGAGCTGACACGCGAACGGACTGCCGGTCCCTGCCGGGCCGATGGTGCCGGTTTCTGGCCGGACCCGTGCCGTGGCCGATTCACTTGCGCTTGCGACTATTCCTTCAACAATCAGAAAAACAAAGCTTTCAATCGAAGACGCCGAGAAGATTAGCGCGTTGCTCGTCGAGATAAATCTATTCACATCATTCATTCCTAAAGATTCAGGGGCTTCGGAGCCGTTCAGCCGTTTTATCGGGCGGTCCCGGGACTACGAGTCCTCTCCGTATGTGCGAGAGAAGCACGCATAGGGGTTCCGCATGGGGCGGTCGCACGCGAAGCTGAGCGCCGAGCGAGCGGCTCTGTACGGGGTACCGTGTTTCGGCGATATGGCAATCGGGGATATTTCGCGCCAGGATCTCAAGGCTTTCTCTATTGAGCTTGCAACACGGAATCGATCGCATGCGCCGCCGACGCCCAATCGAATTGTTTCGGTCGGTAGGACGGCGCTTCGGTGGGCGTTCGAGAATGATCTGGTTTCCGTCGATCCGACGGAAGGTCTTTCTCCCTATTCCAATGCAACGAAAAAACGTGGGGGCATGACGCCCGAGGAGAGGAGACTTCTTTCTCGATGGCCTGGGATGACCGGCGGGCAATGCTGGCGAACATGTTCGCGAGCCCTCATAGTCCCGACGGCTTTATTTTCTGGTGACGGAAACCGGATGAACCTTGTGACCAGCAGATGAGCCGGTATGCGCTGCGGGACATGCTCGTCATCATTTCGGTCGGCGTCGGGGCATCCGCTCGATCATACAATTTTCGTTCGCGACGAATGCCTGAAACATCCTGGTTTTAGCGGCTATCTTCAAGACTACTTGCAAACTATATCAATGCTGTGCGTGTATTCACCAGCCGGGCAATTCTTGGAATCCGCTACTTGAGCGATTTTTCGAAAACCAATCTCCCCTTCAAGATTATCTCGAATCCGCATTTTTTTGCATGTTTTTTCCCCCCACCGTTGAGGAGGAGCGCTTTCGGTAGATACGGGCCCGCCTATCCGTAGCGTAAGTTGCGCTCATGACAAAGCGCGTTCGGGAATTGTCAGCGGATTAATGCACCATTGCGGTTTCTCGATTGCGAGTTCTTTGGTAGCGTCTTGAATCGGTAGCGTACGCGATGCCCAAATCGGCCCTCCGGCTCAAGGCTCCGCTGCGAGAATGATAAGAGGCGATCATCGAAATTTGATCAATTAAATATTTTTTAATTTGTTTTCGTTTTCAAACGGGGGTATACTGACCGTAATAACAAAGTGCTACATGGGGAGAGCGCATCCTTGATACAACACATAAAATGTCCGAATTGTGGTGAATTAAGTCAGGCGATTGGGACGAAGTGCGTCGCGTGTGATAATCCGGTTTCAATTAACGAAATAACAACCGTGCAGGCAATGCCTTTGCCGCAGGTTAATAAATACGTTGCTTCATATCGTGCCCAGATCGCGGAAAACCCCGATGACAAACGGCTCAATACCTCAATCGCGCTATGCTATTTACGGTTAAAATTATATGACAAGGCGATTCCCTGCTTTGAAAAAGCGATGGAAGAGAATTTTGAGGACTCCGTGCCTTTTTTCTACGCGGCTATCTGCCTGCTGAAGGGACAGAAGGCCTTTTTGTCGACGCGACCGATCATTGACCGGACGATGGAGTACGTGAACGCCGCCCTAATGATAGAGCAGCGAGCTGTTTATCATTATTTTCTTGCGTATATAAAGTGCGACTATTTCGGACGAAAGCATTTGAACGTTCCACCGACATATCAGGAGCATCTTGAGCAGGCGAAGGCCGTTGGGCTCAACGAAGCCGATGCCGCGGGGCTGTTTGCCTTACTTGATGTCGAGAGGCCACTGGGACTATAAGCACCAGACGAATGGTGTTTTTATAGAAATTATTTTGAGGAGAAAATGATGGACTTATCGACTTTGGCTTCTTCGCTTGCCCGAAAAAATGGCGCTACTTTGATTGACCCCCGTGCGGCGTATCGCAGCAAGGAGCAAGAAACCGCGGCATATTATTTCAGTGACTCAAACCAAAAAGGCTGTTTTTCGGGATTCAAAGTTCCCAAAAAACAGTTACAAGCGGTCAAGCCGCAAGGCTGTTTCCCTAAGAAACATGGATTCGTCTCCGATGCCGAGTACGATGCCCTGGTCTCCGCAACGAGCAAGCGTCTTGACCCTAAAGCCCGCGGCTTGCAGAAGCTCGGTCTCGATGAAAGCCAGGTAAAGGAAATTAAACCGATTTCCTTCGCCAACGCGGTGTATATCCCGGTTGACGAGCGAAAACCCTCCGAGCCGTTTTTTTGGAAGATCGGGAGCGACGGAGTTTTCCGGAGTTCGATTTACGAAATTACGTGGATATATTTCACCGCGACCCAATTGCTGGCGTATCAGCTCAGGTTCAGCGTTGACTGGGAAAAACTTTCGGAGCGAACCTTTGAGTATCACTATAAAGACATCACGGCTCTTTCGACCGACACCGTTCAGGAAGACGAAGTGATTGATGGCGAAAAGGTCTTCCAAACGGTACGGAACGTGTTTACGATTACCGTCCCGAACGATAGCTTCACCGTCTCGTTGCGCAATCGCCCGAATGAGGAAGAGGAGAACACCATTCAGGCCATGAAAGCGATGTTGCGCGAAAAGAAGGCATAACGCCGAGATGTCTGATCGAAAGGTACCGGATGAGTCGGAACGGATGGAAGCGGAGCGCTATGTACTCGAAAAAGATCTGACCCGTCCGAGTACCAATTTATTCACGTCGCTAAAATATTTCTTTGTGTTTGTGACCAGTGTAGCCGGTTGCAGCGTTCTTTTTTTTCTTTTTCTGCGCTATCTTTTTCCGGGAGCGGCGGAATTCGTGCGGACTCGCGTTGAGCGCCGACCGGTTGAAGTTTGTATCTTTTCGTTCGTGCTTTTCTTCGCGATAGGCTTCGTAATAGCGTTAAAACCGCTCATTATCGGTTTTGTGCGTTTGTATCAGCACTACGCGCCGGAAAATCTCCGACGCCAATGTTTGTTTAAGCCCACGTGTTCTGAATATACGATCCTCGCCATCGAGAAATATGGCGTCTTTCGTGGCGTGAAAAAAAGTATTCAGAGATTTAAGCGCTGTCATGGGACGATGTATCGGATCGACTATCCGTAGGGAGTGTGCAATGGCCTTGTTTGGTAGAAGTCAAAACGCCGAGGGCGGATTTATGGACGTAATCCGCTGCGACCAACCGGAATACCTGATTTGGAAATGGCGACCCGAAGTTGCCGAAGCGATCGATGACGCGCGCAAAAGCGCCGATTCGACGCGCGAGGGCGTTGCGGCAACCGCCAAAGAGAACGCCATTCGATACGGTTCCACGCTTCGCGTCAAAGACGGCGAGGTCGCGGCGTTTGTGTATCCCCAGCAAAACGGTATACAACAGGATTTCATCGAGGGTCCGTACGACGGCAGTATAAAAACGGCGAACTTCCCCGTGCTTGCCCGAATCGTCGGCGCCGCCTTTGGCGGCAATTCGCCTTTCCAAGCAGAGATATATTTTATCAATCTCGCCGGAATAAATCAGATACGCTTTGGCGTTCCGTATTTTGACGTCTTCGACCCGCGGTTTATGGATTTTGCCGTCCCCGTGGCCGTCCGCGGCACGCTTACTTTCCGGCTTATCGATTACCGCTCTTTCATTAAACTGCATCGACTCATCGACTTCAATCTCGACGCCTTTAAGCAGCAGATTAAATCCGGACTGTCGAAATATATCAAGGCTATCGTGGCGAACGCGCCCGCCGATAGCGGCATCCCCGTTGCGCAGCTCGAACGGAAAATCCTTGAGATAAATCAGCTTGCCGAGCAACACATCAGGGCGCGTCTGGAAAGCGAGTTCGGGGTGGCTTTCTCCTCGATCGACATCGACGCGATCGAGGTAAATAAGGAAAGCGATGGATTCAAGCGCTTGATGTCCGTGACGCAGGACATAGCCGCGCAAACGACGCAGGCCCAGGCGGCCGTGAACATCCAGAATTTGCAGGATACGCAACGCATCAACGCGGAAAATATGGAAGAGTCGCTTCGCATACAACGGGAGGAATTGCAGCGGGCGCAGAAGTTGCAGACCGAAGGCGCGAATTTCGCCGTGCACCAACTCAACCAGCAAACGAAGGTCGCCGAGACCGCGGCGGCTTCGCTCGGTCAGATGGGCCAGAGTGCGGGTATGAGCCTCGGGGACGGCGGCGGATTTAACCCCGCCGGCATGATGGCCGGCATGGCGATGGGCGGCGTGGTCGGTCAGCAGATGGCGGGTATGATGGGCGGGATGATGGGTGGCATGAATGCGCCGCCGCCGCCAATCAGCCAATACAATGTCGCGGTTAACGGACAGATTACCGGTCCGTTCAATCTACAACAACTTTCGCAAATGGTAATGAGCGGGCAATTTACTACGGAGAGCATGGTGTGGAAACAAGGCATGGCGGGATGGACCTCCGCCGGAGCCGTTCAGGAGTTGGCGCAGATCCTTTTGGCTTCTCCGCC
>QKAN01000178.1 GCA_003246365.1 Clostridia bacterium
GTCTGATAATATTCCCGGAATCGCAGGCGTTGGCGAAAAAACCGCAAAAAAGCTTTTAGAAGAATACGGAACCCTTGAAAATGTGCTTGCGCATGCGAGCGAGGTAAAAGGGAAACTCAGCGAAAAGATCGCAAACGGTGCCGAGTCTGCGCGCATGAGTTATGAGCTCGGTACGATTTGTACCGACGCACCCATTCCGCTATCGATAGAAGATTGCATTTTCGTTCCAGAAGAACTCTCCGGCGCACGCACAATGTTATTAGAACTGGAAATGCGCGGGCTTGCCGCGCGGATCGGCGGCACGGAAGAATCCCAAGCATCCACCGTAGAAAACCGCATAGCGGCGCAGAGAGTTGAGCTTGATTCGGTTGAATCTGTTTTGGAAACTTTGAAAAGATTGTCTCCAATCAAACGATTTGCGATCGACATCGGCAGCACAGTTCAGTTTGCGGTATCTGAACACCAATATTTTGAAATCGTACAAGGCGCAGATTTGTTCAGCACACCAATTGACGAATCCGCTTTGTATACTGCTCTTAAGCCTGTTTTTTTAGATGCAAACTGTGAAGTGCTTGCGTTTGATACTAAGCGGCTTCGGCATTTGTTAGCAAAATTCAATATCACGCTCAATGCCCGCGTATTTGATGCGATGATAGCGGATTATCTGATTGATGCAACGCGTCCCGCAACAAGTTTTGCAATGCTTTGCGAACGGTTCGATGTGCAATCCAAGCCAAACGCTGCAATGCTGTTTTCCATGCACGAGAACATGCTCAAAGAGCTTGCAGAATCTAATATGATCAAGCTATATGAAGACATGGAGCTTCCACTTTCTAGCGTGCTCTTCGAGATGGAACAGGAAGGATTTCGTGTCGATCGAGATATTCTCAAACAACTGCAATCGCAGTTTAACGAGCAGAGCGAATCCCTCGCAAAGCAAATTTACGACACGACAGGTGAGACATTTAACATTCTGTCTCCAAAACAACTTGGCGAAGTTCTGTTTGAGAAACTTGGTTTACCAACCGGCAGGAAAAATAAAAGCGGATTTTCGACCGACGCAGAAACTTTGGAAGGACTTTCGGATAAACATCCGGCAATCCCAATGGTTCTCGAATACCGATTCATCACGAAATTAAAAAGCACATTTGTCGACGGGCTGCTCAACGTTGTCAGTAACGATAACGACCGAATTCGAACGCAGTTTAATCAGTGCGTCACCGCAACCGGACGCATCTCCAGCACGGAGCCGAACATGCAAAACATCCCTGTTCGTACACCGCAAGGGAGAGAAATTCGAAAAGCGTTTATCGCATCGGAAGGAAACGTTCTCGTCGACGCAGACTACTCACAAATCGAACTCCGTCTACTCGCGCATATCAGCGGGGATGAGGGTATGATTCAGGCGTTTAATACCGGAAAGGACATTCACCGCACCACGGCTAGCGAAGTATTTCGCGTACCGTTTGAGGAAGTAACAAGCGATTTGAGAAACGCGGCGAAAGCCGTTAATTTCGGAATCGTTTATGGCATCAGCGACTTTGGTCTTGCTAGAAACCTGGATATTCCCGTTAAGCGCGCAGGCGAATACATCAAGCTGTACTTTGATCGTTATCCCGGTGTAAAGGCATATCTTGACCGCAGTGTCGAAGATGCAAAGAGAACCGGTTATGCCGTTACAATGTTTGAACGCCGCCGCGCGATGACAGAACTGAAAAGCAGCAATTACAACACGCGATCCTTCGGAGAGCGTGTAGCGATGAATATGCCGATTCAAGGGACTGCCGCCGATATCATTAAACTGGCGATGGTCGAGGTCAGTCGGATTTTAAAAGAACGTAAGCTAAAAACGAAATTGATATTACAGGTGCATGACGAATTAATTTTCGACACTCCTTTTTCGGAAGCGGACGAAGTGGTCCAGCTTGTGCATGAATGCATGGAGTACGTTGCCGAGCTATCCGTTCCGCTGGATGCAGAAGTCAAAGTCGGTCACAGCTGGTATGAAACAAAATGATGCATACACGCTCTTATCTAAAAATTGGATTGACCGGAGGAATCGGCTCTGGCAAATCACTAGCCGCGAAACGGTTTGCAATGCTTGGCGCAAGCGTATATCAGGCAGATGAGATTTCGCGCCACGCACTCGATCCCGGCGCGGTTTGTTACGACCGCGTCGTTTCCGCATTCGGAACTGAAATATTGTGTGAAGATAAAACCATAAATCGAAAACTGCTGGGGCAGATAGTGTTCTCTGATAAAAATCGGCTTTCCGACCTCAACGCTATTGTTCATCCGTATGTCATCAATGAATTGTTCGCGATGGCGGAGCGGGATTTAAAGGATGTTACTAGAGGAATTGCCGTTTTTGAAGTACCTCTGTTGTTTGAAACCGGTATGCAATCCAATATGGATCGAACAATATTGGTACACTGTGACGAAGAATTACGCATTCAACGGGTGATGCAACGCGACGGTTTATCTCGGGAACAGATACTAGCGCGCATGCGGGCGCAAATGCCGGAAGACCAGAAACGGAGTCTAGCTGACTTTATTCTCGACAATAACGGAAACGAAGAAGAACTTTTTAATCAAATAGACGCGCTATATCAAATGTTAAAGTCGGAGGAACCGCGCACTTGATTCGTTCGCATCAGAGCAAACCGACACGCAGTAAAACAAAAAAGCGAAATCGCTTAAGCGGATTACAAATCGCAGTAATTGTTGTAGGCGCGTTGGTTTTTGCTGTCGCTGCATCCTTTGGCGGATACTTAATCTATGAAAATGCACAATATCAAAAAGCGTTGCGCAATTATCCTGTTGCTTATACCGATCTAATTCAAACCTATTCTGAAGAATACGAACTTGATCCATATCTGGTGCAGTCGATCATGCGTTGCGAAAGCAGTAACGATCCGAACGCCGTCAGCGAAGTTGGCGCGATCGGACTGATGCAAATCATGCCGGATACGGGAACGTGGATCGCGCATAAGCTAAACCTCGATGACGTATATACGCAGGATATGCTCTACAATCCCGAAACAAATATTGAGTTTGCGTGCTGGTATCTTCGGTTTTTAAACGGTCGTTTCGATGGGAAAACAATGGAAATGATCGCCGCCTATAACGCAGGGCACGGCACGGTTGAAGGTTGGCTAGAGGATACGCGATTTTCACAAGACGGTGTCTTGTTAACGATTCCATACGAAAGCACTGCAAAATACTATGAAAAAGTCTTAGCAGCTTATGAAAATTATACGACCCTTTATCCGGAACTATTTACAGAATCGATACAATCTGCTTCGGTTGTCGGAGAATAGAAACCGTGCTATACTGAACCAAATGATTCGGAGGACATGAACTTGCTGGAACTGATTATTATTGTGGCGATTCTTGCGATCGACCAGATCTCAAAATATTTAATCCAAATAAATCTATCTTCTATCGGTATGTCGCTGCCATTAATGAACGGTTTTTTGCAGTTTACAAACGTGCATAACACCGGCGCTGCTTGGGGCGTAATGGACGGATTCCGTTGGCTATTCATCCCGATGACGCTGATCGTTGTTGGAATTCTTATCTATGTACTGTTTCGTTTCCGTAAGAATTTATGTATCTTTTCGCGCATCACCCTTGCGTTAATTTTAGCGGGTGCGCTTGGCAATTTTATTGACCGGGTGATCTTAGCCTATGTGCGGGATTTTATCGACATTACGCCTTGGTTTTCTTTTCCGGTGTTTAACGTTGCAGATAGTTCGCTTTCCGTCGGTTGCGTTATGTTGGTCATCGATGCATTGTTCTTAAAAGATCGTTCACTTTTTGACCGATTGCCGATTTTGAAGGAAAAGAAGGCAGATTCTTCGGATGGCGAGCATGCCTGAGCAGGAGACAATCATTTGTTCCGTTTCGGCGCGACTGGACACATTGGTCGCATCTGAGACGGAACTTTCGCGCACACAGGCGCAGCGGATGATCCGCGAAGGAGCAATCCTATTAAACGGAAAGCCTGCAAAGCCAAACGTAATAACCTGTCCGGACGACAACATTGAAATCACTTACCCTGACCCGGTTATGACGGATGTTCAGGCAGAAGATATTCCGCTTGAAATTATCTATGAAGACAATGACCTGCTTGTGTTGAACAAACCGCAGGGGATAGTCGTGCATCCTTCCCCAGGGCATGAAAGCGGCACGCTGGTCAATGCTCTTTTATACCATGTTCGTGATCTGTCCGGTATTGGCGGCGAACTTCGACCCGGAATTGTACACCGTATCGACCGAATGACTTCTGGTTTGTTGGTTGTTGCAAAAAATGACGCCGCCCATCGTGACCTGAGTGAACAGTTCCGCTCGCATTCTGCTCATCGCAGTTATGTTGCACTGGTTGACGGAAACATACGCGAAGATGAAGGTACGATCGATGCACCAATTGCGCGCCATCCAGTGGATCGAAAACGAATGGCGATTCACACGGGCGGGAGAGACGCTGTTACGCATTGGCACGTGGCTGTGCGATATGGGCAATACACATTGCTGCAAATCGAACTTGAAACAGGGCGTACGCACCAAATTCGCGTTCATCTTGCAAGCAAGCAGCATCCTGTATCCGGCGATGAAGTCTATGGACGCGAGAAGAAGCCGTTTGGGTTAACCGGACAAGCTTTGCATGGGTATAGGCTGGCTTTTTGCCACCCGTCCAGCGGTGAACAAATGGCGTTCTATGCGCCATTGCCGGATTATTTTTTAAATGCTCTGAAAAAAGCGGGGGAGACAGCAAACGCTGCAGCGATTATGAGTACTTTACAATCGCTTGAGCGAAAATAA
>QKAN01000202.1 GCA_003246365.1 Clostridia bacterium
TAAAACAATTCATCGGAGTTTTCATGTATGTGAAAATCCAACGTCCTGTTTTCCGCTTGCAACACATGGAGCGTATGACCGTTTAACTGCCCGATGTTCAGATAGGTGAACAAGGTCTCCAGCGAGTTCGCTTTTTCAAGCAGGTTTATCTTGACGATCATAAATTAAAGCCAACCTTCCGCCCATTTTTGAACCTCTGCTAGCGCAGGCGCCAAAGCTTTTCCTTTTGGGGTAAGTTCGTATTCTACACGGACAGGCATTTCGGGATAAACTCTGCGCGATAAAATACCCAGCGATTCCAACTCGCGAAACCGCTCGCCCAGCATTTTGTCGCTCAAATTCGGGATCAACGTCGATATATCTGTAAATCGCATAGGCCCTTCCAGCAAAACACGAATAATGAGTCCCGTCCAACGCTTTCCAAGCATCTCAAAAGCGGACTCGTATTTCGGGCATAATTGAAAATCTTCCATAAAAAGTCACCTCGAAATATATTTTACTATACTTACTTGACAATAGCAAGTATAGTGTGGTATAAAACAAACATAATGTAAGTAACAAACAAAACGAATGTTATTTGTCAAATGGAATTTTAATTAAATTAGTATGGTTTAGAAAAGAAGGGTATTCAAAATGAAAAAAGTTCTCTATATTACAGCAAACCCAAAGTCCGAACAGGATTCATTTAGTTTAACTGTCGGGCGTGCGTTCATAGACGCATATAAAAAAGAAAAGCCGGAAGATGAAATCGTTGAACTGGATGTTTATAAAACAGAAATTCCTTTTATCGATTCAGACGTGATG
This sequence comes from Clostridia bacterium, assembly GCA_003246365.1. GTDB lineage: Bacteria > Bacillota > Clostridia > Christensenellales > CAG-138 > UBA7703. The sequence continues at coordinate 805 of QKAN01000202.1, forward strand.
TCCGCATGGGGAAAGCTTCAGCAAGGGATCGCTTACGAGGCGTTATCAAGTGTGGAACAACAAAAAGTTGCAAAAATTGACGCGCTTACCAACCAGTTTATTGCGGCGGATAAGTATGTGTTCGTTACTCCGCTCTGGAATTTGAGCATTCCGCCGCTGATGAAAGCGTATTTTGACACTGTCTGTATTGCGGGAAAGACCTTTAAGTATACCGAAAACGGGCCTGTCGGCTTAATGGCAGGAAAGAAGGCGGTTCATATTCAGGCGAGAGGCGGTATATATTCGGATACCCCGGCCAGTGAGCTGGAGTTGGGTGACGAATACGTCAAGACGATCAGCGGATTCCTCGGCATTGAGATTCTGGACACCATCGCGGTTGAAGGCATGGCCTACATGCCGGAAAAAGCGGAAGAAATCAAAAACAAAGCACTAAAACATGCTTTGAAGGCTGCAAAAGAATTTGCCAACGCATAAGACCGTTCAAAAAAAGAAAACATGAAATACCAGAAACGTTCCGCTTTTTCAAATAAGCGGAACGTTTATTTATAGTGCAAATCATTTAGACCATATCATCTTTTTTTCGCAATCGGAGAACCAGACCTTTTTGAACAGCAAGAGCTGAGAACAAAGAAACGAGATGTTCAGCTTGCTCCTTTTTTGTTAGTGCTGCTAAAGAAGCATCTTCCGTGATTTGAGTCATAATTAGTTCTATATCCTGCAAAGGCAACAGATTGACCGCAACACAATAAAACGTTTTTCGCTTTCCGTCGTTGTATTCGGAGAGTAAAAGATGCAATAGCTCGGCCTTTTTTGTTTGTTCTTCAGTGTAAGCGACGATTCCGATTTCCTGTGCACGCGCGATGTCGTTCAGCTGGTTCCGGTGGGTAATAAACGAATCATACGCATCGATTCCCTCATATGTTTGACAGGGATATTCGGGACACTGGAAGCAGTATTCAACGTTATCGTGCTGCAAACTGCACGCTGCAATTGCGCAGGACTGGTTGCCCGCGCCGCCGCCGCAACCCGGGCAATAGTTGCCGAGGCGCATGGGGCAGAGGCCGCAGTTCAGGCCGCAGAGGGAGAAGGTTAGGTTTGTGCGGGTGAAGTTTTTCATATGACACCCTCTGTTGTCGGGATAATATCATTACAAGATATTCGAGATTTGCATGAATAGAAGCAATTTAACATATCGAAGAATCTACATTACTGTTTTTTGTTTTATTGTATTAAATGCGATTGCTAAAACTGTTAACAAGGTGACTCCTATTATAAGAATTGCATTTACTTCTATAACAAACACACCCATAAGCGTATTCGTTAGTCCGTGCACAATCATGCAGCAAAATATTGAGCCTGTGACATTATAAACGGCAGACAGCCAATAACTCAACAGCATATTATCACTTGCGAGCTCCAAAGCTGACTTCGAGAAAGTTGGCAATGAAATTTACCGACTTCGAGATGAAAAGCAGAAGCTTCAGTTGGAAAGCGCCGGACAGGATGAAGTGAAAAAACGGATACACGAAATGAGCATATTCCTGCAAAAACAATCCACCGCCCTGACCGCATATGACGAGCCGCTTGTCCGGCGGCTGATTGAAAAGGTCACCGTCTACGAGGACAAATTCACAGTGGAATTCAAGTCCGGCGTGATGGTGGATATATGTGAATAACTTCAAAATCGAACAAGGTACTCAACGACTTTTCAGTCGTATCGTGCCTTGTTTATATGTATTGTTATAAATGCAAAGTTTATTTATTTTCTATAGGATATGAAGTATAGTTTATTGAGAACATCAAGTTTCTCAGCACATCCGATTCTAATACTTTAGCAGTGTTAAACTTACCTATTCTAATGAAATGATCTCCGGGTATTTCTATCCCTAATGCTAGTCGATATTCTCTCTGGTAATTTAAATCTGAATTTTTGTAAAGAAATCGTTCTTTTGCGCTTTTATTAAAAGTTTGCATTCTATCAATTCTGTTCTGATCACAGTATTCAACCTTGTCAAAAATATAATCACATCCCAAATGGTTACAGTGTGAAGCAATCCTTGATTCTACCTCTCTGGCTCCGAGTATGACACAATATTTGCCAAAGCGTTCTGTCATAGTCTTGTACTCATCATCCGTAAACGGGAATTTGAAATCAGCATGCGCTTCATCCGCATCAATAATCTCCATGTCCCCAAGCGGAATTCCGACGAAGGAGACAATCGGTATTAAGTCATCGTCCTTAAACTGCACCTTGAAAACACCTTTAGGAGCAGTAAAAACAACATTTCCTGTTTCATTATCAATAGCCGTAATATTTTCAGTTTGTATTGACAGCAGCAACTCAAATTGGTCACCTTGTCCACGCTCACCAGTGTCAATTTCTCTTTGTCTAAAAAACTTTGCGGTATTTCCATATAAATCACCGTTACATACATCTTCTGCAAACTTTTCGCAACTACAGAACTTTAGGTAAAAAAGTGGACGCGGACTTGTTAGATTTTCAATTTGTTCAACCAAGTACTTTTTCTCTTCAGGTGAAATACTCATTACAATAGTCCTCCAGTCGATAAAAACAGCTTATATTTAAGCACACATCCATCCTGCTCTCTCAACTCTTGAAAATCTGAAAAACATCTAAATCGACCACTCAGCAAGCCTCAAAAACCCAAAACATCTATCCTGACCTCTCGCCAAGTGCCGACATCTAAATCTCTCTCTACGGGTCAAAATCAGCACTTTGGATATGTCCCCATGAAGCAATATTTCTTCGATTTTACCATATCGGATTTTTTATGTCTAGATCCTGAAAAGCCCTTATATCAAGGCTTTTCTACACCCTCACTTATCAACTCTTGACATCAAAACTACCGCCTCAACGTGACACGTCTGCGGGAACATGTCCACGGGGCGGACGGCGGCGAGGGAGAACCCGTTCGCCGCGAGATACTTACAGTCCCGCGCAAGTGTTGCCGGATTGCAGGAAACGTATATCACGCGGTTTGCACCGCTCTTCACAATCGCTTGCAGCGCCGCCTCTTCGCAGCCTTTGCGCGGCGGATCGAGCACAATTGCGTCTATCTTCTGCTCTTTTGCGATCAAGCGGGGGAGTACATCTTCCACATTGCCGCAGAGGAATTCCGCGTTTTTTACGCCGTTTGCGGCGGCGTTCGCTTTTGCGTCCTCAATTGCCGGGGCAACCTGTTCAATGCCAACGACGCGCGCGCAATCCTCTGCGATAAAGAGCGAGATTGTGCCAACGCCGCAGTATGCGTCCACGACGGTTTCCGTATTCTTTGCCGCGAGGAATTCCCGCGCGGTTTCATAAAGCGCCTGCGTCTGGATGCGGTTCACCTGCAGAAACGACTGCGGGCTGACGGAAAACTGCTTTTCACCGATGGTTTCGGTCAGCGCCGGTTTGCCGGAGAGCAACGTGAACCGCTCGCCGAATACCACATTGGTCTGTTTCGGGTTTTCGTTGTGCCATACGCTGTCGCAATCTTCCAGGAAGGACAGCAAATCGTCCTTCTTCTTGAGCTGGCCTTTCGTGACGACGACCACCATGAGTTCGCCTTCGGCGGTTGTGCGCGCAACGACGTGCCTGAGCTGACCGTTTCCGGTTGTTTCATCATAAATCGGAACACCGCAGGCGTTTGCCCAAGCGGCAACGCGACGCGCGGCGTCAACAATGCGCTCGTCCTGAATCAGACAGTCGGAAAACGGCACAAGCCGGTGGCTGCGCTCCGCATAAAAACCGAATACAGCGGCGTTCCCAACCAGTCCGAATGGGAAACTGCCTTTGTTGCGATAGCGCGTCGGTTCTTCCATGCCGACAATCGGCTGCATCGGGACATCTGAAAATCCGCCAAGGCGGGTCAATGCATCTTGCACCCATTGCTGCTTTTGCTGCAACTGGGCAGGATATTTCAGGTGCCAGAGTGTGCAGCCGCCGCACTGCGCAAAAACAGGGCAAGCCGGGTTCACACGATTCGGCGAGGGCTTTAAAATCTCGACGGTTTTTGCAATCGCATAGGTCGGTTGAACTTTTATGATGTGCGCCTTCACTTCTTCTCCGGCGAGTGCGCCGACGACGAACACCGTAAAACCGTCAACGCGGGCAACGCCTTGCCCTTCGTTCGTCAGGGATTCGATGGAAACGGTGATATCGTCGTTTTTTTCAACGGGCGGGCGTGGTTTGGGTGACATATGTGGTATCCTTTCGGCGCGATTCGCGCGGTTGAATTTTGTTCGTGATTGCATCGACTATGTTCAATGATTCCGGTTATTTTACTTTAACGCATTCTTTCCCGAAGCGGTCTTCCGCCGCGGCCAGAAATGAATCCGACAGAGTGACATAATACTCCTTTGGCACGCCTTTGCCAATCTTTTTCGCGGCGTCGTACAGTACAACCGGCGTTTCGCCGGAATATTTCTTCAAAAATGAGCAAGTGCGGGTGAGCATGTCGTCCGGTAGTGTGTCAAACCGAATATATACGCTCCGGTTCGCTTCGCCGAGCGGTTTGAGTTCGTCGATGAGTAGCGAGTTCGCGCGATCCTCGCGAATGTTCAGCTTGCCGCGCGCAAGTACCGGTGCGTCGTCCACAAACATCGATCCAGCCTGCTGCAGCGTCCGCGGAAAAAGCACCGCCTCTACGCTTCCTGTGATTCCTTCCAATACCGCGTATCCCATCAATCCGGTGCCCGCGCGTGTGGGGCGCTGTTTGCATTGTGTCAAAAGACCGCCAACGATAACTGTTTCCTCATCTTTTACAGCGCCGGTGCCGTCGGCTTCCGCAAGATCGTCAATCGTATATTTGAGCGTTTTCAGCTGATCTTGAAAATTATCCAGCGGATGCCCGGAAAGATAGAGTCCGGTGGATTCCCGCTCTTTTGCGAGGATAATCTGGTGGGATAATTCCGGCGCGTTGGGCAGGGGGATCTGCACGTTCTGCAATTCTTCGCCGCCGTCAAGATCGAAAAGGGACATCTGTCCCGATCCGCGCGCTTTTTTTGCTGCGGTGGAGGCATCGAGCGCGCGTTCATATACCGCGAGATACTGCGAACGTTTTCCACCCATAGAATCGAAACAACCCGCGCTGATCAATCCTTCCAGCATGCGCTTGTTCAATCCGTCTACGCGGTCGCAAAAGTCAAAAAAGTTTGTGAACTTCCCGTTTGCCGTTCTTTCCTGCACCATGGCTTCCATCACGGCGCCGCCAACGTTGCGCACGGCGGAGAGACCGAAACGAATCGATCCTTTTTCCGGCGCGAAGCGGGCGCGGGAATAGTTGACATCCGGCGGCAGTACCTTAATTGCGTGATTTCGCGCGCTGTACACATATTTGGCGACCGCGTCCACCGAGCCGAGAAAGCTGTTGATCAACGCGGTGAGGAACTCAACCGGGTAATAATATTTCAGATACGCCGTCCGGTAGGCAAGCACGGCATATGCCGCCGCATGGGATTTGTTGAACGCGTAGGATGCAAAATCCATCATCTCGTCAAATATCTGGTTGGCAACCGGTTCCGGTACGCCGTTTTTCACTGCGCCTACGACGCCGTCCGTGCCATGGATAAAGTATTCGCGTTCCTTCGCCATCACGTCGTGCTTCTTTTTGGACATTGCGCGGCGAACCAGATCGCTTCGACCATAGGAATATCCAGCGAGAGCACGGACGATCTCCATAACCTGCTCCTGATAAACCATGCAGCCGTATGTGGTGCAGAGGATCGGTTCGAGCAGGGGATGCGCATATACCACGCTGTCGGGATTGTGTTTGCCTTTGACATAGCGCGGAATCTGCTCCATCGGACCTGGACGGTAAAGCGAGATTCCCGCGATGAGATCTTCAAAACAGTCCGGCTTGAGCTGCAATAAAAACTGTCGCATGCCGCTGGACTCCAACTGGAACACCCCGTCGGTGTCGCCGGATGCGATCATTTGATATACCTTTGGGTCGGTAAATGGCACGGTGTCGAGATTTGGAACAGGCTTGCCGTCCTCTTCGATAAACGAAAGCGTGTCGCGTATGACCGTCAACGTCCGTAGACCCAAGAAGTCCATTTTCAGGAGCCCGAGCTCCTCGAGTGTTGTCATCGGAAACTGCGTGGTAATGACGGAGTCATTTAACTGCAACGGAACGACGTCCGTAATCGGTACACTGGAAATTACGACGCCCGCCGCATGTGTGGAACTGTGCCGGGGGAGTCCTTCGAGACGCAAAGACAGATCGATGATCTTTTTTGTGTTTTCGTCGCTCTGATATTGCGCTTTGAGATCGGGAGAAATCTGGAGCGCGCGCTCCAGCGTCATATTCAGTTCGAATGGCACCATTTTTGAGAGTTTGTCCACCTCGGCGTAAGGTACGCGCAATACGCGCCCCACATCGCGGATGACGGCGCGCGCGGCCATGGTGCCGAATGTTATGATCTGGCTGACATGACCGTCTCCGTATTTTGCGGCTACATAGTCGATAACTTCCTGACGCCGCTCGTAACAAAAGTCGATATCAAAGTCCGGCATGCTGATGCGCTCCGGATTCAGAAACCGCTCAAACAGCAAGTTGTATTTAATCGGATCTACGTCCGTTATGTCGAGGCAATATGCCGCAAGGCTACCCGCGCCGCTGCCGCGGCCGGGGCCGACCATGATGCCGTTAACCTTGGCATAATGAATGAAATCCCAGACGATCAGAAAATAGTCGACAAAACCCATCTGCTCGATGATGCCGAGTTCATATTCCAACCTTTCATGAATGGAAGCGTCTGCATCCGGCAGTTTTTTCGCCATTCCGTCATAGCAGAGCTTGCGCAGATAAGCCGGATTATCCATTCTGTCCGGCGCTTCAAAGGCCGGCATACGGCGGATGCCGAACGCGATATCAAGATTGCACTTCTCAACCACTTCGGCGGTGTTGGAAACGGCGTCTCCGTCTTCCGGCAGAGCGCGGCGCATTTCTTCCTCGCTCTTGAGATAAAACTGGTCGCCTTCCATGCGCATCCGGTCCGGCTCGTCAACAAACCGCTGCGTTTGTATACAGAGTAGTACATCCTGCGCTTCCGCATCGTCGGGAGAAACATAATGCACGTCGTTCGTGACAACGGTTTTCGCGCCGATTTCGGCGGCGATCTTCCTTAAACCCGGCAGCACCTGAATCTGTTCCGGAATGTTGTGGTTTTGCAGCTCGATATAAAAATCTTCGCCGAACATGCCTTGCAAACGCTTGGCATGAAAGAGCGCAAGATCATAGTTGTTGGCAAGTAGCGCCTGCGGAATATCGCCCGCGAGACACGCGGAAAGGCAGACCAGCCCCTCAGAATGCTGTTCGAGCAATTCATAGTCGATGCGCGGACGATAATAAAATCCGTGCAAAAACGCTTCACTGGAAAGAACCATGAGGTTCTGATAACCAATTTCATTTTTGCAGAGCAAAATCAAGTGCGCATATTCGCGATCCTGCGATCCTTCGCGGTCCTGCATGGAGCGCGGGGCGACATAGGTTTCCATGCCGATGATCGGCTTTATGCCTTCTTTTTTACAGGTTTTATAAAAGTCGATCACGCCGTACATCACTCCATGGTCGGTGATGGCAAGCGATTTTTGACCCATGGATTTTGCGCGGGCGACCAGATCAGAAATGCGCGCCGCGCCGTCGAGCAGGCTGTATTGCGTATGTACATGTAAATGCGTGAAGTTACTCATAACGAATCTCCTTTGCGATGCGAACCAGCCGCGCGAGACGGTGATTCATGCCGCTTTTGCCGATTTCTGCGAGCTCGGCGAGCTCTTGCAGCGTTGCTTCTGGGTGGTTGAGCCGCAGCATTGCCGCTTCATACAGCGGCGCAGGCAGTCGGTTTAAGCCCATATGTTCTTCAATCGTTTCGATTGCGTTTTTCTGTTCGGTTGCCGCATAAACCGTTTTTTCGATGTTGGCAGTTTCGCAGTTGGTCGTTCTGTTTACATAATTGCGAAAATCTCGTTCTACGCGCGCGCTTTCAAACTTGAGCGCGGAGCCGTTTGCACCGATAAGCGCTAGAAAAGCAGAAACGTCGTCTCCTTTGAAATAAACAACAGGTTTTTCCCGGCGTAGCATGGTTTTTGCTTCCAATTCATACGTCGAAATCATAGCGCGAAGCTGAGCAGCAAATGCATCCGATCGTGTGATGATCTCCAAATGATAGCCGCGATACGGATTGGCGCAAGAGCCGCTGCCCAGGAAAGCACCGCGCAGAAAACAGCGGCGGCATTCGTCGTCGGCTAACAAACGCTCGGGTACCGTTTCGCCGATATGAAATTCGCCGGATTCAAGTAGCAGCAGCCCTGTGTCTGAGAGCAACTTTTCCGCTTCATCACCGGATAGTGTTACAAGAGTCAACGGCCTGCGGCGTTCGCGTTCGCTCAGCTCAATAGTGGGATCAAGCGAATACATGGAGGTAGCGAGGGAGACGATGAGTTTGCCGACCGCAAGCGTTTCAGTTGTAAAAGAAACGCCTCTGCCGCGGCCTATGGTCAGCGCGCCGCATGTATGAACAAGCCCTGCTAGTTCGGCAAGGCGCGATAAATCCGATTTGATGCGGATCTTGACGAGGTCTTCTTTTGCGCTGCTGGAAAAGGACATAACGACTCCGTTTTTTAAATAGTCAACGCGCGGTTAATGCACGCTGTTACTATTATAATTGATTTTGATCTCCGCGTCAGTGAGAAAAAGAAAAATCACTATTTTAATGAAACGCTTTTGCTAGATGTTGGAATTAAAACGATTGGATTAATTACGATTGGAATAATAAAATAGCGAGGGAATAAAAAAACGCCGAAAGGCGTTCGTAATAATCACAGAACATTTGGTCACGTTAGGATTTGTCAAAGCGTTCTTTAATGTCTGCCGCTTCGCTATTCAGGTCGCGATGGAACACGCGCACATTCATGCCGCGCTGAACAAAGCGCTTAGCGAGTTCTTCCGCAGCTGCAACCGAGCGATGCCGACCACCTGTGCATCCGAAACACACTCTTAAGATATGCTTGTCCTGCTCCATATACAGCGGAATTAGTGATTCGAGCATCTGCTCCACGCCGTCGAAAAACGCCGAAACGAGCGGCTGCGAGTATACAAATTCTTGAACCGGCGCATCGAGACCAGAGAGCGGACGAAGTTCGGGAATATAAAACGGATTTGGCATAAACCGCATATCGAGAACAAAATCTGCATCCACCGGCACACCGCGCTTGTAGCCGAAGCTGCAAAAGAGAAGCGAAAGATTTTTGCTTTCAAACTCCGGCAGCATCTTCGCGATCAATGCGGAAAAATCGCGCGATTTGATGTCGCTTGTATCAAGAATATAGTTTGCCCGGTCGCGCAGCGGCTGCAAAAAAACGCGCTCATGCTTCACGCCGGTTGCCGCGTCGCCTGCTTCGCCGAGCGGATGGCGGCGGCGGACTTCGTTGTAGCGTTTCATAAGAACGTCATCCCGTGCATCCAGAAAAAGCAATTCGTAAGGCGCGTCTAGCTGATCGAAGGCGTTTGTAATGGTAGCGGACGAATGCGACAGCAAGCTTTCGCGGCTGTCAACGGTGACCGCGGCTTTCTGAATCGCCGGTGTTGCACTGTTGCAGAGCGCAACGAACTCCTTGAGCATGGAGGACGGAAGATTATCGACACAAAAATAGCCCTGCTCTTCGAGACAACGCAGAGCAAGAGATTTTCCGGCGCCGGACAAGCCGGTTACGATTAAAAGATACATGTTAAAACAACCTCGGTTGTGTTGAAATCGCGATTCGTAAGTTTATATTATAGTTCCCGCAACAATTTGACTTCCCGTTCGAGTTGAACGCCTGTATCATCAAACACGCGCTGCTGGATAATGGAGATGAGCTCCAGTACATCCCGCTCGGTCGCGTTGCCGTTGTTGACAATAAAGCCAGCATGCAGCGGGCTAACTTGCGCACCGCCAACAGAGAACCCTTTCAAACCGCAGTTTTCGATCAACGATCCGGCAAAACGACCCTTTGGACGCTTAAACACGCTGCCTGCGCTGGGCAGACTCAGCGGCTGTTTTTCCTTGCGCTGGCGTGTGGTTTCGAGCATGCGCTCTTTTGCGCCGCCGTCGTCGGGTTCAAGTTGGAACGTTGCCGAGAGAACGACGACATCCGGAGCAGTATATTTGCTGGTACGGTTTCCAAAATCTGCTTTGTTTGTGTCAATATCCAGTACGCGCCCGTTTTTTAACACGCGAACGCTTTTAATGATATGACGAATCTCCGCGCCGTATGCGCCTGCGTTCATCGCGACTGCACCGCCGACGGTTCCGGGAATACCGCTGAGAGATTCCAATCCCATCAGGTGCATGTTGACGCTTTCGCGCGCAAGAACGGATAACGCGGTACCCGCCGGGCAGGTGACGGTGGTGTCCACGAACAGCGGTGTGGTCAGGGGAGTGTCGATGCGAATGATGACGCCGGGATAGCCAGCGTCCGGCGCGAGCACGTTTGTGCCGTTGCCGAGTACGCAATACGGGGTGACAAACTGGCTGCAGGCTTGAATGGTTTTGCGAATATCTTCCGCGTTGCGCGGGCGCATAACCATAGCCGCCGGGCCTCCGATGCGGAAGCTCGTCAGCGTGGAGAGGGGGACGTTGCATTTGACATCGAGCCCTTTCAGCGTTGCATAGACTCGATTGAGCGAATTTTCCATGCTGTTATCATAACAAACTGTTCACATTTAGACAACTGAAAAATGAATGTGATTTTGCATAAACGTGACAAAATTCATGTTTTGTGCAAAGATTTGTGCGCTAAAAGCCGACACATTCAGCCGAAAAATACGATTCACAAAACATTGGCGCATATATCTTTCACATGACCAGCGGCAGTAGCAATGCGTGTATGCAGGATATTATGATTAAATAAGAATTAACAGGTAAAAATGAGAAACGATTTATCTTGTTTCGCTTTCAAACTGTATTCTGGATGAATTTGGAGCCGTTATAACGGAAAATAAAGATGAGACATTCGGTACCATCGACGGTGCTACCTATATTAAATCACTATAAATCATAATTGGTTCAAGTTGGTTCAAGAAAGTAAATCTTACTATTTATTTAACTTCATCTTATATTCCATTGCCAAATCCTCTAGCCGCATGCGTGCGTTTGCCGCGCTGGGCGAAGAAAGCGTTTCGCAGGAGATTTTCGTTTGTGGATAGACCAACTTTGTATACAACCGCGCAGAGGTTGCTCCGGTGCAGAGCACACGGGAAATATGGGAACTTGCGAGAAGCGCCGGAATATCGTTTGGCACCGGATTTTTGATGCTTGCGTCGCTGGCTCCGGTGATGTCGCAACTGTAAAGCACATCCCATAACGCGAGTCGATTGGAAAGAATCAGTGCAATCTTTTCTTCTTGCGTAGTCGGCGCGGCTGCATCCAGCGCGAGCGCAAGCGCCGGCCAGAACCGGTTTTGCGGGTGCGCATAATAAAACGCCGCCTCGCGGGATTTCGGCGAGGGCATTGTGCCAAGAATCAGAATTTCGCTCTCCGGCGAGACGATCGGCGGGATGCCGTGATAGACGCGTTCCATGATTGATAGCCTAACTGATTTACAGCGTGATTTCAACCCGAAAACGAAAACGATACATCGAAAAATCCGCTGAAAAGAGGATTTATTCGCATGCCGAACGCGTAAAACACGCGGGCGGTTGATATTGACCTTTGGTTCTGCTAAGATGTGTGCATGGGTAAGTTAAAGCGTTTTTTAGCGTATTATAAACCGCACAAAGGTCTTCTGATTCTCGATTTAAGCTGCGCTGTTATCGTGTCTGCCATCGACATTGCATACCCGATGCTGACACAATACATCCTGCGGACGCTGTTGCCGGAAATGGCGATCAACTCCGCTCTTATGCGTGTGTTCGTGAGTTTGATCGTATTCGCATTTGCGATGTATATTGTCCGCTCTTTTTTGATCTATGTGATCAACTACTGGGGTCATCTGCTCGGCATCCGCATGGAAGCGGATATCCGCAGGGACATATTTTCGCATTTACAGGAACTTTCGTTCAGCTTTTTTGACCAGGTACGTACCGGCAAACTCATGTCACGACTGACGACGGATTTGTTTGAAATCACGGAACTTGCGCATCACGGACCGGAGGATGTGCTCATTTCCGCCGCTACGATACTCGGCGCGTTTACCGCGATGATGTTTGTGGAATGGCGGCTTGCGCTTGCATTGTTGTGTATTGTACCGGTTGCGATATTCTATGTAATCAGATTGCGGCTCAACATGCGGAACGCTTCGCTGAAGGTGAAAGAGCGCGTTGCGGAAATTAACGCCGATATCGAATCTTCCATCTCCGGCGCGCGCGTCGCAAAAGCTTTTACGAACGAAAGCCATGAGCAGGATAAGTTTGACAAAGGCAATGAACGCTTTGTTCACGCAAAAGACAGTTACTATAGATATATGGCGCTTTTCAACAGCGGCATGGAATTTTTCATCGCGATGTTCAACCTTGTCGTTCTTGCGTTCGGCGGGTATCTGATTTACAAAAGCAGCCTTGATCCGGTTTCTCTTGTAACGTTCACGCTCTATATCGCGGCGTTTATTCAACCACTCAAGCGTATCGCCTCTTTTGCGGAACAGTATATCCTCGGCATGGCGGGCTTTTCGCGTTTTTGCGAAATCATGGATGTTGAACCGGAAATCAAGGACAAGCCGAATGCTTGCGACTTGGAACATGTTCGCGGGGATATCTGCTTTCATGATTTAACGTTTGCATATGGAAGCGGTAGAAGCGTACTTTCTCATATCGATCTGGATATTCCTGCGGGCAAAACGCTTGCGCTTGTTGGACCAAGCGGCGGCGGCAAAACGACGCTGTGTCACTTGATCCCGCGATTTTACGAGCAACGCTCCGGCAGTATCACGATCGACGGGTTTGACACGCGGGACGTAACGATTCGCTCGCTTCGTAAAAATGTCGGCATTGTGCAGCAGGATGTATTTCTCTTTGCCAGCAGCGTAATGGAGAACATCCGCTACGGACGCATCGACGCCACCGATGCGGAAGTAATTGAGGCGGCAAAGCGCGCGCATATCCACGAAGAAATCATGCAATTTCCGGACGGCTATGACACGCAGGTTGGCGAACGGGGACTGATGTTGTCCGGCGGCCAGAAACAACGCGTTTCTATTGCCAGATTATTTTTAAAGAACCCGCCGATTTTGATTCTGGACGAGGCGACGAGCGCGCTGGATACCATGACGGAACACGACATTCAGCATTCGTTTGAAGAACTGTCGAAAGGGCGCACAACTTTGGTTATTGCGCATAGACTGTCCACCGTAAAACACGCGGACGAAATAGTCGTGCTGGATGAACAGGGAATTCGCGAACGCGGAGCACACGACGAACTGCTTGATAGCGGCGGATTATATGCGCAACTCTATCATGCGTCGTTAGTCGATTAGCCGGAACCGGATATCGGACGAAAGGAAATATTTGTGAAAAAAAGAACCCTTGGTATCATTATTATAATAGTACTTGTTATTGCGTCCCTTTGGCTCGCGCGGCAGGATACCGCTCCGCTCTCTGATGCAGAATCTCAGGAAACGAACGCGCTTGTCTTGCTGGATGATCAGCAGAACGAGGAATCGGCAACAAACGAAACCGATGCACTCGATGCAACGGATGAAACCGCAACTGAGCCGCAGGCGGCAAGCGATGAATTCGGCAGCTATACGACGAAGGAAGATGTAGGACTGTATCTGGCAACCTATGGTCGACTGCCGGACAATTTCATCACAAAAACCGATGCGCGCGCTCTCGGTTGGAGCGGCGGCGGATTGGACGATTATTCCTATGGCAAATGCATCGGCGGTGATCGCTTTGGCAACAATGAAGGCCTTTTACCGGATGCCGCCGGTCGAACATATTACGAATGCGATATCGACACCCTGCACGAGGATGATAGAGGCGCAAAGCGCATTGTTTATTCCAACGACGGATTGATCTATTATACGGACGATCATTATGAATCCTTTGATCTGCTCTATGGCGAACCATAACTGCGACGACTGGAGAATATTTTGAAACAGACACATAAGCTGAGCTTAAACGCAAAGCAGATGACCACGCGGGAGGAAGCGCATGCGCATTTAAAAGCGCGACTGCGCCTGCCGGATTGGTACGGCAACAATCTGGACGCATTAAACGACTGTCTCGGTGAAATAAACGAGCCGACTCGAATCATTGTGCGGTATGCGCCGTTGCTTTCGAAGATATCGGAAGGATACGGCGAAAAAATATTGAATACACTTCATAAAGCAACCGAAGAAAACCCAAATCTCCAGTTGGAAACTAGAGACGGATTTTTCAGAAACGAAATAAGCAAGGGGTAATCCGCGACGCGGAAACGGAAGGGAGACGACGCACTTGGAAATTGTACGGATATTTCTGATATGGATGATCGTTGCGGTGTCCGCCGTACTTGGGCTGAGCGCGGCGTTACTCTTGCTGCTGCATCTGACCAGAACGGTAAAAAACCGGAATGTGCAGAAAATGCGCGAACAGATTTTATGCCTTCTCTCTTCGGCTGCGAACAAACGACGCATTAAAAGCAACATTCACGAGATGGTGAATCCCGGAGGCGCGGTCGATTCGTTGAATGCAATTCATAAAATCTGCTCCAACAGCGGTATGATTGCAATCACCGAAACGGCGGAAGAGCTCTCCGGCAGTGCGTACGAAAAATTGCAGCAGGAAGCTGGCGGAGAATGGTACGGCGAATACATTCGAAAAGTATTTGACGGGACGGACGAAGAAGCAACCGCTCTGGCAGTGAAACTCATCGGCGCGCTCAAACTAAAAAAATACACGTTGGATGTTGTAACGCAGATTTATTGCTGCCGGACGACAGTGCAAATGCAGCATGTCGGCATGCTTGCGCTCTGCCAAATCGGAGCGGAACGCGACATCGTTGCGCTGTGCCGCGATCATACGATTGCTTCACTACTCTCTTTCCGTACACTGGAAGAGATATTTTCCGTTTATTCCGGTAACTTGAAGAAGCTATGCCGAAAGCTGATTACCACTGCTTCTGATCCGTATTTGCGCCGAACCTGCATTAAAACAATCGGCGAACAGCAGTTTGAAGATCTGGGCGAACTCGTTTTGCCGCATCTGATTCAAGGACACATTAATACAAGGATAGATGCGGCGCGGACGCTTGGACAACTGAAATATGAGCCAGCTTTACAATACTTAACGGAGAATGCGTCTGATCCGCGTTGGGAAATGCGCGCAGTCGTAGCAACAGCGCTTGGCAGATTTGGCGCCGAGCAGCATATTGATACGTTACTTTTGCTTCTTTGCGATAAGGAGTGGTGGGTTCGATATCGCGCAGCGGAAGTTTTGGCTCGCGTTTCGAACACGGCGCTGATTCTCGGGCGCGTAGAAGAAACCGGAGACAAGTTTGCCGGAGAGATGATGCGGTTTGCGTTGGATCAGGCTACGCTCAAAAGAGGGGAGGTGGCTTAAATGAATTGGATGGGAAGCATATCGGCATTTTTGCCAATCTTCTGTTATTTGTTTTTAGGAGTTGCGTTGTTGATTGGCTTGTTTCGTTTTATGGAAACAACTGCATCTTCTTCAAAGATCAGGAAATACGCGCGTTCTTTGCGCGCGGTAGATTATCGGCGCTTTCAGGACTCCGATCATATTATGCCGGTTTCGATCATCTTACCTGCGACGGGTGAAAAAGATGATGTTCTGGATTCTTTGGAGAATTTGCTTTCGCTTGAATTTAAACAATATGAAGTAATCGTTGTTGCAGACAGTGAAAATGTGACCGTTTGGACGGAGCTGGAAAAAGCATATGGGCTTCTTCCGTTTTGCCAACCATATAAAAAGACGCTGGCAGCGGGGGAGCCGTCGGTTTATCGTTCATCGCGGGATGTTCGCCTTATTGTACTCGATCAAACATTTGAGTCGCGTGCTGGTGCGCTCAATGCCGGCGTCAACATTTCTTCCTATCCGATTGTTGCAAGTTTGAATACGAACCAGCGGTTGACGAAAGACGCGCTGCTGAAAATGGTCTATGCGTTTGTCAGCGACCCGGCATGCATATATATTGGTTCGTTTCCCCGCGTTGGCTGCGTAGATGAGGAAACGTGGGAGGAGAACGAATCGACTCTGGCGAGCATGCAGAACATCGATCATTTGCGGACGTTGTATTCCCGTCGGGGTGGATATGCATCACTCGGTATGTATTTGCCTGAGCAGGATTGTTTTGGTGCGTTTTTAAAAAGCGCTGTTTTGGAAGCAGGCGGATTTTCAAAAAAAGCGTCTGCCGAACAGGCCGACTTACTGCTCCGGATTCATGTTCGTATGCGACGGGAGAAACGCGCATATTCTGTTCGAATGTTGCCCGATCCGGTTTGCTGCCAAATTCCTGCATCAAGCCGCAAGCAAGCATGTTCGTTTGCAGGACGTGCGCAAGCGAAGCTGCGTCGAACATTGAAGCAAGCCGATCTGAGCGCACGAAAATTACCAGGGGTTCGTTATACAATGATGACGGTGAAATTCATTCCGGTCATCGAACTCATCGGCGCTGCATTCGTGATTCTCTCCGCAATAGTTGGCGCGATTCCGTTCTGGTTTCCATTGTTTTATTTGCTGATTTCCGCGTTGCTGGGTGCGGCGCAGTCCGCGGCCGCGGTTCTGCTGGAGGAAAACGCGTTTCAAAAAAACACGGATACAGGGGTGCTTTTACGACAATATTTTCTGGCAGTTCTTGAAAACTTCGG
>QKAN01000238.1 GCA_003246365.1 Clostridia bacterium
GTATTCTTTTGGGAAACGTCTTTGCAGATTTACGGTTTACAACGCAGCATGGGACATCTGGAATCGATATTAACCTTGCTGACCGAGCACAAGGGCGAAGAAGTTGTGAAGTATATGTCCGACGGTACGGATTACTATATTACGCATCTCTAAGCATATCGAAAACGCAAAGAAGCGGCATGATTGTTTTCATCGTGCCGCTTTTGATTGTTTTTTTGCTTTTATATTCTTTTCATTATTTGCAGTCGATAATTACGATGCCGTTGATCAAATCGGCGCTCAGCAGCGTCCCTTTCACTGTCAACTCCTGCTCCAGAATCGTCGTCAGGATCACATTCTCTTCTGAAACCCGAAACGCTCTGACGTTTTTGAGCAGAATATTATCTGCGCTTACGGTATCCCGGTAGACGGTTGACATGCACATATTCTCTTTGCTCCTGTTTGTATTCTTATATTCCAATAGGATTATTCTTGACGTATAAAATTCCGTTGTGTGAATGAGTCGTTTTCATGTTGCAACGACTCACGTCGTTTTCAGCCTGTCCTGATTGTAGCGGTGAATCCGCCGCCGCGTCAATACTTCCGTCTTCATTCCAATTCTATAACAGTCATTGAGTATCCGATTCTTTGCATTTTCCTTATAAAAATGGAATAGTCCGCTTGCGCGGACTATTCCGGAACCGACTCTGGGGATAAAACTGAACTTGATTATCGAAATTCGCTTCTCAACGCTTTATTTACTTTCGCCATAGTTCAGGGCGAAATCATGCTCAATCGTGTTGATCCTTCTACGGGTTACGAAGATCATGAGCATCGCAATCAGAATCGGTATTGTCATCCAACGCCACATCGCAATATAGCTCACGCGCTCAATGACGGCGCCTGCAATGACCGGTCCGATCAGATTGCCAAGGTCGTTTCCAATATAGTTCGTGCTGCTGGCGGCGCCTCTGCGATCCTTGGAAACGCACTTCATCGACAGCGACTGAATCGCGGGCTGGCACGCACCGTAGCCAAACGCGGAAACAAACGCCGCGATCAAAAACATTGGCAATGATTTTGAATAACTGATGATGACGAACGAGAGTGCGGTACATAAAACAGCCGGAATGCTCACCTTAACCAGTCCAAATTTGTCGGTCATCTTGCCGATAAACGGTCTGGTGAAAAGAAGCGTCAGCGCATACACCGTAAAGAACAGTCCGATGTTTCCCGTTACGCCCTGTCTGCCGGCAAAGATGATTAAAAACGAATTTATGACGCTGAACGCGATCGCAAGAATCATGATGACGGTTGCAGGCAGGAGCACTTCCTTTGCAATGATGTTATGCACATTGATTTTAAATTTCTTGACCTGCACATGATGAATCTTAATCTGCGATGCGATGCCGATAGCACAAACCATGATAGCAGCGCCCACTAAAAACGTGTACTGATACCCGATGGTGTTCATCAGTGCGAGGCCGACCGTCGGCCCGATTGCCTGACTTGCTACCTGCGCGAGCGAAAAATATCCGATGCCCGCGCCAAATTTGTCCGGCGGCAGAGCGTCGGCAGCCAGCGTCAGGCAGACGGTTGCGGAGAACGCCTGCGCAGACCCCTGCAACAAGCGGAATACCAGCAGCATCGGAATCGTTTTCGAAAAGCTGTATCCCAAATAAGCAATCGTCATGACGAACATTGCGCCCATTAGAATATACTTGCGGTTGTATGTATCGATTGCCGGGCCGGAAACAATCTTAAATACCAGCGCGGTCACCGCAAAGATGCTGACGACCAGTCCGACCATCGTCGCCGACGCGCCAAGAAAATCCGCATACTTCGCAACCAGCGAAGTGACCATTTGCTGTCCCAAATACAGCGCCATATTCGCGATGAATATGCTGATAAAAACCTTGTTCCAGATTTTTGTCGGGTACTCTGTCGATATTGTCTTTTGTGCTTTCAACTCTTCCATGACTTTCTCTTTCCCTGTTTTATTGAATCTATTTCAACCGCACTTTATCAGCGGTTCGTATCGTTTTTACTGCGTCACTGCAGAGCAAACCATTCCGAGCTTTCCCGATAAAGGCGCTCCAACGTTTCCGGTTTGTCGCTTCCCGCCCAGCGGTCCGCGTTTTTGAGTCCGCCAATTACACCGCGCCGATAGGCCATATTCCAGTTGATCGTCCGGTATTGTTGCAATTCCTGCCGGGTTACGGTCAACGGCTCGTCGGAAAAAACCGGATCCATTCTGTCTTTTTCGTAAATCCCCTCGAAGTAGAGAATCCCCCATCGATTATCGCGTTTCTCCAGTCGATAGTGCATCCTGCACCAGCACTGAGAATCCATCCAAACATCCTTAATCAACGTCCTGAAATCCAGAAAGCAGATCACTTCCGCAATCGCTCTGTCTCCATTGAGCCAGACGATGGTGTCGTTTACACGGTGCCCGTGCGATTCGACAGGTGTATTCAACGGAACTGTTTCCTTGGGCATTACGACGGGGTTGCCAAGATATTCGCTTACGGGCCCTTCAAACCAGGTTGTAAATAGCCGACCGTCCGGATGCCAGAGTTTTCGCTGTTCTTCTTTCCTGCCATAGTCGGTGCAATACCGATCGTATTCCACAATCTCGCGAATCTTCATTTTTTCAATCAGTTCTTCCGCCGAAAGGTTACCCATAGGCGCTTCAAAAAACAGTTTCATATCCATCTCTCCTTCGCAAGCTCGTTGCTAGTTTAACGTGCGGGTGCGGTTTGTATGAGTAACCGCCGCTTTTTCCAAATTCCCGTAATGTAATACAAAAATGTCGGTATCGCTGTCAGATATGTTGAAAGCGTATATCCGAGGAAAATCCCGAATGCACCCATCTGAAAATAGGAACCAAGCAACCAGCACAAGAATATGCGACCCAGAAACGCATCCACCAATCCAACCGCCATGCTGAACGAAACAAACCCTTGTGCATTGATCAAAGCCCCGCACGGCGGCATGACGCAACGACTCGGCATTTCGATTAGAATCGTAAACATGCACATGCCGGCATATGCAAGCACGGTTTCATCCTGCGTAAAGAGTTGAAAACTCTGTTTCGGAAAAAACGCAAATGCGAGGGAAAATACCGCGCAGATACAGGTGCAAACAGCGATCCCCCAGCGAACGGTCGACTGAACGCGATCCTGTTTTTGCGCGCCGAGATTCTGGCCGATCATGCTGTTTGCGCCAAGGCTCAGTCCCTGTGTGATAATGCCCGGCAAGCTGCGCAATTTCTGCGCGACCCCGAATGCGGCGCTCGCCGCAACGCCAAGCGCATTGACCATATGGCTCACAAACAGAAAGCTGAAATGAACCGCACCTGTCTGAATCGCAAGTGGAACGCCAAGATGAACCATTTGCTTCGCCAAGGGTTTGCTATAGAACTCTCTGCGCAGCGAAAACGCAAACCCAATTTCTTTTGCGTGCCTGTGTAAAAAAACGAAGCTGAACAGCACGCTGCATGCCTGCCCGATAATGGTTGCCCATGCCGCCCCCGCAACACCCCAGTGAAAGCAGGCGATAAATACAATGTCCAGAACGACGTTCATCGCCGAAGCAATCAGAACAAAAATCAGCGGGTGTCGGCTGTCCCCTGCTCCGCGCAATACGGCGCTGAACATATTAAAGTATCCGGTGAACAGAATCCCTCCGCCGCAGATGACGATGTATGCTCTTGCTGATTCATACGCTTCCTGCGGGGTTCCGAGAATGTCGAGAATCTGCTTGCTGAAGATGCAACAGAGACCTCCGATAACAAGCGATATCATCGTTACAAGATAAAAGAGCGTCGTTACGATTTTCTTGATATTGTTCAGATCGTTTGCCCCTTTTGACTGGGCAACCAAGACCTGACTGGCGCTCGCAAAGCCGATACCGAGCAGATAAAGCAGCTGCATTACCTGGCTGCCGTTGGACACCGCAGAGAGTCCCGCGCTTCCAAGATATTGTCCGACGACGATCGTGTCCGTTGTTGAATACAGCGTTTGCAGCAGGGTGCTGAGCATGAACGGCATGGAGAAACGGATCAGCGTTTTTGCAACAGAACCTTGTGTTAAATCCTGCGCAATACCGCCGCTTCTATTTCCCCCCATGCAACGCATACCTCCGCATTAGCCTGTCGATGATTGCTCGAACAGGGCTTTCAAAATTGAACTTCGCGCTATTTCTCTTTTTTCGATTAATCTAATATTTTCGAATGTTTCAGCATTCCTGCGAAAGGATTTCGTCGAACAGCGCCTGTTCTCCGTCTACAATCAATTCGTCCGCGCTGCCGGGAATTACATCCCCGTATGCCATCGGAAGCAGTACATCCTGCGATGACTTATCAAAAATATAGTTGCAGCGCTTGCCGTAATGATGCGTAATAATCATCGTATTCTTGTAAGGCGAAGCCTGCTTCATGTCTCTGCCGATCTGTGCAAAGAGTTCCGCGTTTGCAAACAACAGCGCAATGTTTCCGAGTTTCAGCAGATGCAGATTCAGGCGGCGCGGCGCCCCGGGCACCATCTTCGGCACGGCAGCCGGTGCGGGGATCTCGCCATACGGAATCTTCTCGTAGTCTCTTTCTCCCTGCCCGCCGTTGCGAACCGTAGAAAAATCGCGCGGCGGCCAGCCATCAACGCAGTCTTGCGCGGGCATATCAACGTCTTTCACCAGATGAGAAACCGGCATGGTTTCACTGTATCGGGTGATCGCGTCGATTCCTCTACAGCAGTCCGCGCCGTGCTGACGCCCCATATACTCCATTTGCATATATCCGGTTCCGTCGGGATATTGAATCTGAGTCGTCCATCCGTCGGGATATTCATATTGCAGACCATGGCTCAGCAGCGGGTTTTGGTTTCCCGCCGCGCCGGATGTCCACATTGCCACCGCGCCGTTACCAAAATGATCCTCGACAAATCGGCTTGTCACTCCGGTGAAGTTGCCGGAAGTTTTCATCTTGTGGTCGACGTCTTTGAGCATATAGACATTGGTCGCGTGCGTCGCATGATTCAGAAAAGCGGCGATCAATTTGCCTTCCATATCGACGAACTTGATGATAGAAAGCGTCTTATCGCTGTATCCGTCCATATTGCGGCCTTCCACCCAGTATCCGCCGAACGTGAAAAGATTTCGATTTACGTTAATGTTACTGATCGATTCCCCGTATCCATATCGGGCCGGACGCAGCGCTTCAACGGCGCGTTTGCACGCCTCGATGCCCGCGTCATAAACGATTTTTTCGTAGCGTTCGACAAACGCGGCAAGCTCTGGCGTATCGATCTGGTGTTTCCTATATCTCGGCGCGGAGTGATTATGCGTTCCCATGATAAAAATCTGATCGGCCGGCACACCCGTTTCTTTTGCAATATCTTCCGGATACTGCGGGAAATCCGGTGCCCCCGCCAGTTCAAACGTTAAAAAGAGAAGTCGGCTTTTTCCGGTGTCCAGCGCAATGGCGCGACAATTCATCTCGTCGTATGCCGCCTCCTGACTCATCGGTTCCAGTCCGAAATCCGCAACGCGGTTGGGAATCGGGTACATGTCCGGGGTTGGGTTGATTGACACCTTTGCCGCTCCGGCTTGAAAACTGCTCATTCGTTCTATCTCCTCTCGTGTTCGCTTACATTACGCTTCCGCTAAGAAACAGCGCGTCCGCCTCTTCGGCACTCATCTTAAAATCGACAGCCTGCAATGTTTCCAGCAGCATTTCTTTGCTCGTTGCACCGAACACCGCCACGCAGGGAAGCTTATTGTTGATCAGATACGCGAGTACGGGAACCGAAACCGGAACCCGTCGCGCTTTTGCAAGCTCTGTTACTTTCGCAAGCCGCTTTAAATTGCCGGGATTGACATAACATGTGGTCAGCATGTCCGAAAGAGAATCCAATCCGCTCGCCGCAGCCTTTGAGAAGAACCCCTGCGCCTGCGGACTGAACGCAAAAATCGGCATTTTGTTCTGAAAATACCAGTCATAAGACGGCGCATCCATAACGACGCTCGTATACTTTTTAAAATATTCCTCTTTTGTCTCCGCCAGATTCCATTGAATCTGACTGGCGGAAAATCCGCTCTGCCCGCTTTTTGCGGCGTATGCATTCGCCGCTTCAATCCGGTCCGTATGCCAGTTTGAACAGCCGAATACGCGAATTTTCCCGCTCCGCATCATATCGTTCAACGTATCGATTACGCCTTCAACGGGCGTTGATTCATCGTCCTTGTGCAGCCAGTAAATATCGATTCGGTCGGTTCCGAGCGCTTGCAGGCTGGTCTCCAAATCTTCCTGCATGTCCGCTTTTGTCAGGCGACCGCGTCCGTTTTCCGCGGGATGCCCGCATTTCGTTGAAATCAGCAGGCGGTTCCTGTTGCGGCGGCTCTTGAGGTAGTCTCCAACCAGATATTCAATTTGTCCGCCGCCATAGGCGCGCGCCGTATCGATGCAATTTCCGCCCGCTTCGATATAAAGATCGAACAGCTCAAAAATTGCTTCTCTGGACAGCCCCGCCATTTTTACCGCGGAACCAATCGCGAGGCAGGACACATCCATACCGCCATCAACCGTGTTCAGATGCTGAAATTTCATCGGTCATCACCTATTCTTTCGGAGCGTATACGCCTTCCATTTTGTATGCCAGAACGCTAAATCCCTTGATATACTTGAAAAACCGTTCAGACGGCTCGCCGCCTTTCGGAGAAATGCTCATGGCTCTGTAGTCAAAGCTTTGCGGATCGGCAAGAATTTCATCGCAAGCTTCCAGTTCGCTTTCCAATACGCCGCTTTCAACGTTAATGATGAAGTGGCTTGGAAATACATAGTCGATTTCATCGATTCGCGCAACAACTTTCGCAAGGTTGCCGCGGAACGTTTCCAGATTCATATACTGTCCGTTCGGCATTCCGGGTCGCGGGCCGCTCGCAACGCCGGAAACGTCGCTGCAAAGATCGTCTCCTGGGAAAAAGATACGGTTTGTCTTGTCCAGAAAACCGGAGTTGCCGGGCGCATGTCCGCCAAGCCAGCAGAGCTCAACCTCATACCCTTTGCCAAGATCGAATGTATAGCCGTCCTTTACAGGGACTATTTCATACGGACGATAGGTCGGTAGATCCGCTTTGTCGAACTCCAACCAGATGTTGTTTCCGTTTGCATCAAACAGATAATCAAACATCGTGTCGTTCTGTTCCTGCAAAATCGGAACCTCATATTCATGGCAATATACTTTTTCAAAGCGGCAATTGCCGTAAGCATGATCCACATGTCCGTGTGTGTTTACTACGACCAGCTCTTTGCCACCGGAGAGCATATTGCAAAGCCCTTTCAAATCGCCAAGGCCGAAGCAAGTGTCAATCAGCATCGCTTTTTCGGGACCTACGATTAGAAACATCCATACGTCGCCGGCGCCGTCGCAATTTTGCGTAAACAACCCGAACAAGTTATCCCGGAATTGGTACACCTCGATATACGGGTTGATATCGTAAATTTTCCGCGTCTTATCGTTCTCACGAAGTTCCTTCATATAAGCCCAACTGATGAAATTTTGCGGAGCGCCCCATTTCAGTCTTTTGGCTTTTAATTCGCTTTTAATTGGAAAGTTCTGTTTCATTCGTGTCGTCTCCATTTCTGATTCAGTCAGTCATCCATGCTTGATTATAGGCCTGGCTCGCAGTTCAGAAAAATATACCTAATTTAAGAATATGTGTAAAAAAAGAAGAATGTGCAAATATTGCACATTCTTCGTTTGAATTCATACAAAAGTCTAATACTCCGGCTTGCGCTGCGTGCGGTGGATCCACATCGTCATAATCAATATGATGCCGATGATAATATAGTGGATATATGAGTTTACGCCGACTTGCGGCAACCCGCTTTCGATTAGACCGACGATCAGCGTGCCCAACGCAAGGTTGATCACGTTGGGATGTTCCGCCTGAATCAGCGCTCCTCCAATATATGCCGCAGCGATACCTTTAATTTCCATGCCGACTCCGATTTCACTGCCGGCATATCCCTGCTTTGATATCAATAGCAGCGACGCAACGGTATAAAACAAGCTCGCAATGCAATAACTGAGCCATTTGATTCGTTTTGTCGGAACCCCCATCTGCGCTGCCGACTGCTCCTTTAATCCAACCGCGCGGAGATATTTTCCCGCATACGAAAAACGCAAAATCACCACAAAAACGATTAGGAGCGCGATGGAAATCCACGCATCCAGTCTTAATCCAAGCCAAACGGATTTTGTCAGTTTCGGAATAATATCCGGCATATAGGAGACCATGCTGCCGCCGGATATCACATAGGACAACCCATGAAATATGATTTGCGACGCAATCGTTGCGGCGAACGGAACGATACCCAGATATGCAACCAACACGCCGTTAAACAGCCCGCAAAGCAGTCCCGTTAAAAAGCCGCCTAGAAGAACGACGAAGGGAGACATGCGCGCAACTGACAATCCACTGATTACAACGGAAATCAAGGAGATTTGATACCCGATCGATAAGTCGATTCCGCCGCCAATCATGACAAACGCAACGCCAAGAACGACAGCCAGGAGCGCTGCGTTATTCAGCATTATTTTGTCAAAGCCTTCCAACGATAGCATTTTGCTTGAACGCCATACGATAATGATCGTTAAAATCAAAATCAGCGCAATCGTAGAGTATTGCTCCCAAAGCTTTGGTAAATTTAAATTGCTTTTCCGTATCCTCATCCTGCGCTCCCCGTAGCACTTAGTAGTTGCTGTCCAGCATGATGCTCCGTCCTGTAAAATCGTGCGCGTTCGTCCTGTCGCTCGTCACGATACAGATAGCCGCCCCCATATCCGCCATCTCTTGCAGGCTTTCTCTCACCATTCGGTATGTAACCATATCGTTGTGTATGCTCAGATCGCTGCAAAATATAACGTTCAATTTAATCATCTTTAAGCGATACAGGTTAATTGCGATTCTGTCTTTTCGATAGAGTGTTTGACAGTCTTTTCTCCTCAGCAACCCTTCGTGACCATACCAGCGGTAAAAATCTTTCTCCACGCACTCGATCACATCCCGTTTGGGAAACCCCATTCGGGAAAAACGGTCGTAAAACCCCAAACACAAATTTTCCAGCGGCGTCATCTCTTCTATCAGCTTGTCAAGGCTTGATATATTGAGCATATATACGCCTTTTCCATCCGGAATAAAAGGAATGCGCTTCCCTTGATAGATCAATTCACCGTTTCCGGCGGGTTGTCCTTCGCTGATTCGTTTTTTCAGGAGCTGGTATAGTTCCAATTTTGGGCTGATTAACGTAACCAATTCACCCTTATGCAAGGTAAGAGAAATCGGCTGGTCCAGTCCGGCTTGAAACTCCCGTATCGAAAACACCTCTTCAGTAAAAGCCGCGTTCCTTTTTAGCGGCTCCTGCTTTTCGCCATATAAAGTCGCCGCAATATTCAACAATTCATCCGTCGAGGTCTCGATGCGGTTGATTACCTTAATGATCCGCCCGTCCACAAGAATTGCGATTCGATTCGCCAGAAAAGAGAGAAGCGTCATTTGATGGCTGAAAAATATGATTGCCATCCCTTCCTGTTTCATCCGCACAAGAAGATGTTTCAGTTTCTCAAACTCGCTGGATGTGCCTTCAATATCGGTTCCGTCGATGAGCAATATCTTTGCTCTTCTGTATTTGAGCGCGAGAATTTCAATGCAAAGCTTTTCTACGGGCGTTAACGTCTTTGCCGTGCGTTCTAAGTCCAGTTCGAACCCATAGTCGTCAAGCAATATCTGCGCCATGCGTTTTAACTTGCGTGATTCTATCGGATACATCGATTTGCGATGTTCCCAGAGAATCGCAATGTTTTCCCAGATTGCAAGCTCGTCAATCAGCGCGGAATCGCCGCTCAATTTTAAGATGACCGGCCTTTTTTTCTCCTTATCACCGTCCCAAATTAATATGCCGGAGGTTGGCTCAATCGTTCCCTGCATAACGGCAAACAGGCTGTTTCGCCCCGCGTAACGGCCGCCATACAGTGCGAGAATTTCGCCTTGATAAAGGGAAAAACTCAAATTGTATAAATGATGCCCTTTTCCGTTCGGCGCGCAAATGTTTACGGCGCGAAATACCTCGTT
Source organism: Clostridia bacterium (assembly GCA_003246365.1). Classification (GTDB taxonomy): domain Bacteria; phylum Bacillota; class Clostridia; order Christensenellales; family CAG-138; genus UBA7703. The sequence goes on from QKAN01000238.1 coordinate 10,111, forward strand.
CATCAGTGTTTCTCCAGCGGATGGTATGGAATCCTCAATTCCACATCCGTGCCGACGTTGGGGCAACTGTAAACTGAAATGCCGTACTCAGGGCTGAAATACAACCGCAAGCGGCGGTTCACGTTGCTAATTCCAATGCCGGTGTGGCTTCTGGCGCCCTCTTTCGGAACCGTACCGGCTGTAATTTCCTGCGTTAGCACGGCCAATTCGTCCGGCGTCATGCCGCAGCCATTGTCCGAAACAACAATCACCAAATCCGCTCCAACCTTTGAAACCCGAAGCGAAACAACGCCTCCCGAGACGGTATTGGCAAGGCCGTGAAGAATCGCGTTTTCTACGATCGGCTGCAACGTTAATTTCGGCAGCATTGCGTTGGCAACGCTTTCATCATCGATGATTTCCAGCACAAATCGATTTTGAAACCGGTAATTCTGAATTTTTGCATATGCGCGAACATTCGACAACTCGTCCTGTAACGACGCGATATCGCTCTTCCCGCTGATGCTGTATCGAAAATATTGCGAAAGCGACAACGCAATATTCGCGATATTTTCCTGATTTTCCATCAGCGCAATACCGCGAATGCATTCCAACGTATTATAAAGAAAATGCGGGTTGATTTGACTTTGCAGCGTTGCAAGATTCGCCTGTTTAATCAGAATTTCGCGTTCAAAATCCTGTTTCTCTTTTTCAAGCGCCTGGGATACCTTTTGTTCAATCAATTGATCGAGCTTTTTTCGGGACATGATAACCAGTTTTTTCATCCTGTCCTCCGCTGTTTCGGGCTGACCTGTTCAAATAAATCTAGTATGCTATACGATTGATGCTTTTATCCGTAAATTTTCCGGTAATCGGTCGGCTTTACGCCCACTTCTTTTTTGAATACTTTGCTGAAGTACTGCGCATTCTGATATCCGAGCGCAAGCGCAATCTCGTTGATATTATCGTTTCCGTTCTTGAGCATATCTTTTGCCTTTTGCATGCGATATTCCGTTACATACTCCGTAAAATTGTTGCCGGTTTCCTTCTTAAACAAGTTGGAGAAATAGACGGGGCTTAAATTTACGATCTGCGCCATGGTTTCCAGGCTCAGATGCTCAGAAAAATGCTGCTCAATATATGCGCAAGCCTGGCGAACAGGTTTTACATTCTTTTCGCGTACGTAGTCCGCCATGTGGGTCATATACTGCTCAAATTGCGAAATTAACATATCCTGATAGGATGTGAAGCTGGTTTGCATATGAAGAACCCTGTTAAATTCTGTGCGAAGCCGATCTTTGTTGTTTTCTTCTTTTACGACTTTCACATAGAATTCGAAAAACTGTTCAATCGTTTTTCGCACTTGAAGCATTGCCTGCGTATGGCAAAGCACAGGCATCGGCATCGAGAAAAACCGGTTCCATTCCTGCGTAACCGCTTTGATATCGGCCGGAACAAACGCCTTCAAAATATTGTCATAGATCTCCTTCATCTGCGGAAGGTAGGCATCGATATTCGGTTCGTTAATTTTCTCCTCGTAGAGAATGCGATCCATGCCATATTGTTTACGGATCCACAGCGCCCGCCTGCAGGAAATCTTCGTTTCCTCAATTTTGTTGGAACCGCTTACGGATTTTCCAACGCACAGCGTCAATTGGAGTCCCTGGAACAGTTCAACAACATTTTTTGCGCTGATAAACAGCGAATTAATCTGTTTTTGAATGTCCGCCTCACTATTTGCCGCATAGTTGATTAAAAACATGACTCCGTCGCGAAGATCCAGCGTTACGATATCGAAGCATGATTCGGCAAACGTATTCTTTGCAAGTTCCCGCAGTTTGTTGATAACGGACGATACGTCCTCCTGCGTTTGCTTTTCGTCCCGCAAAAAATCGAGTTTTAAAAGCATGACGCGGTAGAGACCGCTTTGAAACTTTGTGTGATAGGTTCGGTTGATCTCTTCCAGCGAAAGCGTGTCGCTGCGGAGTTCTACGTGCGCCGCTTTTTCAATTAAATAGCTGTTGGATTCCGAATCATCATGGTTTTCCATCATGAGGTCGTTGTGCCTGATTGCGTCGCAAATGTTGTTTAGAACGAGATTGATCTCCCGCTCTTCAACAGGTTTCAAAATATAATCGTCAACATTATATTTGAGCGCGTTATACGCATATTCAAATTGCCGGTATCCGCTTACAATGATAAACCGGCACGGGATTCCTTCTTCCTTTATTTGGCGAATCACTTCCAAACCGTCCATACGGGGCATGGATATATCCGTCAATACGATATCCGGCTTCAATTGTTTTATTTTTGTCAGGAGCGTTTCCCCATCGTGCGCAAAGCCGATTAATTCAAGCCCGAGCGTATGAAAATCGATGAGCTTTTCGAGCATACCGCAAATATACGGCTCGTCGTCCGCGATAAGTAGTTTGAGCTGCTTGACCACTTGACTCACTCCTTTCGCTCCATCCGTTTTATCGTCTGGTTCTGCTCAAAATATTATCAGAAACAGATGGTGTCGGCAAGCCGCCGCTATTCCGCACTAAACTGATACACAGTATGCGCAACAAGCCGCTGCCCTCTCTGGAACACAGGCGAATCATACTGCGGGCAATTTACCGCGTTTGGCACAAATCCGGTTTCGAGGCATACCGCGCAATATCCTTCGTATGTTTTCCCGTTTTTTCCCGTTTCCGGTTTTCGATCTCCTCCTGCAAAAAGCACGAGGCAAGGCATGTCCGTATAAACCCGCATCACACGTCCGTTTTTCGGGTAGCCAAGGGTCGCAGCGTGGCGAAATTTCCTGCCGTCCAACAGATAAAACTCATCATATGAAGGGGTATCCTTTGTGAAATATCCGCTTTGGCGATCCAGCATTGCCTCCCGAATGGTGCGTTCTTTCGTAAAATCAGCCGGACTGTTCAGTACGGAGATACTTCCTCCATTCGGCAAACCCATTTCTCCGCGCGAAACGCGGTATTCGGAATCGATCCATAGCGTATGATCACGCGCGTCTGACCCGCCGGATAAATTAAAATAGGTATGGTTGGTTGGGTTGAGTATCGTCGCACCTTCGCCTTCCATCTCCAGCGTAAGGCTTAACATACCGCTATCGTCAAACGAAAACCAGAACGCGGCGTAAACGCAACAATCGAACCCACCCTCACCGGTATCATACAGTCGCATAACAACGCGGTTCTCTTCCGGAAACATTTCTCCTGTAAACAGCTTATTTGCATAGTTTCCGCTTGCGCCGTGCAGGAAATGTCCAAACTTGTTTTGTTCCAGTTGATATGTTTTTCCGTCTAATGTATATCGCCCATAGGCAATCCGGTTTGCGCAGCGGCCGATGGTGCCGCCGATATAGGTGCATCTTTCCAGCGTATCGGGTTCCGCGCCCAGCGCCACATCTTCGAGCGCTCCGTTCCTGTCTCCAACAACGATTGCATGAATCGAAGCGCCGTAATCCAGAACCTCAACGTATTCGCCTACATTGTTCGTGATTTTATAGCAATGAACCGGACGTCCATCCTTTAAATAGCAAAATAATCTCTTTGAAACCATTGATTTTTCCTTTCAGGAACCGGAACTGATATTCAGTTTCTCCATCAGATCGTTATAGCATTCCTTGGTCGCTCTTGCCGATTTTGCATTGAACACCAAAACACCGCCGTCATATTCAATTACGATATACATTCCGGTATCGCTATATGCAAACAACGTGTACTCGCCCCAAGTTTCGTTGCGGTATGTGCCGCACCAACCGGAATTCCACTCGCTGACTGATATCGGTTGCCCCTGTTCAAACGTGTCCACCATTTTTACGCTTGTAATCTCTTCATACGAAACAAACACCGGTTTATGATCCAGACAGGTTACACCGATCATATCATCGTTCAACTGATAGATCACCGAACCGCCGCCGCCTGTCCAGAAAAAGGCGAATGCCGCCGCTATCGCCAGAACCATCAGCAACGTGGATATGACTTTGCCGCGCGGCGTCGCAAAAAACGGCAGCTTCTCCTTTGTGTCGTTCAGTGCATCCGCCGTGATATCGCTCATCGGAATTTTTTCTTTTTGCATGACCGTGTCTCCTGAGAATGCCAAAACATGGTGCTGTCAGAAAGCAGCACCATATTTTGCATTATTTTCGGTTCTTTTCAATCAATAGCAGATATCCGCAAACAGTTTTTTCACGCCGTCAGTGAATATCCGGTTTGAATCGCAAGGATACGCTTCGCCGAAATGCTGGAACGTTTTATGCGTGTTGCTGTCCGTGTCCTGCACATAGCCAACACGGTTTCCATGTCCGCCGGCAACGGTAATAACAAACACGTTTTTCAGCGGACTTGCTTCTTTGATCGCTTTTCCGATGTTCACATAGAGCTCCGCCGCAACCGTGACGATCGCCAGATCACCCATGACGAACAGCTGCATTTCGCAATCTTCCGCGGTACCTGTCGGGATGTAATCCTCAATATGACGTCCAACAATTTTGCCGTCTTTCACGAGGGAAGGATCAATCTTTTCAACAACGCTGACGTTGTTTTGCGACATTGCGATATTGAGCCAGAAATTCGTTCCTTCCGGCGGCTTTTGCTGCGGAACATATACATCCGTACAGGAAGATTTCATTTCGGCTGCGCCATGGCACTCTGTCTTCATGAGAACTTTATCCGCGTCCACCGCATGGCGCTCGCCAAGATTCTGCGCGTAAGCATATTGATATCCGTGCGGCAGCATGGTGCTTGTCGAAACCGCGCAGCTTTCCTGATAATGCTTTTCGCCTTTAAAGCAGCAAATCGCATTCTGGTCGCCTGCGGAACCGGACGTCCACATGACGACGGAATCGGGATATTTCCGTTCCAGATAATCACAAGTAAATCCCGGGAAGTCGCCCGATACCTTCAATTTGCCGTCTGCATCGGTTGCGCCGATTGTCGTGATCGCATGCGCGCAATAGTTGAGCATCGCCGCGATAACGCGGTCGTTCTCATCCGTAAACTTTACCACAGAAAGCGTTTTGTCCGAAGGGCCGTCGTAATTGTCAATTTGCGAATAGTATCCGTCGTCATTCGGATAATCGCGGTTAACATTGATGTAGCTGTTTCCGGTTCCGAATCCCATTTTCGCCGGAACCATATTGGACAGCGCTTTCCCCGCGGCTTCCAGCGCACGGTCAAAAATCATCTGCCCCATTTTCCACTGTGCATCGGTATAATTGTGGTTCTTCTTCTGGCTCCGACCTTCGCGCATCACGGTCGTCGTCTGCACACCGCCGTGATTATGAATCTGCGAAAACATCTGGTTTTGATACGGAATGCCGTATGCTTTTTCAACCGCGTCTTTCAGCGCGTCCGTGCCGTTGCTCTCTTCAAAATTGCCAAAGAGGAACGTTTCCTTGCCGTTTGAAACGGCAATCATACGCACAAAAATGTCGAAGTATACACCGTCGATTTCAATACCGCCGCCCAGATACGCCGGCCCCGGATAAGGAAAAAACTCTGCCGGAGGCGTAATGCACACTTTAGCGGTTCCAACTTTTAACTGATTCATCCAATTCTCCTATCAATACGCTTCACGTTTTTCAAACACAACGTTGCTTAGCGTAAGTCGTTTAACTCTTTCACCCTGCAGCAGGAAACATAATGTCCTTCTTCCACCATCACCAGTTCCTGCGGAAGCTGGCAGGCGTCTGTTGCATACGGGCATCTGGCGGCAAAGCGGCACCCGGGTTTCGGGTTGATCGGCGAGGTGATTTCGCCTTTCATCGGAATCCGCTCCAGTTTTTTATTGATATCACTGGAAGGAATTGCCGAAAGCAGCGCTTTTGTATACGGGTGCATCGGCTTTTCAAACACTGCTTCCGTTTCAGCTGTTTCTACCAATTGTCCCAAATACATAACGCAAACATTATCCGAAATGTGCCGGACAACCGACATATTATGCGTGACAAACATATAGGTTAGATGTCTGCTCTGCTGCAAATCCTGCAGCAGGTTGAGCACCTGCGCCTGAATTGAAACGTCCAGCGCGGAAACCGGTTCGTCGCAAACAATAAACTTCGGATCGAGCGCCAACGCTCGCGCAATTCCGATGCGCTGACGCCGTCCGCCATCCAATTCGTGCGGATATGCGCAGGAGAATCGCGGATCAATGCCGACCATTTCCATCAGTTCGTCAACTTTGCGCTCAATCTCCGCCTTTGAATATTTTCCGGCGATCAACAGCGGCTCGCGAATGATTTTTTCAACCGTGAAACGCGGGTCGAGCGAGGAATATGGGTCCTGAAAAATAATCGTCACTTTCTCGCGGAATCGACGTAGTTCTTTTCTGGATATATGTGTAACGTCTTCCCCTTCAAACAGGATTTTGCCGTCTGTACTTTCCAGAAGATGGATCATCGTGCGTCCAAGCGTCGATTTTCCGCAGCCGGACTCGCCAACAACGCCCATCGTTGCACCGCGCGGAATACCGAACGAAACATCGTCCACCGCATGGAGCATTCCGGAATTCGTTTTGAAATACTTCTTCAGATGTTGAACTTCAATCAGGTTATCCATTACATCGTCCTCCCCTCTTCGGGATGCATACACCTGCAAAAATGTCCGGGGCGAACTTCCACAAACGGCATTTCGCCTTTGCGGCACTCATCCACGGCATACGGGCATCGGGGATGGAACGAGCAGCCTTCCGGCAAGTTGGTCGGATCCGGCGGCAACCCCTTAATTGCGCTCAATCGCTCCACGCGCGCATCCAGAAGCGGAATCGCGCCGAACAAGCCAACCGTATACGGATGATACCGGTGGAGGAATATCTCTTCCTTGCTGCCGTATTCAACGATCTCGCCGGCGTATACGATCGCAACTTCATCGCAAACCTGCGCAACAATACCAAGATCGTGCGTGATCATGATCATCGCCGTGTTGAATTCATCACGTAGCTTTTTGATCATCGCAAGCACTTCCGCCTGAATCGTAACATCCAGCGCAGAGGTCGGCTCGTCAGCCAACAGCAGTTCCGGATTGCAGGCAAGCGCCATTGCGATGACCACACGCTGCTTCATGCCGCCGGAGAACTGGTGCGGATATTCGTTGTACCGTTCGGCCGGGATCCCGACGCGTTCCAGCATTTCGATCGAGCGCGTTTTCGCCTGTTTTTTATCCATTTCAGGATTGTGGATTTTTACGACTTCGGTAATCTGCTCTCCGATTTTGTGGACGGGGTTTAATGAAGTCATCGGATCCTGAAAGATCATCGATATTTTGTTGCCGCGAATCCCGTACATTTCTTTTCTGCTGAGCTTGAGCAAATCAACGCCTTCCAGGAGCACTTTTCCGCCTTCAATCGAGGCAGGCGGCTCTTGTAGAATGCGCAGGATCGCCTTTGCAATTGTTGTTTTGCCCGCGCCGGTTTCGCCAACAAGAGCGAGCGTTTTGCCTTTGTCGACTTGGAGGCTTACGCCGTTTACGGCATGTACTGTCTGATTATCCG
>QKAN01000236.1 GCA_003246365.1 Clostridia bacterium
TTAAACTCCAGCAAGTTGACAACCGCGTTTTCGGAAACCGTGCTGGCCCGTGCGGTTGCGGTATACTGCTGATCGGAATAATCGGAAAAAAGTACCGAGTATTGTTCACCTTCTGCCAGACGCATAGGATCGCTGGAGCTCGTTACAAAGGCGATAAACCAATGCGTATTGTTGATGATTCGATACAGCGGCACTTCGCTGGTTGAATCCGCAAGGTTTGCCGTATTTCCGCCGCTGATAACGGTCTTGACGAGCGCGGAATTGATGGTTGAAAGCTTATTGACGCTGAGAACCTGTTCGTAACCGTCAAAGTAAAAGCTGACAATGCCCGTGCCGGAAGAGTTCACAATATCCCTTTTCCATCCGGATATGACGTTCTGCTGACTTGTTAGCTCATTGTATAACTGCGTCAGCGTAACATCAGGCGTTACGATGGATTGCATCAAAGTTGCACGTTGGTCTATTAAATCTTTGAGCGTCTGCTCCAAATCGAGCATATCCAGTTCACTCTGTCCGCGCGAAACCGATCTGATTTGCAGCTCAACCGTGTCGATACTGTCGTTGAGATCAGATAATTCCGTTGGAATCTGTCCGCCGAGCAATTGAAGCTGATACTCATAAATCTGCTTCTGAAGGTTCAGAAGCGTTACCATCGTCTCATCCTGATAGCCGCGTTTATAGAGCTGGGCGATGACCTGGTCGTTGTTGACCGTTTCCCCTTCTGTTACTTCAAAGGTGATCTTTTCGTACGGTTCCGACATGATCACTTTTTCATCGCGTATAATCGCCGCGCTTACTTCCAAATCCGCGCCGAGAGAGCCAAACTCGATTTCACCGGTCTTCTTCGTAGCGTTTGCAATGACAACAACGAGCGCAATGATACCAGCAACGATGAGAAGCATCATGAAAAAGCGTCCCTTAAGACGTAGTTTCGATTTAGCCATTCAAATCACCGCCGATTTCATAACCTTGTTTTTGTGAGCGACCATACTGCCGGTCAAAATTCTCCTGATTCTTTGCTTTGTAGAGAGAAAACAGTTCGTCCGCGGTCATGCCGCTTCTGAGGCACATGCTTACAAAAAAATGCAGCACATCGACCAACTCGCCTTTTAAGGCCGCGTCGTCTACCGGTTTGGCGTTTTTCCACCACTTGAAATTCACTTCATCCAGCACTTCCGAGAGCTCTGAAATCATTGCGAGCACTTCTTTTTGCAGCCATACCTCACGCGAAAAATCAAGATTCCTGCGCGTAGCAATATCGTCGTCGAGCGATTGCTGCAATTGAAAGATCATATCCAGCTTATCCAAGTTGGTTTCCTCCAGTCGTGTGTGAAAAAAATCTTTATCGTTTTGTCAACGGAGCGTTTCCAGCAGAGCGGCTTTCCGCTTGCCAACCCGTCCGACAAGCGCCGTGCTTGCGTTGTTCAGGTCGAGGCAAAGCGGCATGATGCGCTCGATATCCTCCATTGTAACACATTCGATTTTGCGAATTGTTTCCTGTTCGTTATACTCCCGCTTTTGCAGCAGCAGTGTTTTGCCCAACGCATTCATGCGCGCGCCTGTAGATTCCATGCCGAGCAGGTAATTTCCTTTGAGCTGATCGCGGCAGCGTTCCAGCTCCTCTTTCGTAACGCCTTCTTTGCGCACGCGTTCAATCTCATCAATCATGCGCGAAAGCACTTCTTTCGCCTGCTTTTCGCCGGTTCCGGCGTATAGCGTAAGTGTTCCGGTTCCGGTGTAACTCGTCGGATATGAGTAAACCGAATATGCGAGGCCAAGTTTTTCACGAATGGTCTGAAACAATCGCGAGCTCATGCTGCCACCGATGATATTAGACAGTACGGCAATCGGAAACTGCCCCTCGTCGTCTCTTGCAAAGCCGGGCAGCGTCAGGCAAAGGTGTACCTGTTCTACATCTTTCTCAATGAATTTCTCCCGTTTTCCGCCAGGAAACCGCAATGCGACGGATTGCGCGGCGCGTTCCGAATCCGAAACACGAAACCAACGCGTTACGGAATCGATCAACGCATTTTCATCAAAATTGCCCGCGCAGGATACGACAATGTTTTTCGGTACATAAAACTCGTTTTTATAAGCAAGCAACGTTTCGCGCGTAAAGGCGCGCACGCTGTCTTTTGTGCCCAATATCGGGCTTGCCAGCGCCTCGTCTCCGAAGAAAAGCATATTACTCTCTTCGCCGGCGAGATCTTCGGGGCTGTCCTCGTTCATTAATATCTCTTCCAGAACGACGCCCTGTTCTTTTTTGAGTTCTTCCGGATCAAATACACTGTGAAATACGATATCGGACAGAATATCCGATACCAAATCAAGATGCTCGTCCAGCACTTTTGCGTAAAAGCATGTGCTTTCCTTGCTGGTAAAGGCATTTATGTTTCCGCCGACCGCATCCATTTCAACCGCAATCTGCTCCGCATTTCTGCGCTCGGTTCCTTTGAAAACCATATGCTCGATCAGATGCGAAGCACCCGCCGTCTCCGCCGTCTCCCGCACAGATCCGGTATCTACCCATACGCCCATAGAAACCGAACGTACGTGCTCCATCTTTTCATAAACCAGTCGAATCCCGTTCGGCAGCGTCGTCTGACGAATCATTTATGCTTTAATCCCTTTCTTGCATATGCTGACGATTCTGTATTGTACCACAAAACATACCGTTAGGCGATATCAATTCTATTTGCGTGAAAAAGGCGCGGCGTTACCGCCGCGCCACAGTCACTCTATCGCTGCGGAGTGATTAGTCCTTTTCCGGCGGCAGCATGTCCTTGCGGGTCAAGCTGATTTTGCCTGTTTTCGCGTCAATGTCGATCACGCGAACAAGTACCTGCTCGCCCATGGAGAGTACGTCTTCTACCTTCTCAACGCGCTTGTTGGCAATGCGTGAGATATGCAGGAGTCCGTCCGTGCCGGGCTTGAGGTTGATGAACGCGCCAAAGTCCTTGATGCCGACCACGGTGCCGAGGTAGACGTCGCCAACTTCGATTTCCTTGACAATACCGTCGATGATGCGCTTTGCTTCCGTCGCCGCCGCCGAGTCAGGCGAAGCGATAAAGACCGTGCCATCGTCCTGAATGTCAATCTTCACGCCGGTATCGGCAATGATCTTATTGATCGTTTTGCCGCCGCTGCCAATGACTTCACGGATCTTGTCCGGATTGATTGAAAACGAGATGATGCGCGGTGCAAAGGGCGAAAGTTCCGCGCGCGGTTCACGCAGGGTCTCATCCATTTTATCGAGAATGAACAAACGGCCTTTACGCGCCTGTTCGAGCGCACGCGTGAGGATCTCTTTGTTGATACCCTTGATCTTGATATCCATCTGGATGGCGGTGATGCCATCGCGTGTGCCGGCGACTTTGAAGTCCATGTCGCCGAGGAAGTCTTCAAGGCCCTGGATATCTGTCAGGATTGCGATATTGCCGGTCGAGTCATCTTTAATCAGGCCCATCGCGACGCCCGCAACAGATTTTTTAATCGGGACGCCTGCATCCAGCAGCGCAAGCGTGCTCGCGCAGATGGAAGCCTGCGAGGTCGAGCCGTTGGAGCTGATAACTTCGCTCACGAGACGCATGCAGTACGGGAATTCCGTTTCGCTGGGAAGAACCGGTTCCAGAGCACGCTCTGCAAGCGCGCCATGGCCGATTTCGCGGCGACCGACGCTGCGCATCGGTTTCGCTTCGCCCGTGCTGTACGGCGGCATATTGTACTGGTGCATGTAACGCTTGGTTTCTTCGAGCGTGAGTCCGTCGAGAGTCTGCGCTTCGGAAATCGTACCAAGGGTTGCAATGGTCATAACCTGCGTCTGACCGCGGGTAAACACGCCGCTGCCATGCGTACGGTTGAAGATGCCTACTTCGCTCCAAATGGGGCGGATTTCGTCCTGCGCGCGTCCGTCCGGACGGATCTTCTTGTTGATGATCTTGTCGCGAACAACTTCTTTTGTGATGTTGTAAAGAATCGCGCCGATATCTTTCGCGCTATCGGGATATTCTTCTTTAAACGCTTCTACCGTCTCGGCTTTCACCTGATCGCCGCGAACTTCGCGTTCGGAGCGCTCGACGGTATCCAGCGACCACACAACCTTGTCAAACGCATAGGCGCGCACTTTCGCTTCGAGTTCTTCGTCTGGATGATAAATCAACGGCTCGATTTTTTCCTTACCGATTTGCGCTTCGATGTCCGCAATGAACGAAACGATCTTTTTGATCTCTTCGTGCGCAACCAAAATCGCTTCCAGCATTTCGCTCTCAGTGATTTCGTTTGAACCTGCTTCAACCATCATAACCGCGTCTTTTGTTCCGGCAACGGTCAGGCTGAGGCTGCTCTTTGCGCGCTGCTCAACATCCGGGTTAATGATGTATTCGCCGTCGATCATGCCGACCGAAACGGAACCGGTGGGTCCTGCAAACGGTGCTTCGCTGATTGCCAGGGCAACGGAAGAGCCGATCATTGCAAGAATTTCCGGTTGAACATCCTGTTCAACCGACATAACGGTGGCAACCACCTGAACGTCGTTATAAAATCCTTTCGGAAACAACGGGCGCAGAGGACGATCGATCAGACGCGAACTCAAAATTGCGCGATCCGTCGGGCGACCTTCTCTTTTAATAAATCCGCCGGGAATTTTACCGACCGAGTATAATTTTTCCTGATATTCTACCGACAGCGGCAGAAAATCTACGCCGTCGCGCGCGGTCTTCGCGATTGTCGCGCAAACCAGCACCGCCGTGTCGCCCATGCGGACGAGACAGCTTCCGCCCGCCTGTTCGGCGTACTTGCCGGTTTCGACGACTAGCGTACGTCCGCCAAGCTGCATCTGGAAGTTTCTTTCCATAATTTGTTTTGCTCCTTCTTCTTCTTTATCTTCTTTTATTATTACCAGATTTAGATTGCCGGATTCTCGGCGCAATGAACCGTTTTTTTAGAAAAACTGTTGCATGCAGCTCGCGCGGCAAATTTGCATATAAAAAGAAAGGCGGGAACAGCCCCGCCTCTTCCTTTACTTAATACGGATATTCAGGCTCGCAGCGATCGCTCTGTAACGCTCGATATCCTTTTCCTTGAGGTAGTTCAAAAGTCCTCTGCGCTGACCGACCATCTTAAGAAGACCGCGGCGCGAATGGTGATCTTTCTTGTGAAGCTTCAGATGCTCATTCAGATGATTGATCCGCTCTGTTAAAAGCGCAATCTGCACTTCGGGTGAACCGGTGTCGCCCTCGTGGAGCGCGAATTTTTCGATTGTTTCTTGTTTCGACATTGTAATATTTTCTCCTTTAGCTTATTTCCGTGAACTGAGAATTGCGTCGGAGCGTCGCGAATCCCGGTAAACGGCAATTAAATTGCTTTTATATGATACCATGTTTCCATTGTTTTGTAAACTGCGCCATCCAGAATTTTATCTTATATTATTTAGCATATTCGCGAGATTGGTTTCTCTGTTCTCAATCAATCCCTTAGCGCAATCGTATCCTCAACGTCTCTTTGAATCTGTACTTTCATGTCATCCAACGTGTCAAAAACGATCTCGCCTCGTAAGCGTTTTCGAAACGCGATTGTCAGTACTTCTCCGTAAATATCCGCGTCAAAATCAATCAGATACGTTTCAACCGTTCGTTTTGTGCCGTGAACCGTCGGGTTTGTGCCTATGTTCGTTACCGCGCGATAGGCCGCCCCGCCTACGAACGCAAAGGTCGCATACACGCCATCCGGTGGAATCACGCGCTTTGTATCAATTTCGATATTTGCAGTCGGAAATCCGATTCTTCTTCCGATTCGTTTGTTTTGAATCACTTTCCCGCTCAATGAATATTTCCTGTTGAGCAGCTTCTGCGCAAGCACCATATCGCCACGTTCAATCGTTTCCCGAATGCGTGTGCTGGAAACAGGTTCTCCTTTGTACATCACGGGTTCAACTACGGTTACAGAAAATCCGCGGCACAAGCCGATTGATTTCAACGTTTCCGGCGTTTCCGCCCCGCGCGCGCCGCAGGTATAATTATATCCGACAACCAACCCGCGAACATCCCATTTTTCCGCAATCAGATCGATATATTCCTCTGCGCAAAGCGCTGCAAGCTCAGTCGTAAAACGAATGCTTTCTACATGCTCTGCACCGAGCGAGAGTAAAAGCTGGTTCCGCTCGCGCACGCCGGAAAGCAGCGTAACATTTCCGCCAAGCACTTCCAGCGGATGATTGGAAAACGTGTACACGACAGGAACGGCATTCAGGCGTTTCGCTTCTTCCACCAATCGGGCGATGAGCGCCCTGTGGCCGAGATGAACGCCGTCAAACATTCCAAGCGCAACTACAGCAGGTGCATGCATTATCATAATCCCTCAAAAAAATGCCTCCCTCAAAGCAATCGCTGCGATTGAGGGATAGCAGGCTCAGCCATACAAATGAATCGTTAGACGAAACTTCTCTTGTTGTATCGATCCGATCCCTAAAAATTCGTTTCCGGCATAGGCGCGGACGATTCCGTCCGATACACCGCGCACATGTGTGTCCAGTCCGTTCTTCGTCGGTACCGCGCGCTCTTTCTCCAAACGTAATTCCGGCAGAAAAAACATCGCATCTTCGCAGGATGTAACCACAGAAGAAAGAGCATCTTCCGCGGCAGCATCGCAAAGTTCCGCAATCGTCTTTGCCTGCATCAGTGTAAAAGGTCCGCTGCGCGAACGAAGCAAAAACGGAACGTAAGCTACGGTATCCAGACGATTTGCAATGCTTTCACAAAGCGATCGAATATAGGTGCCTCTCGAACAAACTGCTCGTAGTAAAAAACGGTTTTCTCCCGTCTGCTCCAGCAGTTCGAGTTCGGAAACGGAAATCTCCCTCGTTTTTGGTTCAACGGCTTTTCCAGCACGCGCCAGATCATACATCTTTTTCCCGTCCACTTTAAGCGCGGAATAGATGGATGCGGTCTGCATTTGCTCGCCGATAAATTCCGGCAATACGCGTTCGAGTGAATTTCTGTCGATCACGCATTGATCACGCGCGGTAATGGCTCCATATGCGTCCTGCGTATCCGTTTGAATACCAAACGACGTTTCAAAAACGTATTCCTTGTCTTTGTCTACCAGAATGTCAAAAAGCCGCGTTGCGCGGCCCAAACATACCGGTAAAACGCCGGCAGCAGCCGGGTCTAGCGTGCCAAGATGCCCTGCGCGCTTTTCCGAAAAGATTTTCCTGACATCGTAAACAACATTGCTCGACGTCATGCCGGGCGGTTTTAAAACCGTAACAATGCCGTCCATATCAGTTGCAGGGGCCGCGAAGCAGTTCAACTGCAGATTCTAAAATCTGTTCAGCCGCTCGTTCAATCGGGGGTTGCAAGGTGCAACCTGCTGCAAGCCGATGTCCGCCGCCGCCAAATTTGATAGCAATTTTGCTAACATCCGCGCAGGACTTCCCGCGCAAGCTGACGCGGATTTGTCCGTCTTCACTTTCGCGCAGAAGCGCCGCAACTTCAACGGTATCTACATCACGAATGGAATCAATGATTCCTTCCGTGTCCTCGTTGGTTGCGCCGCAGGACTGAATTTCTTTTAGCGTAAGATAAGAAACCCCGATTCGACCATACTCGTAGAGCTGTGTTTTTTCAACCGCGTGTGCGTGCAGCTTCAGCTTGTTAAAAGGAACCGTGCGAAACAGAGCGCGGTTTAAATACGGCAAATCGATGCCGGTATCCAAAATATCCGCCGCAATACGCATGGTATCAGCCGTTGTGTTGGAATATGAGAAATTACCCGTGTCGGTCGTGATAGCCGCATAGAGGCAACTAGCAATGTTCTTATTTAGCGGGATTTTCAGGCAGGAGATCACATTGAAAATCAGTTCCCCCGTCGCCCCTGCTTTCTGCACATAGTTTTCTTCTGCAAACCGGTCGTTGGTGCCGTGATGATCGATGTTCAGCGTGGCGCTCGCCGCACGAAACAGCGGTTCGCTGCGCCCCGTGCGCGCAAGATCCGCGCAATCGATGCTGATCACCGCGTTTGCGATTTTTGCTTGTTCAGGCAATATCAACTGATCGGAAAAAGGCAGAAAGCGATAGATCGCCGGAACGGGATCTTCGCAAACAATTTGCGCGCATTTGCCGAGTTCCAGCAACGCGCCGTAGAGCGCAAAGCAGCTGCCGAGCGTATCGCCATCCGGAGAGACATGCGCAATCAGCAGAATATCATCGTGCGTCCTGATAAAACGGACGGCGTCCTGCAGCATGCTTGTCACTCCTTCCCTTCGTCCTTATGCAGATCGTTTAAAATTTCCGAAATCCGAACGCTGTATGCGATCGAATGATCCAGCGTAAATTTCATGCTCGGCACAGCGCGAATGCGCATGCGCGCGCCTAATTCATGGGCGATGAACCCCGCCGCATGATTCAACGCTTCAACGCTTGAAACGCGCTTTTTCTCGTCCTCGTCATAAACGGAAACCTTGATCTTTGCATATTTCAGGTCGTTTGTTACGTCGACCTCGGTCAGTGTCGTCATCGGCGAAATTCTGGGGTCTTTCATTTCGCGAATAATTTCACTGATCGTTTTCTTTACTTCTTCGTTCATTCGATCCGAACGAAACGCTCCCATATGTCCTCCTCCGCACGGCGCGCGCCGGGCGGCCGATCCATGCCACTAACTTTTCATTTTGCGCATTATGCGCGCTTTACTTCTTCCATCACAAAGGCTTCAATTACATCGCCTTCCAGCAGATCGTTGAAGTTTTCGATGCCGATACCGCATTCAAAGCCGGTAAGAACTTCTTTTGCATCATCTTTAAAGCGTTTGAGTGAGGCAATTTTGCCCTCGTGAATTACAACGCTGTCGCGCACAACGCGAATCTGCGCGTTACGCGTAATTTTGCCTTCGTTGATATATGCGCCTGCAATGGTTCCAACGCCGGACACCTTGAAGGTTTCGCGGATCGTTGCGCGTCCAAGTTCCGTCTCCTTGAAGACCGGTTTGAACATGCCTTGCATTGCGGCTTTTACATCGTCAATCGCATTGTAGATGACGCGATAGAGCCGCACATCCACATTTTCTTTCTCCGCCATGGTGCGCGCGCTCGTATCGGGACGCACATTGAATCCGATAACGATGGCGTTGGAAGCGGAAGCAAACATGATGTCCGTTCCGGTAATCGCGCCAACGCCGCCGTGAATGCAACGCACACGAACTTCTTCATTGCTGAGTTTTTCAAGCGCTTGCTTGACTGCCTCAACAGAGCCCTGCACATCCGCTTTGACGATGATGTTGAGTTCCTTGAGTTCGTCCGCCGCCATCTGCGTGAAGAGTTCGTCGAGCGAAACTTTGCTCTTACTCTTGAGCTGAGCTGCCTTGATCTTATCGCGGCGTTCTTCCGCAACCTGACGAGAAAGTTTATCGACTTCGGCAACGTTGAGGGTATCACCGGCATCCGGCACTTCGCTAAATCCGAGCACCTCAACAGGGGTGGAAGGACCCGCTTCGTTAACAGGCTTGCCTCGGTCATCCATCATTGCGCGCACTCTGCCGAACGCTGTGCCCGCAACGATCGTATCGCCGCGGCGCAACGTACCGTTTTGAACGAGTACGGTCGCGAGAGGTCCGCGTCCCTTGTCGAGTTTCGCCTCGATAATCGTACCTTTTGCAAGGCGATCCGGATTGGCTTTGAGTTCCAAAACATCCGCCTGGAGAAGGATCATTTCGAGCAGAGTGTCGAGTCCGGTCTGTTTTTTGGCGGAAACAGGTACGATAATCGTCTGGCCGCCCCACTCTTCGGAAATGAGTTCATATTCCGTGAGCTGCTGCTTTACGCGGTCGGGATTCGCATCCGGTTTATCCATCTTATTGACGGCAACGATGATCGGTACATTGGCCGCTTTGGCGTGATTGATCGCTTCAATGGTTTGCGGCATGATGCCGTCGTCCGCCGCAACGACCAGAATAACGATATCCGTTACCTGCGCGCCGCGGGCACGCATCGAAGTAAACGCTTCGTGGCCCGGTGTGTCGATAAACGTAATCTGACTTCCGTGACACATGACGGTATATGCGCCGATGTGCTGGGTAATGCCGCCCGCTTCACCTTCGGTTACGCTACTATTACGAATCGCATCCAGAAGCGATGTCTTACCGTGGTCAACGTGACCCATAATTGTCACAACCGGCGGACGCGTTTTCAGCTGTTCCGGTGCGTCGGATTCTTCCGATGCACTGTCTGTCAGCACTTCTTCAAACGTCTTTGCAACTTTGAGTTCCAACTCGATGCCGAAATCCGATGCTACGAGTTCACAGGTATCAAAATCGATCTCCTGATTGATCGTTGTCGGCATGCCGAGTAAAAAGAGTTTCTTAATGATTTCGGATGCCGGCTTGCCGATTTTTTCCGAGAGTTCTTTTACCGTTATGGTTTCCGTTGTGATCACCGCCTTTTCGATCACGACGGGTTCCGGCCTGCGAACCATCTGCTTGCCGCCGCGCTTTGGTCTGCGGCTGCCAGTCGGCGAATCCTCATCCCAATTTTTTGCACTCGGCGCGGTTTCACGCGCAATCGCTTTCTTGTTTTTCGCTTTCTTGTTATCTGCTTCGCGCGCACGTGTATATGCGCTCTTATTGGGGTCATAGTTGCTGACGCGTTCCTTGCCGCCGGCTGCCGGCGCTGCCGGTGCAGCTCCTGTCGCAGGGCGCGGTCCGCGCGGCGGCATGCCTGTTCCCTGCTGCGGGCGTGGCGTATAACCGCCTTGTTGCTGCGGGCGCGGCGTATAGCCGCCCTGTTGCTGCGGGCGTGGCGTATAGCCGCCCTGTTGCTGCGGACGTGGCGTATAGCCGCCCTGCTGCTGCGAGCGCGGCGTATAGCCGTCCTGTCTGGGCGGTCTATTCTGCTGATATTGCGGGCGATCCCCTTGCTGCGTTTGTTGCGGGCGACGGCGATCATCCTGCGAAATCGTATGCGGTTCATAGCCGCTGTTCGTCGGAGCGGTTTTCTTCGGAGCCTCTTGCGCCTGCGTTTGCGGTGCTGCTGGTTCCGCCTTCACCGGTTCTGCAACAGGTGTAGCTTCCTTCACGGGTTCTGCTGCCGCCACGGGTGCGACCTCAGCAACCGGTGCCGGAACTTCTTCTTTCGGCATCTCGTCTTCATCGTTTCCGCCGGCGTGTGCGGCATGACTCTGGTCAGAGTCGAGCAAATCACGCAGCCGCTCAATGCGTTCGCGTTCTTCTCGCGCTTTGCGCTCTTGCTCCTCTTTATCGATTAATTCGCTTTCGGAGTGGCGCACCGAAACAAGCAGTTCGCCTACGGCGTTCTGCGTCAGCGCAAGCCTCTCCAGAAGCTCTTTCGTATTCTTCTGAATTCCGTTTGCCGATTCCAGAAAATTGTTTTTTGCCATTACCGTTGTTACCCCCGCGTTTTTCGCAACACGCCGTTTATTCGACAGACGCGCGTTTGATCATAGTCGTAAATTGTTCGTCGGTCACCGCGGCTATCATTCGCCCTGGTTTTCCGATCCAGCGGCCGAGTTCCTCGACCTCAATCAAATCAATGCCTTTGTTTTCGCACATGGCGCGATATTTGCTCTTCGTGTTATCCGATGCTGTCGGATCAATCAGCGCAAGTCCCGCTTTTCCGGCGCGAATCACTTTCTCCGCTGCAAAATCGCCCGATGAAAGCTTTCCTGCTTTCATCGCAAACCCGATTGCACTGTTTCGCTTACTGTTGTTCATGATAGGAAGCAAACTGCGTGCGCAGCGTTTCATACGTTTCGGGTTCAATTTTTGTTTCCAGCGCGCGTTCCAGAGCCTTTGATTTAATCGCTTTTTCCAGACATGCGCTTTTCCTGCACAAATAGGCTCCTCTGCCGTTGGCGCGTCCGACTGTGTCTAATATTACGCTGCCTGCCGGCGTGCGGACCACACGAACCAATTCTTTTTTCGGCTGCATTTCCCTGCAGGAAACGCACATCCGCATGGGTATTTTTTTAGCCAAGCGTTACGCCTCGCTTTCTCCCGTCTCATCTTCATGGTAGAAAGCATCCATTGCCTCTTCCGCCTGAGACTGACTCTTTATATCGATTTTCCAGCCGGTCAATTTTGCCGCAAGCCGTGCGTTCTGGCCTTCTTTGCCGATCGCCAGAGACAGCTGCGAATCCGGAACGATGACTTTCGCCGCCTTTTCTTCTTCGTTAATGTAAACCATTAACACTTTCGCCGGGCTCAACGCCTTGGCAATATACACCGCGGAATCGGAATCCCATTCGATGATATCGATTTTTTCATTGTGCAGTTCGTTTACAATGCGTTCCACGCGCGCTCCGCGCTGTCCGACACAGGCGCCAACCGCATCTACCTGCATATCCATGGAATGCACGGCAACTTTGGTGCGGAATCCCGCCTCACGCGCGATAGATTTAATCTGTACGACGCCGGTCTGAATCTCCGGAACTTCCAACTCAAAAAGGCGCTTAACAAGGCCGGGATGCGTACGGCTGACGAGGACCTGCGGTCCTTTGCTGTCTTTGCGCACTTCCAGTACGTAAACCTTGATACGGTCGTTATTTTCGTATGTTTCGCCGGGAATCATTTCGTTCGGCGTCAGAATGCCGTCGGTTTTACCAAGCTCAACATATACGTTGCCTTTTTCAACACGCTGCACGATCGCGGTGAGCACTTCGTTTTCTTTTTCAACATATTCTTCATAGATAACGCCGCGCTCCGCCTCGCGAATGCGCTGAACGACAACCTGTTTGGCTGTCTGCGCCGCGATACGCGAAAATTCTTTTGCTTTTACTTCTTCTTCTAAAACGTCGCCAACTTCGTAAAGCATGTTGACGCGCTTAGCATCCTCGAGCGAAATCTCATTTAACGGGTTTTCAACGGTTTCCGCTACAGTTTTAGAAGCGAAAATCTTAAACTCGCCGTTGCGCGGATCAATCTGCGCACGTACGTTCGCAGTCGCTCCATAGTTTCTCTTATAGGCCGAGGTTAACGCCGCTTCAATCGCGAGGATCAGCACATCCTTGCTGATGCCACGTTCCTTTTCCAGCGCGTTTAATGCTTCGACAAACTCTGTGTTCATCTCAATCGTACTCCTTAAAAATATTACCGTGTTGCCGCAATCTTTCGTTCATTTGGTATGATTTTGATTTGCAGAAACTAAAATACTCTGGTGTTTAGAATTTCAATTCCGGGCGTGCAAGCGCAATCGCCTTGCGTTCCAGCGTCATCTCTGAGCTGTCCAACTGAACGACAACATTTGTGTCGTCAAATGAAACCAGTTCACCGACGTATTCTTTTTTTCCGTTTTTCGGTGCGAACAGTTTAATTTCGATACGTTTTCCGATATTTCTTGTATAATCTGC
The DNA here is from genome assembly GCA_003246365.1 of Clostridia bacterium. Lineage (GTDB taxonomy): Bacteria > Bacillota > Clostridia > Christensenellales > CAG-138 > UBA7703. Next base: position 13,350 of record QKAN01000236.1, read on the forward strand.
GTCTTTCTTGAGCGGACGATCCAGTCCCAGCGAAGAAACAGAAAGATAATATGCCTGTTCAATCGGATCAGCTTCATCCAGCATAGGATCCACCGCGCGGCTGACGCGTTCACAGTCGTCGATCGTTACGCCATCCGGTTTGTCGATAAACAGGGTAAGTACCCAATCACCATATTCTTTGGCAAACTCGACATCGCAAAGCTCAAATCCCATTTCTTCAACAGGAGCTTTCAGCAATTGCTCCACCTTTTGCGCAGTGTTCAATACGATCCTCCAAATCTTTCATTGCCGCACTTTTCGCACAGCAGACATAAAAAAGCACCTTTCAAAACGAAAGAGTGGGTTTTGCCCACTCTCCGCTAAAAGTTCAAACATCCAACACTGGAAGTATAACAGCACAATCTGCTATTTGCAAGCATTTTCAAAAATTACAATGAAATTTCCCTGCTTCGTTTCCTATTATTCCGCGCTTTTTTCGGGAATCTTTTCTTTATCAAACGCCCGCGGCAGCTGTGTTGCCGCATAGTAGATTAATGCAAAATAGGACATTGCCGTCGCCGCAGAAAGGATTACGAGATCCCAAGGCTCCACCTGCAAAGATAAAAACGATAGAAGGGCTAGCATAAGCCCCGTTGCAAAAAGACCTGTTGCAAGTTTACCAGGCCAATCCGCCATAGCAACGACATTTCGTTTTGCCATAAAGATTCCGCCAACGATCATCAGCAGTTCCTTTAACGCCATAAGCAAGAACAGAATTAAGTAAAGCGATTTCAACTTGCCGATGTAAACGCAGATCAACGCCGCAAGCGTCATGAGTTTATCTGCAAGCGGGTCAAGCAATTTTCCAACGTTGGTTACCCAACCATGTGCGCGTGCCAGTTGCCCGTCCAGTACATCCGTAAAGAAGGCGAATACGAACACGGAAAGGGCAGGCAGATATCTGCCTGCCCGAAAGAGCATCACAAAGACACCGACAAGTATTAGCCGTATACCGGATAAGATATTCGGCAAATGTCGCATATTATGCGCTCAGATCCTCGACATACAGCGTTCTCACGCCGGTGTCTTCGGGTTCGTTCGCCTTCTTTTCGGCCGCTTCGCGCGCTTCAAAGAACTTGAGCGCAACCTGCGGGAACAGCGCATAACTGAGTACGTCTTCTTCCTGACGGATGTGGTCTTTGATTTCTTCGCGGTACTGGTCGAGTTCCGGCTTGAGCAAGTCTGCAGGACGGCAGGTGATAACTTCTTCGTCACCGATTGCCTTTTTGCGCACTTCCTCGTTTACAGGAGCGGGCAGCTGACCATATTCACCGTGCAGAAGCGCTTTGCTTTCTTTCGTGAATACCTTGTACCGTTCTCCGGTGATAATGTTCATGACCGCCTGCGTACCAACGATCTGACTCGTCGGCGTAACGAGCGGCGGATAACCGAAGTCTTTTCTTACGCGCGGTACTTCTTCGAGTACATCGTAGTACTTGTCAGACTTGCCAGCTTCTTTCAGTTGGGAAATCAGGTTGGAGAGCATGCCGCCCGGAACCTGATACAGCAGCGTGTTAACGTCAACCTGCAGAGCTTTGACAGACATCGTGCCGTCTTTGAGCATACGGTCCGCAACAGGACGCATGATCTTCGCGGCTTCCGAAAGCTTCATCAGGTCAAGCCCGGTGTCGCGGTCGGTTCCCTTGAGGGTTGCCACAAGCGGTTCGGTTGCGGGCTGTGCCGTGCCGTTTCCAAGCGGAGAAAGCGCGGTGTCCACGATATCTACGCCGGCCTGCGCCGCCATGAGATAAACCATGTCGCCGGTACCGGTGGTATTGTGGGTATGCAGATGAATCGGAACATTGACGTCCTTCTTTAGACGCGATACGAGCGAATAGGCGTCGTACGGCAAAAGCAGGTTCGCCATGTCCTTGATGCAGATCGTATCTGCGCCCATCTGTACGAGTTCTTTCGCCAGATTGACAAAATAATCTTCGTTGTGCACGGGCGAAACGGTATAGCTGATGGCCGGTTCGCAGATGCCGCCGTATTTTTTGGTGAAACGAATGGCGCTTTCGAGGTTGCGCGGATCGTTCAACGCATCGAAAATACGGATAATATCGATGCCGTTTTCGATCGCCTTTTTGCAGAACTGTTCGACAACGTCGTCCGCATAATGCTTGTAACCGAGGATGTTCTGTCCGCGGAAGAGCATCTGCAACTTCGTGTTCGGCAGCGCTTTGCGCAGCGTTCTGAGGCGATCCCAGGGATCTTCGTTGAGGAACCGAAGGCAAGCATCAAACGTTGCTCCGCCCCATACTTCCAGAGAATAATAACCGATAGAATCGAGAATTTCGCAAGCAGGAAGCATCTCCTCTGTACGCATACGCGTAGCAGCCTTGGACTGATGCGCGTCACGGAAAATCGTATCGGTAATCAGTAATTTGCTCATTTGGTTTTCTCCTTCCGGCGAAAGCAGAAACTAATACTTTCGTTTTGCTCGTCGCCATGGTGTCACTTAAGGGAACGCAGAAAGATTCGGCAACCCGAATGTCTCTGTTGGTCGCGACTGTATCAAACGAATTCATCACTTGCATATTGCAAATGTTATCTATTAATACACCGCAGGAACCGATACACTTGGGCGGGATGTCGAAAAGCTCTAATCGCGCTTAAACGCACTAGAGGTTCGATCCCGCTTTCCGAAGCGAATTACAATTAAGAAATGGAGCAGAGCAGCTTGCCGGCTTCAACGGACGAACCCTTGGCAACGGTGATGCCGCTGACGGTTCCCGCGACAGGAGCGGTAATATCGCTTTCCATCTTCATGGCTTCGAGAACAAAGATTGCCTGACCGGCTTTGACGACATCGCCCTCTTTGACGTTGACACCGAGAATGGTGCCAGGCATCGGCGCGGTAACCTTGGTTGCGCCTGCAGGTGCTGCGGCAACGGGTGCTGCAACAGGAGCGGCGGCAACGGGTGCTGCGGCGGGTGCGGCCTGAACTGCCGGTGCGGCTTTGCCGTCGATCTCTTCGACTGCTACTTCATATTTCGTTCCATTAACATTAACAATAAAATTACGCATAATAACCTCCGATATTTTTCTCTATGTGAAATTTAATACTGACTCGTTTGTGGTGATTTCCGCTTATCCGACCTGCTTGATCGAGACAATACGTAAACCGGAAACCTCTTTGCCCATCACTTCCGCAATGCAGCTTGCCGCAACTGCGACGAGTTCGCCGCGGTTTGCGATTGCCGGCGCAGCAGCGCTTGCCGCAGCTTCCGCCTGCTCTAGACGATCCTGCATGCGACGAACAGCTTTGAGTATATTGATCAAGGCGATTAAGCCCGCGAACACACCCAAAATAATCCATAGTGTATTACCCATTAATTTAGAACCTCCGCATTATTGCATTTATCCAGGATGGGAATTTCCTCATCCTATCCTAAGCTGATTCATTGATCGAAACCATTCATCCGATCCATGCCTTTATATCGATGTTACAGACCGAGCGCGCGTCTGAGCGTTGTTAGTTCATCGTCCGTCAGGCGTCTCGTTTCTCCGGGTTTCATGTCGCCAATCGACAGCGGTCCAAACCTTTCCCGCTTGAGTCGTAGCGTACGGTGGCCTACCGCTTCCAGCATGCGCCGGATCTGCCGGTTCTTGCCCTCGTGAATCGTAATCAGGAACGATGTATCACCCGTTTTCGTCGGACGTACATGCATAACCTTTGCCGGCGCTGTCATTCCGTCTTCCAGTGAAACACCGTTAACAAGCAAAGCGATTTCGGATGGCAGTAACTTTCCGTCGCAAATCGCGTAGTACGTTTTCTCTACCGAAAACTTCGGATGCGTCATTCGGTGCGCTAGCTCACCGTCGTTTGTCATGAGCAGCAACCCTTCTGAGTTGATGTCAAGCCGTCCGATATTGTAGAGCCGCGCCGGAATGTCTTTGACATAATCCTGAACGGTTTTTCTGCCCTGCGGATCATCGCTTGTGCTGACAACGCCTTTGGGCTTGTAGAGCATGATCGTAATGATCTTCTCCGCCTGCTTTACCGGTTTCCCGTCCAACAAAACCTCGTCCGTTTCCGGATCTACGCTCATTCCAAGCGTAGCGACAGCTCCATTGACGCTCACCCTTCTCGCGGTAATGAGCTCTTCGCTTGCGCGGCGGGAAGCGATGCCGGATTCGGCTAAAAACTTTTGCAAACGCAGCATTATGGCTTGTTCCTCAACTTTC
>QKAN01000059.1 GCA_003246365.1 Clostridia bacterium
CCAACATGATGGTTTGAGATTTGTTTCAATGTTGACAAATAGACAATATCACTGTCGGATATCAATTACTGCTACATTATCACATTAGCACACTAAATTTGAATTACGCTTCAAAAACCGCATGCTTGCTGAAAATTACAGCCGTTTTACTGCGCTATATTTTTCTCAAAATCAAAGTGATAGAATTCCGCGCCGTGATCAATCCGAAGTGTACCTTTCGTTAGATAGACTGCAACGATACAGCAGTTTTCGTCATTCTCGTTGTTGGCAAAATCATACCACTCCTGAAAGACCTTGCGCATGGTGTCTCGAATCTTGGCGTTTTTCGGGTCTAAAACCCAGCCTAGGTTCTTTGCGATGCCGCTAGAAAAGAAATCTTCGAAGTGAACAGAGATCGCTACGTCCGGGTTGTTCACGAGCTGCTTCACCTTGCTGGACAGGGCGTGTGTCACGATATAGAACACTTTATCATCATAATATGCATCCACGTCGCGAACGCATGGCTTTGGATTGTCGTTTGCGCCCTTCTCCAGAGAGATGGTTGCCAGCGAAATCACGTTGTCTTTGCCGTTGCCAAATTTCTCGTCTAGAATCTTCAGACCTTCCTCGTACTTGCTCATGTGTTGTCTCCTTTGTTACTGCTTTATCCAAAGGGCAGGCCGAACGCCGCCTCTTGTGTCGTTTGCGATGTCATGAATCACATTCGTTTTTCGTTTCGAAACACCGTTGCCTTGAATCCCGATATTGCCATCTCCGTGGATATATACGGCGACGCGTTGATGTTTTCCGGGGGTACGAACCCACCACCACCAAGGCGATTTCAAATAACGCGATCTTCGCTGGATATTGTTCACATCTTTCCGCTGGAACCAATATCGTTGATTGTTTGCGGGGAAATCCAGCAACCTGCTGCTATCGCCGAAATATGATCGTACAACATCATCCATCGAAAGAAGAAAGATGTAATCATCTGTATCGGCGCCGCCGTCTACGCCGTACCAAGGGTTTCCGGGGTTTGTGTTGTGGGTTTTGATGATTCTTGCCCTGTCGTACGCAGAGAATCGTTCATAGAATACACTGTTCAGATAATGCCTTAATTCGCAATCCTCCCAGGTGACTTCTGTGGATTTGTTGTGATAATCACGTAATTCCATGATTTCTTCCGATAAAATCAGCGATTGATCGTCTTGAACATCAAGAACGATCCATCGATAGCCGCCAAAGTCGATTCGATCTCCAACCTGCATTGTTTCCCCCCTGCTTATTGAATGGCAACGTGTATTTTCATATACGCGACATCGCCTTTCTGAAAACTGCGTTCAAACGCAAAATGATCGTAGACATATCGATTCACATGAATATATTGAAAAACGGACTTATACGCGTTTGATACCAAATGAAACGGGTTGTCCATAGGATCCTTGATTGTAATCGTCACATAGTTCTGCGCTTTTCTTTCTTCAACTACGATGGACTTCCTGTCGATGACGGTTCCCTCCGGCACGATTAACGCGGCGGTATATCCGTGCATATGGTACACGTTGGTCTGCTCCTGCGAAAGGTGCGAAAAATCCCATCCGATTACCGTTGGATGCTCGATATTGAGTTCTTTTGCCGTTTGACGCACTCTGTTCAGCGCATCGTCTTCGGGTTCGGTTGAAATCACGGTGTATTGTAGGAACTGGAACGCTTCAAGCGGTTCGATCTGAATATCGCTATAGGCTTCGTTCGCGATACGCATATTCCCGAACAGCAGTTCGTCAGCACTGCAATTGAACAGCGCACATATCTCCTCAATCTTGCTGAGCTCGGGGTTTCCGCGATTGAGCTCCCACTTTGAGATGGTTTGCCTCGAAACGCCGAGCTGATGCGCGAGCTCTTCCTGCGTCATGTTTTTGCGCATCATCCTGAGATGCTGCATGTTTGCTCCAAAGTTCACGGCAGTACCCTCCTGAACTCATTATAGCTACAAATTACAGCCGATCAACCACTTTTTGGTTGCGTTTATAGTATATTTGCGCTTTTAAGTTGCGAACATCGCTTTTTTCTCAGATTTGCGGATGTTGGGTTCAAATCTCCGGCAAAAGAAAAACCGCGGCGCATGTCCTACGCCACGGTTGATTATTTAGCTGAAAGTTTTTGGAGTGATTACGCTACAGCGTGCGCCATGTCATTCTTCTGGAAGCTCTTCAAACGCTGGAATGCTTTCCAGCTCGTGATCCCAGTTTGCTCGATGCGAGCAGAAGATATGTCCTTGCGGGCGCAGATCTATATCGGTGTCCAAACATCCGGCCGGAACAACCAGCAGCGTTTCATCGAACTGAAGATTTGGCAGCGCAGATCCGCAAACGGTGCAAAAGCTTTTGATATGCCCTTCGGAACGGAAATCGAAGCGTTTTACCATGTCTTCGCCGGACAACCAAGTTAATTTGGCGGTAGAAGAAAACAAGTTGGCCGCATGTGCGGAACCTGTGTCCTTTCGGCATCTTTCACAATGACAAAGGTAGAAGTGTTCAAACTCACCTTCCACTTCAAACGTAACTGCGCCGCAAAGGCATGATCCATGATGCTTCAAAGTCAAATCTCCATATTCATTCTAAATACCAAATAGCATATATTCCGTAAACAACAATTGAGTTGCAGCTTACTTGAAATGTGTAGTACATAAGTCCATAAGCGCATTTGCGGGATTATTACAGTTCGCTTATTTGTCCTCGATGGGGAGATAGAAATCTTGGGTTTTGTCCGGATAGCAGATCACATATTTAATCGTATGCTGATGATCTCCATATCATTCACCTCGACACGCTCCCAGTTTATTCTGACAAATAGACAGTATCACGCATACTAGCCGAGAACAGTTGCCAAGGACACAGAGTAACAATGCAAATAAATGCAAAAGAGAGGGTCTTAAATCGCACATCAATAGAATTACAAGACTTCAGAAAAAGTTTGAAACGCAATCACCTTTCAAGCTGTATTTAACACGGCGACGAGAAGCGTTGAGACGAGTCTATCCCTTGACAGGTTCGTTCGTCCGTTTGTTTGCTACCTTGATTCCGAGGACAATGCGCATAGGCGCAATATGCCGACACACTTCAAACAGAGTAAAACAAGCGACCAGCGTTAACAAGACAATCAGCGCAAACTGCAGCGTGATGCTATTTGTCCAGAGGAGGACGTAGTAGGCGATCACCATCATGACCGACTGATGCAGAATGTAGACGGGGAAAGCCGCCTGATTCAGATAATCGAGGACTTTCCCACCGCGGTTGAGATAGCGGGAAGCGAATGCCTGCATCGTCAAAATTGCTGAGAATCCATACAGATTTCGCAGCAGGGCCAGCAGTACGGATTGCCAAGCAAAATCACTGAAACCATCTAAGAACGTCCGTGTGTAGAAATAGAGAGAGCTTGACAACGCCAGAACATCCAGGAACCACCATCTCGAGTGTTCAATCGCTTTTGTGGAGCCTTCGTTCGAGGCGATGAGGAAACCGATGGTGTAATAGAAGCCGTAGAAGAAAGGATTTTTTCCACCGATATCCGGCAACGCCTCGGAGATTGACAGTGGAATGATTAAAAGAAGTAGGAACCAGCTCTTGTCAAAAAGCAGTCCAATCACGCCGATTCCTTTCTTCTGCTTGGCATGAATGATGTGGACGAACAAGGGTAAAAGAACACAGGAGATCACAAATAAATACAGGATGAACCACAGGTGCGCAGGCGTGAAAGTACCGCGATATCCGGATATATCCGAGAAATCGGGGAAAAACTGGGTAAACAGATAGTTGAAATATCCGCCATTTAATGTACCCTGCTGCAGGCGCGCCATATATCCTTGAATCGGGACAATGAGGACGATGCCTATAACCAAAGGTATAAGTAGGCGCAGGACGCGCTCCTTTAGAAAATGTATTGCGTCTCTTTTCTGCAATGCATACCAGGTTGCAATGCCGGCTACCAAGAACAGCAGCGGCATGAACCACGGCCAGATGACGTTCATAAACGTCATACCGGCGGAGCTCACCGCGTCGCTATGAATGTAGTTGAATTCTCTGGAATCGAATATCCTTGCCGCATGGAACGGGAAAAGAAGGAAAATTCCAAAGAGTCTGAGCCAGTCAATGTCTTTTCTGCGCATAACAAATTTCCCCAAAGTATATCTAGCAGTCTATTTATGTTTCCATACTGCATCCCAAGCAGTATGAGTCACAATTTCTGGAACCCTTTTCGTGGTAGAAAGAAGAACCCGTTCATGTAGAGCATCAGGTTTTTTGCAGAAGACGGGGGTTCCTTTTTCAGATGCCATATTGTTAAGCGACCTTGAGATGCAATGAGTCCCTCTCCATCAACACTACACTCTCCACATGACACGTCTGCGGGAACATGTCCACGGGACGGACGGCGGAGAGGGTGAAGCCGTGCGCGGCCAGATACTTGCAGTCGCGGGCAAGCGTCGCGGGGTTGCAAGAAAGGTAGACAACGCGCTTAGCCGCGCTCTTTGCGATTGCTTCCAGCGCGGCTTCTTCGCAGCCTTTGCGCGGGGGATCGAGCACGATGGCATCCACGCCGCCTTCGCGCGAGAACAGGCGGGGGAGCACATCCTCCACGTTGCCGCAGATAAACTCCGAGCATGCGTGCTGTAATTACAGTTCGCTTATTTCTCCTCGATCGGGAGATAGAGGTCTTCGATTGAAATTCCGCTTGGGATGAGTCTGCCCGGGGAAACGATATGAAACATCGGATACCGCTCGGGCTTTCCGTCTATGTTCTCGTAGACGGTAAATCGGTCACTGCGCT
>QKAN01000052.1 GCA_003246365.1 Clostridia bacterium
CCGCAGCAAAACAAATGGTCGGAAACACCTAGAATGTGGCCTTGTTGATGCTCAACCTCTACGAGATCCTCAATCGGGAACCGCGCATCGGACATGTTTGTGTGCGTATGTAGGTCATATAATTGCATGAAAGTCTCCAGGTACAGTTGGTTCTGCTGCGTATTTTCGAATTTCGATTTTTGCATAAAATCGGTCAACGCTTATACAATATACCATGAATGCTATCGCTAAAACAAGGGCACCAAGCTCGCTTAACATAGAAAATGCGTCCAGCATCATACTGGGCGCATTTGGATTTATTCAAACATTTTAGTGGTAAGAAAAGTTAATGCTTATTCGCTTGATATTGAATGAGTTCCGCAGCTACGCTGACGGCGATTTCGGCGGGTGTTTCCGCGCCGATCTTTAACCCGATCGGCGCATGCAGCCGATCTAGTTGTTGCTCGGAAACGCCATCGGCTAAAAGACGTTCTTTCGTCAACGTAATCTTCCGCTTACTGCCGATGCACCCTATATAATCCGCATCGGACCGCAACACCCAACGAAGAATCTGATAATCCGTTTCGTGTCCGCGCGACATCACGATTACATGATCGTCTTTTGAAAGATGCACCAACTCTGCCGCATTCTCATATTCGCTCAATAGCACGCGCTCCGCCCCGGGAAAGAGAGCGCTATCCGCAAATTCCGGCCGATCCTCAACGACCCAGATGCGAAGTTCCAACAGCGCGAGCTGCCGCGCCATAACCTGCGCAACATGTCCTCCGCCAAACAACACAACACGCGGCGCGCTTTTCAGGGGTTCGATTAGCCATTTTTGCGGTTCGCCTGTAGCAATCGTTTGATCTGGCGGCATTTCCATTCCTGTCATTTTGCAAAGTTCAGATGCGTTGACCTGTTTTGAAATAAGTTCGCATCCATCCGTTAATTCGCAGATCAGGAACGCATCCTGATTATCATCAATCGCATGCAGAAGACTTTCTATCCTTAATAAATCTGATTCGTTTGTGTATGAACGAAATAAAACTTGTACGCTGCCGGAACGAATTGATTTTTCATCCGTATGAATCTCATACGCTCGAAGTGCGCACTCTTTTTTTGTCAGTATTTCCAACGCATCTGTCTTTACGATAAATTCCATTGAACCGCCGCCAACGGTGCCGGTTTGTTCGCCGCTACCGGACACAACCATAGCCGTGCCAACGCCCCGCGGCGCGCTGCCATTCCTCGCCACAATTGTGACAAGTACAGCTTCGCCGCCTGTTTGTAATTCTTTTAATATTGCTTCCAGCAGTTCTTTCATCGGATTCCAAATCCTCCGAATAAAAATTATGCAATCGGTTTTTTGAGCGCCGGATTTGCCGCATCAAACAAAATCATACCGAGTTTCTTTTTTTCACGATATACAAATGGTAATTCACGATCATCTGTCTCTTCCAGAATCGAACGCAATTCTTCTTCCGTTAGTTCACGATTCCATGTAAACAAAAAATAAGATTTCGCGTCCTCCCAAGAACGAAATGGCTGAATGTGTTCCTGTTCGAAGGCATCATATTTCATAGGAACTCCGGCGTTTTCCAATGCATCGATCAGTTCATCGATGATTGCTTCCTCCTGCGGCGTTTCTCTGGATTGAATCAGAAAGGTCTTTCCGCTGGATAGTTCGCGGACAACGGGAAGAACCTGTTCCACTCCTCCAACATTGTACAGAACCAGCGCGTCGTACAACCGATCCGGCGAATACGATAAAACATCGCCAAGCAACACAACAACATTGTGCGGACAGCGCGCGCGCAAAACAGCGATCGCCTTTGCGTCGTTCTCAATGGCGGTAACCTGCTCTACATGATACGAAATCCAAATGGCGAGGTCTCCCAATCCGCCGCCCGCGCAAAAGATGCGCGACGTAGGCGGCAGATATGCCGAGATACGCTCTGCCAGTAAATAGTAAAATTTTCCTTTTTTCGCGGCGTCGCTCATCCAGCGAATCCGCGCGTCGGTCCAAACAAATTCTTCCAACGATCTAATGCTCCTGTTCGTTACAGTTTTCTTATTTATTCGTAGATTACGCTGCTTTCCTGCAGGGTTTCCATAATTTCCTGATATCGGAAGCAATCCGCGTCGTGTTCGTTTACAATGCCAGCCGCCTGTAAAAACGAATGAATCGTGACGGAGCCGGCAAAGCGCATTCCCCTGCGTCTCATGTCCGCGGACATTCGATCGGAGAGCGGACTTGTTGCACGGTATCCTGTTTCAGGATTCATAACAACTTTCCCGTTTGAAAAGCTCCAGAGATATCCGCAAAAAGAACCGAACTCCTGACGCAACGAAATAACGATTTTCGCGTTTGAAATTGCCGCTGCAATTTTACTACGGCTGCGAATAATTCCCGCGTCCTGAAGAAGCGACACAACTTTTTCTTCTCCGTACGCGGCAATTTTATCCACATCAAATCCGTCGAAGGCGGCTCGAAAAGCCTCTCGTTTTTTTAATATTGTAATCCACGACAGTCCGGCTTGGAACAATTCGAGTAAAAACAACTCATACATCGGCCCATCATCACGAATCGGCGTTCCCCATTCTCTGTCATGATAGTCACAGTACAATTCGTTTTGTTCATTCACCCAGGCACAACGTTTTTTATTCTCCATAAATGCCTCCGAACATCGCGCTTCATTTAACGCGCGACAAGTTAAATTATAACATACCGCTCTATCCGAAGCAAAACGCCGCCATGTAAAATCACACAGCGGCGTTCTTGATTTTAAGTTATACCCAGCCAAAATTGTTACGGCGTCGGCGTTGGCGAAATTTCGTCAAAAATTGACGGAGGCTCAGGTGTTGGCGTCGCTGCAATTCCGCCGCTGCTTTGAATACTTGCCGAATCATCCGTCTGCATTCCAGTATAGGACCATGACTTCTGCAATTCCTGCCATTGCTTCAAAATCTCGATTACACGGGCCTGATCCGCACTCGTAAACGCCCGATAACTCGGATTATACGATATGATTGAACCGTTATTTGCCGTATAAAACGCAACTCCATTGCTGGTATAAAAAACGTTACCATTTGATACCATGCCGTTAGAGTCGGAAGCGGCGTTTAGCGCCATGATGTCTGCGCCATAATATTGACCATCGTCGCCAATCGCGCGTCCACTCCAGGTGGTGAACACACACATCGCACTGGAATCCGTCGTCGGTACGCTGCGACTTAAAATATCCACAAGTTCACTGACCAGCGGTTCGAACATGACGCTATAATTATCATCATCGTTGAAATACCGGTTATAGTAGAATGAAACGGATTGTTTCGTTCCATCCGACATTGGCATATTGTAGAACACCATTGAGCAATTCAGATAATCTGAATCAGACGTAAACGAATCTGATTTATCGGCAATCTTTTGTAAAAGATCGAAGTACTCATTTGTGCTATGCGCATTTTGCCACGCCATCCAGGCCGATGCAGTCTTCGGCAATTCCAGACGAATGTTGTAATAATCTACATACCGAAACATACCAACATAACCAGCTAAATCGATGGAACCCATTGATTGCTGATCGTCGATTCCGTACATAGCTGTCGGATCATATTGACGATAAGAATCGCTAATGATAACGCCGCTTTGCGGCACTTCCTCATAAAATGCACGTAGAATATCCCGACTCGCATCAAACTTTTCGCTGTAGACACCGCTGCCTTGTAAATAACATATGGAATCTTCAGGCGGCAGAGAGCGAATTGCGGCTGCATATTCTGCGTTTTGTTCACGCAGCGACATTAACTGGTTTTGATTTTCAAAGGTTACAATCCTGCCAATTTTTCGTCCGTCTTTCAGCACGAACGTTACGGGTTCTAAAGTGCTGTAATATGTGTTTTGGGAATTGTAATCATAATACACGTATCCAACTCTTTGAATCGAACTGATATTGTCCTGCAGCGATGAAAGCGCATAGTCTATTACGCTCTCTTCCGTAAACTCCACCTCGGAAACCAGATATTGCTGATAAGTCATCATGCTCGTTCCGCGATAAACCCCGCCGAACTGAACGTATGCAATGTCATCCTGATTTGGAATTTCCGTTTGCAGAGCCTGCGTCATGCCGCGCGTGCCGAAAAATCCGGCGACGGAAAGCGCAAGCGGAATCATCAGCCAGGGAAGCGTACGAACCACCTTTTTCATTGAGCGGAGCACGACGATCTGGTAAATCAAATAGATTCCAATTGCGATTGCCAACAGCAAGAGAATATTCGTCCGGTTTGGTACAACCGCGCCGGAAGCCAATAGCATAGCCACGGGAACAACCGCAAGGCAGGCAAAAAGCGTTTGCGCTTTTTCGTTTTTTGCGCCGTGTTCGGCAAGTTCCGACGGACGTTTTTTAAAGATGAGACAAGCGATAAACAGTTCTGCAATCGCCAGCAAAGCAGAATAACCAATGTTTATAAAATGATAGATGTTTGCATCCAGCATAGGACGCATCAGTAATGCTAACTGTCCGGTTGCAATGTTGCTCACAGGCGAGAAATACCATGGCAAATCCAGCCAACCGATAATTTGCGCTTCGGCGATGATTCCGCGTGCAAAAACAAACTGAATAAACCGGAACAACCCCAGCACGAGAACGGTTATGCCCAAATCGGTCAGCAACGTTCCCGTCAAGCTTGCCGCAATTGCCGCCGCCGCGAACACAAGCATTGTTGCAACAATGTAAAATGGCACAGCAACAAGCGGATAAAGCGCAACAAACGAAACTTTCGTAATTGTAAATATTGCAGTCGTCAACAAAACGCTGGCAAGAACCGTTGCGGCGATCCAGGTCAGTCCCGCAAGCGAGATCGACCAAAACAGCCGTCTACGCGAAATTGGCAGGCTATGATAATAATCGCTGTCCGATCGTTTATTGAGAAACGAAAATCCATCCAACGCAAGCGCTACGCCGCCAATGTAGGTATAACCCACCAACGGCAGAAACATCGTTCTCATGCTCGGCAGGCTGCCGATATAAGTTTGCGTGCAATACTGCATCGCAACGACGATACTTGCAACCGTGCTGAGTGCAAACAGAACTAAACCGATTCTCGTTAGTCTACGAACTGATTCCAGATACGGCTTCATGCTTGCTCGCCCCCTTTCGATCCCGGCTCATCAAACTTGTAACCGAGCGACTCCATTTCATATAAAAATACTTCTTCCAGCGTCAGCGGTAGAACTTCAAGCAGAAGCGGATGCATTTCGGCAATTGAAAGCCTCGCCTTCGTGCTGTCGCCGCGAACGATCATGTTCGCAACACTGCCTTGCTTGGAAAAAGATAAGATATCCAAGCTGTCAAATTTTGTTTTATCGAACGTTTCCGAGAATGCAACCTGTATTTTGAAAAGCGAAGTCTTCAGGTTTTGCACATCGCTCTCAAAAACGATTCCGCCTTTGTACAGCAGCGCAAGTTGGTCGCAGGTATCTTCCAGTTCGCGCAAGCTGTGACTGGTGATGACCGCTGTGCTGCCGCGTTCGAGTACATCCGCATACAACATGCTTTTCACAAGATTTCGCATTACCGGATCGAGGCCGTCGAACGTTTCATCGAAAAAAACATAGTCCGTCATCGCAGACAGTGCAAGTATCGTTGCCGCCTGGCGGCGCATCCCTTTTGAAAACGTATTCAAAAGGCGCGTACGATCCAATTTGAACGCATCGCAAAGTTCTGAATATCGTTCGTTGGAAAAGCGCGGATACATTGATTCGTATAACAGCGCCATGCGGTTGAGATTGCTCTGCGGTAAAAAATAGAGTTCGTCCGGAACAAAGACGCAGTGTGCTTTGACCACAGGGTTATCGAACACCTCTCCGCCGTTGATCGAAACATGTCCTTCATCCGGCTGGTAAATCCCGTTGCAAAGACGTAAAAAAGTGCTCTTTCCGGCGCCGTTTGCACCGACGAGCCCATAAATGCATCCTTGTGGAATGTTGCAGTTGAGATTCACAAGCGCTTCTACATTGCCAAAGCGCTTGGTCAATTTTCGCGCTTTTATCATTCTTCTTTTTCCTTTCCGTAAACGACATTCACTGCTTCGAGAACTTCTTCAACTGGCACGCCTGCCGCGCGAAGCTCTTTTGCAATTCGCCGTATTTCATCCAGACGCCCTCTGAATTCTTCTCCAACCAGTCTGAAAGCGTCCGCGGTTACAAATCTTCCGTTTCCGGGCGCGCTGATGCAAAGACCGCGCCGTTCCAGTTCACTGTATGCCTTCTGCAAGGTATTCGGGTTGACCGACAATTCCTGCGAGAGAACGCGCACAGATGGCAGCTGATCGCCTTCTTTCAGAATGCCGGAAGCGATTAACCGCTGTGTCTGGTCGATTATTTGTTCATAGATGGGCGTGCGACCGAACCGGTCAATTTGGAACATCGCGAAGCCTCCTTTTTCAGCTTTGGTGTACTATCCGTTATAGTACACTTAAATATTATAGTTCAATGATCCGAATGTCAAGAAGAAATTGCACATTTTTGCATTTTCTGTCGCCTTAAATTTTTGAAAGTATTAGAACACAAATCTATTTCTGATTGTTTCTATATAAATGTTTGCGATTGAGCAATATTATACCGCTGTTTTTGAAATCTTAGCTGTGATAAAATCTCTTCCATGGAACATTTATCGAATTGGAAAAACAAGGAATCCTATGAAGAGCGTCAGGAGAAGCGAAAAGATCGAATCCTGATCGTTTCCCTGTCGGTTTTAACGCTCGCCGTATTAACGATACTGTTTTCGTTGATTCATTCGCAGGTGACAACGCAGCAAGCAACAACGGCGACAACTGCGACGACATCAGCGGCAACCGACACATCTGCCGATTCGTCTGCCGCAGAGTCAAGCGACAATGCCGCCATTCCCGATCAAACAAGCGGACTTCTTGTTTCGTTTCTGGACGTCGGTCAGGGCGACAGCATCTTTCTCCGCTCTCCCAGCGGAAAAACGATGCTGATTGACGGCGGGCCGGAGGGTTCTTTTTCCGTTATCGATGCGTATTTGTCATCCCTTGGTGTGGTTGGGTTGGATGTGGTCGTTGCCTCACATCTGCACGCAGATCATATTGGCGGGCTGGTTTCACTTGTTGATACATATGCAATCGGCGATTTTTATTATCCTAATTTCGACGCGACCAGCGAAGTTTATTTCGAGTTACTTGACGCTCTGAACGAAAGCCAAGCTGTTGTACATCGACCGTATGCCGAAACAGATACGATGATCCCGTGGGATGATTCGGTCGAAGTTCAGATTCTTGCTCCATACGAAACGATATACGACGATTTTAACGATACGAGTTATATCATACGTGTAAAATACGGCAATACAGCCGTGCTGTTGATGGGAGACGCGACGCAAACCAGCGAAAAACTTGCTTTAAAAGCACAGCCGAATCAAAACTTTAAGGCGGATATCATCAAAATTTCACATCACGGTTCAAGCGACGGAACGCTGGAAGAATTTCTGGACGTCGTCTCGCCCGCCATCGCTGTCATCAGCTGCGGGGCGAACAACGATTATGGTCATCCGCACCAGTCGGTGTTGGATATGCTATTAGAGCGAGGTATCACGATTTACCGTACGGATCTAAACGGAACCATAACGATGCTTCTTGACGGAACGAGCGTAACGGTGATAGAATAACTCAATCTGAATAAGTAGCAGCTATGAAGGGGAAAAGTCCTCAACATGCGCTTTAGAGAGTACCGTCGCCGGCTGAAAGCGGTATGCGCACCAAAGGACACAAAGTTCGCCCCGGAGCATCACCGGTGAACAACCAATCGTTCAGTAGTCGGAGACGGGCCCGCCCGATACAGCGGAATCGAGGCTTAATCCGGTTTTGGTATCGGACGAGCAAACGAGGGTGGTACCACGACGCACTTCGTCCCTTATGACGGAGTGCGTTTTTTATCATGAATTGTACCGGACAGTAAAAGAGGAGGAATTCGAAACCATGGGTATGATGGAGTCTCTCGCGCAGTTGCGAGAGGAAGCCGAAGCAAAGCTGAAAAGCTGCCATTCGCCGGAGGAACTGGAGCAGGCGCTGGTAGATATTCTCGGCAGAAACGGATCGCTGACCGCGATTCTAAGAACAATGGGGAAACTTGCGAGTGAGGAGCGCGCCAGCGTAGGCGCCTTTGCCAACAAGGTAAAGACGGCATTGGAATCCGTCGTTGCCGAAAAACGCGCCGAACTCGGCGAAATTGCCAAACAACGCAGATTTGCGGAAGAAACGCTGGACGTAACCGCGCCGGGTACCCTCCCGTATCCGCAGGGACGTCTGCATCCCATGACGCAGACCTATCGGTTGATTCGCGACGCGCTGGTCGGCATGGGATTTTCTATGTTTGACGGCCCGGAAATCGAGCTGGACGACAACAACTTTACGTTATTAAACCTGCCGAAAGATCACCCCGCGCGTGATATGCAGGATACGTTTTATATCAACGACAACGTCGTGCTGCGCACGCACACGTCCCCTTGCGAAGTCCGTGCACTGACAACTCTGACACCGCCTTTTCGGCTTTTGATGCCGGGTCGCGTGTTCCGCGTTGACGAAGTGGACGCAAGCCACTCCCCGGTGTTCCATCAGATCGAGGGGTTCGTGGTCGACAAGGGTCTGACACTGGGCGACTTGAAGGGTATTCTGGATTCGTTTGTCCACGCGGTATTCGGTGATGATGTGAAAACGCGCCTTCGCCCCAGCTACTTTCCGTTTACGGAACCGTCTGCCGAGCTGGACGTTTCCTGCTCCATTTGCGGTGGCAAAGGTTGCCGCGTCTGCAAAGGCACAGGATGGATTGAAATTCTCGGCTGCGGGGTTACCAACCCACACGAAATCGCCAACTGCGGCTACGATCCGAAAGTTTGGACCGGTCTTGCGTTCGGCCTCGGTGTAGACCGAATGGCGAACCTCAAATACGGCATCAACGACATCCGTTTGGAATACGAAAACGACGCGCGCTTCCTGCGCCAGTTTTAAGGGAGGGAACGCAAAATGAAACTGCCAAAGAAATGGCTTAGTGAATATGTAGACTTCAACGTGACCAACGCCGAGTTCATCGAAAAAATGATGTGGCGCGGCTTTGAGTGCGCCGGTGTGGAAAAAGAGATGTCCGGCGTAGAAGGCGTTATCGTCGGTCGCGTCCTCTCGGTCGCCAAGCATGAAAACTCCGACCACCTGCATATTTGTCAGGTAGACGTCGGTTCCGACGTGCGCACAATCGTGACCGGCGCGGATAATGTGTTCGACGGCGCTCTGGTTCCCGTTGCCGTTGTTGGTTCGAAGCTTGGCGGACGCGAAATGGCCGCCGTCAACATGCGCGGCGTAGTGAGTTACGGCATGCTCTGTTCCGGCGAAGAACTTGGGTTGAGCAATGCGGATTATCCGGGCAGCGAAGTGCACGGCATCCTGATTTTGAAAGAAGAATATCCGCTCGGTCAGTCGATCGATGTTGCGCTTGGGTTTGACGATGATATTTTCGAGTTTGAACTCACCCCGAATCGCCCCGATTGCATCAGCATCATCGGCATGTGCCGCGAGGCAGCTGCTGCGCTTGGTCAGTCTTTCCGCGAACCGAAGATCAAGCAAGTAAAAGGCGAAGGAAACGCCGCAGATTATGCGCGCGTTACCATCGAAAACTACGACCTTTGCCCGCGCTATACCGCGCGTGTTGTAAAGGATATCGTCATCGAGCCTTCCCCCGCCTGGATGCAGCGCAAGCTGAAATCCGTCGGGCTCAGACCGATCAATAACATCGTCGATATCACGAACTACGTGCTGGTTGAATATGGTCATCCGATGCACGCGTTTGACCTTGCCTGCATCGAAGGCAGCCATATCGTCGTGCGTACGGCGCATGAAAACGAAATCGTTACCACGCTGGACAAGCGCGAGCGTCCGGTTACGCCGGATATGCTGTTGATTGCGGACGAGAAACGCGGCGTTGGCATCGCCGGCGTCATGGGCGGACTCAACTCGGAAATTACGGATCACACGAAAGCCGTTTTGTTCGAATCCGCCGTGTTCAAAGGCAGCAACATCCGCGCGACGGCACGCAAACTGAAGCACGTTACCGACGCGGCAAGCAGATTTATCAAGGGTGTGGAACCCGTCAGTGCCGAACTCGCGCTGGAGCGCGCCATCGAACTTGTTGCAGAGTTGAAAGCGGGCACGGTCGTCGGCGAAATCATCGACGTACTCAAAGGAAAACCGGTTGACCGGGAAATCACCGTCAGCGTTGATCACATCAATGCGCTGCTGGCGCTCGATCTTTCCGCAAAACAGATGGCGGACATGCTGGAAACGATCTGCATTCATGCGCGTCCTGGTCTTGGCGGTCTGCACATCACAATTCCGCATTTCCGCGCCGACATTGAAAGCGAAATTGAAGCGGATTGGGATATCGCGGAAGAAATTGCGCGTATTTACGGTTATTACAACATCAAACCGACGTTGATGCGCGGCGATACGTTCCGCGGGCGAATCAATGAACTGTTTCTGTTGGACGATCTGATCAAAGACACGCTAGTATCGCTTGGGCTCTATGAAATGTATAACTACAATTTCACGAGTCCTTCGGTTTTCGACACACTGCTTCTGCCGGAAGACAGCGAGCTGAGAAAAGCCGTCCGAATCATGAATCCGTTTGGCGAAGATCAAAGCCTGATGCGTACCACCTTGATACCGGGCATGCTGGATTCACTCGTGCGCAATGCGAACCGGAAAAGCGGTCATCTTCGCTTCTTCGAGGTTGGAAACACGCATGTTGACACGGGCGCGGAGCTGCCGGAAGAACGCAAGAAAATCGGCGTCATTCTCGGCGGCGAGGATGTGGATTTCTATCTGCTCAAAGGCATGATTGAAGAATTGTTCCGCGTCATTGGCATTCAAAACGCGACGTATCAGAAATCTACCGAGCGCTATCTGCAACCCGGACGCGCGGCGAGTATCGCCGCCGAATCGGGCGCGCTGCTCGGCGTGTTCGGCGAACTGCATCCGGACGTTGCGGACAGTTGGAAAGCCGACGGTCGGGTTTATATCGCCGAGCTGGATTTCAGCGCGATTGCAGCAAACCGCAACGCCGCCAAGCGTTTCGAGCCGCTTCCCCGCTTCCCAGCGGCGGATCGCGATCTTGCCGTTGTCGTAGACAGCGATGTGGAATCCGCAACATTGAAGCAAGTGATCGAAACCACGGATGCTGGCGTTATCGTTTCGGATGTTCGTCTCTTTGATACCTATGCGGGAATTGGAATCCCGTCCGGCAAGAAGAGCCTTGCTTTCTCCTTCTCTCTGCGCGCGGAAGACCACACGTTGACCGACGAGGAAATTAAGCGCGGCATGGATGCGATTATTACCGCATTAAAGGAAAACGGCGCGCCGCTTCGCGCGTAAAGAGCGCATCACAAAAACAAAAAAGAATCGTAAACTTTATGGATTCCGGCGTATATCAGTATGTCGGAATCCCTTTTTTGTTGCATCCAACAGTCGCTTGCCGTATACTGAATACATTAGCTGATGTAATTCTTCAGCAGAGTTCAGGAGGCATACGCATGGCATTTTGCGAAAGCTGCGGCAAACCCGTATATCCGCTCGATACCGTTTGCTCCAACTGCGGTACACCGGTTAAGCATCCTGTTCAGCCGGTTTCAAGGCCTGACCCAGTTTACGACAGCGTTCGTTCCGGAGATATAGAGCCACCGCAAACTTCCCCATACGCGGTGCTCGGTAGTTGGAGTTTTGTCGGATCTATATTATTAATGGGGTTACCGATTGCCGGTTTCATTATTGCAATCGTCTGGGCATCCGGCACAACATATAATTTAAACCGTAGAAACCTCGCGCGCGCATACCTGCTCATCATCGGAATTTTCGTAGCGTTGTATCTCTTCATCGTGATCATAGCTATTGCGCTTGGCGGTTCCGCGCTACTCTTAAACGATATTATTCAGTAAAGTCTCAAATACCGTGCAATCCGCACGTATTAAATATCTATTTTATTGGAGGTACTGGTTATGGCTTATTGTGCAAAATGCGGCAAAGAACTCGGCGCAGACGAAAAATTCTGCTCCAGCTGCGGCGAGCCGGTTGAAGGCAGCGTCCGCACCGGCGATAGTTCCAACGACAAAGTGATGGGAATTCTCTCCTACATCGGCATTCTCGCGTTGATTCCTTATTTCATTAAGGATCAATCTTCATTCGTTCGCTATCATGCGGTACGCGGACTGAACCTGTTCCTGTTGGAACTCATCGGCGGCGTTGCAACGTCTCTCATTGCGCTGGTACTTCCCGGCGTAGGAAGTCTGCTCGGCTGGATCGTTTCCGTCGCCGGGCTTGTCTTCTCCATCATCGGCATCATCAACGTTGTCAACGGAGAAAAGAAAGATCTTCCGCTTATCGGAACCATCCAGTTTGTAAAAGAATAAGAAACGATTCGGCGTACAGCCGGAATAACACATGGAAACACTCATTCAAAATTGCAGGATTATCGACGGAACCGGCGCACCCGCTTACACGGGTTGCGTCGGTTTCGATCACTCGCGCATTCGCATTTTCCGCGGCAACGATCTTCCGGCGGCAAAAGAATATATTGACGCAAACGGATCGACGCTGGTGCCGGGGTTTATCGATGCGCATTCACACGGAGACCTGACTCTTGTCAGTCCGTATGCAACCTTAAGCAAGCTCAATCAAGGCATTACGACGCAGATAGCCGGTCAATGCGGTGTTTCTCTATTTCCCACAAAAATCGATTCTCCCGATGTTTTTCAGCGATTCGTATCGGGCATCGCGCCTTATCCGGATCTTCCTGTCGATCTAAATATGCTTGAAAGCGCAGCTGGATTTAATCGCTGGCTGGAAACACTTGGTTCACCGATTACAACAAAATCGTTTGTCGGACATGGTACGCTGCGGCTTTGGGCAATGGGCTACGAAAACAGAAAACCGGATCAAACGGAACTGCAGCGCATGCAAAACATGCTGCGTCGCTGCATTCGCGAAGGCGCGCTTGGCCTATCAACCGGACTGGTTTACGCCCCCAGTTGCTATGCTGAAAATGAGGAAATTCTCGCGCTTCTGCGCGTTGTACATGAAGAAGGCGCAATTTACGCCACGCACCCGCGCAACGAAGGCGACCGCGTGGTTGAGGCGCGCTCCGAATCGATTCGTCTGGCAATGGAAGCAGATGTTCCGCTCTGCGTTTCGCACCTGAAAGCTGCAGGAAGGCAAAACTGGGGAAAACCGCGCGCGATGCTTGCCGAATTTGACAAGGCAATCGAACGCGGTTTAAACGCGATCATCGATTGTTATCCGTATACCGCGGGCGCCACATCGTTAAATGTTTCCATCCCTCCCGGCTACTTTTCCCGGGGTATGACCGGATTGCTCGAGGCGCTGAAGAATCCGACTGAACGTGAAATCATTCGCGAAGAGATGTCGCGGCAAAGCGATTATGATAACTACGTTTACAACAGCGGCGGGTTCTCTGGCGTATATGTTTCCAGTTGCCCAATTGACCACAGCGCTGAGGGCATGTTTATTTCCGACTATGCAAAGCGACAAAATATGGATGCGTTTGACGCTTACTGTGATATACTGATTAGAAATAACGGGCTTGGTCTTGGTGTCTATTTCCATATGAGCGAAGACGACATGGTTGAAATTCTCAGTCATCCGCGCTGCGTTCTCGGCACAGACGGGCTGATCGGGCGACCGGGAGAAAACCCGCATCCGCGCGCGTTCGGTTCTACAGCGCACGCATATGATCTGCTCGTGCGAAAGAAAAAACTGCTTACGCCGGAACAGATGATTTACAAAATGAGCGGGCAAGCGGCTGAGTTTTTCGGGTTCACATCAAAGGGTCGTATTCTAGACGAAATGGACGCAGACGTGTTATTGATCAATCCCGATGCATTCTTAGATACAGCAACTTATCCAAACGGCGCTTCCCTCTCTAAGGGTATTGAGCGCATCTTTATTGGAGGAAAACAGATTTCCCTCCCTCAGATTTCTTAGTTGATTCAATCCAGAAAATCGCCATCTCTCAGAAAAATTTCATAAAGGAGACTCGACGACATGGACAACATCTTCATCGTCGGCGGCGCGGCCATCGACATCACCGGCAAGCCGGAAAGTATCTGCCGCGAACGGGACAGCAACCTCGGCAGCGTGCGCATCCGCGTAGGCGGCGTGGGTCACAACATCGCAAAACGGCTCACTTCGCTCGACTACCATGTGGAACTCGTGACCGCTATCGGTTCCGGTTTTCACGGGAAAATGGTACGCGAAAGCTGCGAAAACTCGAACGTATCGCTCAAATACACCTACGTGGGCACCGAGCACACGGGCACATACATCGGCGTATTTGATGAAGACGGCGATATGCTCGTCGGCATCAGCGATATGGCCGTGCTGGACAATCTTACGCCGAAATACCTGT
This sequence comes from Clostridia bacterium, assembly GCA_003246365.1. GTDB lineage: Bacteria > Bacillota > Clostridia > Christensenellales > CAG-138 > UBA7703. Next base: position 14,465 of record QKAN01000052.1, read on the forward strand.
CTCCCTTGCTCCCTATGATCAATGAATCCCGCATGTGCGTGATAGACGGAAATCTGTCTCCGCAGGCGCTGCAATATCTTTGCGACAACGTGACTGCCCCGCTGTTTTACGATCCGGTCAGCTGCGCAAAGTCAAGACGAATCGGTGACCGGCTGAATAAATGCTATGCAATTAAGCCAAGCCGCCTTGAAGCGGGCTTCCTCTCCGGCAAATCCTGCGACACCCTGCGCGGCATCTATCGCGCATCCGACTGGTTTTTAGATCAGGGTATCGAGCGCGTGTTTATCACGCTCGGCGACGAAGGTCTCTACTGGGCGGATAAGAACGGAAATGGTGTCATTTCGATTGGATATGACGAGACACTCGATGTTTCCGACGGAAGAGATGCGATGGGCGCCGCCATTATAGACGGCTGCATCAGGGGGTGTTCCACCGAAGCGTGCGCGCACCTCGGGCACGATGCAAGCACGATCCGCCTCGACAAAGCCGAATAATTTAAAACAAACAAAAAGCAGGGTTTCCACCCTGCTTTTTTTGTTTTTCTCTTAGAACAGCTTGTTGTCATCCAGCGGAGGCAACGGCTGAATATGCCAGATATCGTTGGCATATTCGCGTATTGTCCGGTCGGAACTGAACTTCGCGCTGGATGCAACGTTCATCAGACACTTTCTACCGAACGCGATTCTGTCGCGATATTCGCAGTTTACGTCTGCGCGGCGTTGGCAAAACGCGAGCAGTTCATGCAGCACGAAATAGGTGTCCGGCTTCTGCCAGTCGGATCCGAACAGCAGTGAGCGATGCAAGTCCGCAAACGCGCCGCTGTTATCGTCGCTCAGGGAGCCATCTATCAGCGAATCAACCACGCGGCGAACGCGCGGTTCGTAATCGTAAATCGCCTTGGGGTTATAGTTCGGCTTCAGATCGTTGAGTTCTTTTACGCTTGCGCCGAAGATGTAGTTGTTCTCCAATCCGGCCTGTTCGACAATCTCCACGTTTGCGCCGTCAAATGTGCCGAGCGTTACCGCGCCGTTGAGCATGAGCTTCATGTTACCCGTGCCGCTGGCTTCGGTGCCCGCAGGAGAAATCTGCTCCGAAACATCCGCCGCGGGAATAATATGTTCCGCATAGGAGCAGTTATAGTTTTGCACGAACACAACGCGCATTTTGTCCGCCATCGCAGGATCATCGTTGATCATCTTCGCCAATTCGTTAATGTACTTGATGATCGCCTTGGCGCGAATATATCCCGGCGCGGCCTTTGCGCCAAAGATATAAGCGGTCGGCGTAAAGTCGGTAATTCGTCCGTCCTTTAAGCCGTAGTATGTATCGAGAATACCAAATGCGTTCAGCAACTGGCGTTTATACTCGTGCATGCGCTTAACCTGCACGTCGAATATGAAATCCGGCGGCAGATAAACGCCTTCGCGTTCCTGAATCAGGCGGCTTAACTGCGTCTTTTTGATGCGCTTGACTTCGTTGAATTCTTCGATGTCGGCATCCGTTAAATGATTTTTCAAGTCGCCGATGCGTTCCAGATCGGCAAGATATCCTTTTCCGATTCTGGCGTCAATATATTCGCAAAGTTCCGCATTGCATAAACCAAGCCAGCGACGCTGCGTAATGCCGTTTGTCTTGTTCTGGAAACGACCGGGATAGGCGACATACCATTCTTTCAGCACATCGTTTTTCAAAATCTCCGTGTGAAGAGCCGCAACGCCATTGACATACTGCGAGCAGTATACGGCGAGGTTCGCCATATGAATGGTCTTGCCCTGAATGATGGACATTCTGGAGCAATCGAACTTGCGCGCCATCAGCTCACCGCAGAGCTTTGCGTTGATCTGGTAGATGATGTCGAACACTTCCGGCAGTACCGATTTAAACAGGTTGACGTCCCATTTTTCCAGCGCTTCCGCCATGACGGTGTGATTCGTATAAGAAAACGTCTTTGCCGCAATGTCAAACGCGCGGTTAAAGGCAATGCCTTCCTTCATGAGCAAGCGAATCAACTCCGGAATGCTCACGGTCGGGTGCGTATCATTCAGCTGAATTGCGACATGCTCCGCAAAGGTATCGATCGGGCGGTTTTCCCTCTTAAAGCGAAGGAAAATATCCTGCAAACTTGCGCTGGAAAGAAAATACTGCTGCTTGAGTCGCAATTTTTTACCCGCTTCGGTTGAATCATTCGGATATAGAACCCGGGTAATATCTTCTACCGCGTTTTTCTCCAAAACAGCAAGCGCATATTCCTGATCGTTAAACAGTTTAAAGTCAAAGTCGGACATCGCTTCGCTCTGCCAGAGGCGCAGCGTGCCGATGTTGTCCGTTTCATATCCAATGATCGGCATATCATACGCAACCGCGCGAACGGTCATATCCGCAAATTCTATGATATGCTCGTGTGTTTCGCGTCTGCGACTCCAGGGATCGCCAAATCTTTGCCAATCGTCTGCGGTTTCCATCTGGAACCCGTCGTTAAACGATTGTTTAAACAGACCGTATTTATAGCGGATGCCGTACCCGTCCAGCGGCAAATTCATCGTAGCTGCCGAGTCCAGGAAACAAGCGGCAAGACGACCGAGGCCGCCGTTGCCAAGCGCCGCGTCTTCGATTTCTTCGAACATGGCAATATCAAGCCCGCGCGATTCAAACTCACGCTTGACTTCGGTTAAAATATCCAGCACAAACAGGTTGTTGTAAACAGCCCTGCCAACAAGAAACTCTGCGCTGAAATAATATGCTTCACGAACGCGTTCGTGCGCGTGACGGCTCTCATACCAGCGATCTGCAATCGCAGCCATCACCACGCCGGATAACGCATCATGCAGCTGAGCTGTTGTTGCGTCCATGATCGACACCTGATGATTCTGCTTGAGCGCAATTGCTATGCTCTCCATGATGTTATCGATTTTCACGAGTTCATTCCTCTCTTTTTCGCATCGCGTCATAGTATAACATAATTTTTTTCGGATGAAAAGACGCTGAATCGGGCGTTTCCGCGAGAAAAACGCCGTAAAACGGCGATTTCTTCGAAAAACCAGGCAGTAATTGGAAACGTTTCCAATGATTTTTGCAAATTAGCACCTATATTCAAC
>QKAN01000223.1 GCA_003246365.1 Clostridia bacterium
ACTCCGCTCCATGTGGCGTTTGTTCCATCGGCAAACTCTACATATACCTCATACGTATCGGCGGCTGGACGGACGATATACGCCTGGAACTCATAATATTCCTCGGTCGGGTCGTTGTCCTTGTCGAGCCACTCGGACGAGCAGATGCTCATGCCTTTGTCTTCCGATCCGGTGGGGTAGAAGTATAAGCCGGTGATGGTGACGCCCGTCTTGTTCTTGAAATCAAGACCAAGGGGGACGTAGGTAACCGCTGCCGGTTCCGGCGCGGGCGCTTCAGTTGCGGCGGGCGCTTCGGTTGCGGCAGGGGCTTCAGTGGCGTCGGAGGCTTCGGTAGCGGTGTCTGCAGATTCTTGAACAGCGGGTGTCGCTGTGCAGGCCACCGCGATGAAGATCATCGCCAGAGACAACAGGACTGCTAACAGTTTTTTCATTAGATACCTCCTGCTTTTTATATAAGTTCCGCATATCACTCATGCGGATTAACCCGCGTAATACAGGTTATGTCTAAACTGTTGAATGCTTGATTGCGCCAAGAGAGTCAATTTCCAACCGGATTTTTGTATGTGTCGCAGCGGGAAATGTATCGAACGCACGGTTTTCTGTGCAAAACACATTCGGCACCCGGTTGAGTAACATCGATAGCACTTGCGGCGCAGGCCGTTCTTTTTTTGCCAATTCTGCGTTCTCGCAGGATATTACGGCGTATTCGGGGGTCAATTGCCGTAGAAGTATCTCCGTCATGGATTTTTCATCGCCGTGATGCGGCACTTTCAAGATGTCACAAGGTTGCTTTGAGTCCTGTTCCAAGTATTCCGCGTAGGAATCTCCGGTAAACAAAACTCGTCTGCCCGCATACGTCAGATTCAAGCGCAAACTGGATATGTTCCGTTCTTTGGAACAGGCAAATAGCGATTCAAAAGATGCTTTGTCGCCGCGATAGAGGGCGTCGAACTGATCTTTTTGACGCGCAATCAACGCATCGTCCGCCGGTATGAGCTGCATTTCGAGCGCAGGGGAGAGAAACTCTTGATTTCGCCCTGCGCGTTCGATAAGTGTACCGGCGGCATGTGCGGCGGAAATGATGTCTGCAAAGAGATTCAATGCGTCCACCATGCCGATGATGGTCTTTTCTTCCGTTTCGGGGGCATAGATCCATCCGGCATTTTGCGGCGGAAGATAGGTGCAAAGCAGTCTCTTGACCGGAATATGCCGAAACACGGAGAGCGCACCGCCGATATGATCAAAATGCAAATGCGTCAGCACCATCAGGTCGATGTGGTCGATTCTCTCCTGCATGAGATGATTGAGGACGCTTCGGCGTTTCGATCCCGGCGTAAATTCAACCTGCGGTCTGCCCGTGTCAACGAGCATTACAAAATTTGCCGTATCCTCGCGGATGAGAATGGCGTCTCCGTCTCCGACGTTGAGAAAATCCAGGATCAGCATGATTCGTTTGCTTTTCCTTTTCTGCGATTTTTTGCCCGAAGCAGAGCGAAAGAAATTACGCCGCCGCTGATCAATCCGGTTGGAACTAGCATTGCGAAGAAATATAAGAAGATTTTGAACTCGTCTTTGGAAGTAATCAGCGCCATAGTGATGATTGCGGCAAGTGCGTACACCGCCAGCCAAATATAGGCGGCCGGAACCAAACGCTTGTCCGGAAACAGGAAGAACAGGGCGCAACATACTACGGTTGCAGCAAGTCCGGGCAAAATACTCTGAAGAATATTCCGAACCAGAACGGTTTCTCCGGCAAAGGAATTTTCGATCACGTCAATTAAGAACCCGTAGGAAAACGCGTATATTGCAAAAAACAACAAGCTCAAACAAAAGGAATAGAGGAACATGGCGCTCTTGGGGCGGCCTTCCTCGGTAAGGAACAGCACACGCCAGAATTGATCCATTTTTTGTCTGAGTGTTTCACTAAGGGGCTTTGACATGATTTACCTCCACGGCGGCAGCTTGCGGAAGGAGAACATTTCCACAAGCTGCCAATGAAAATATGGGATCAGGTGCTCGGAGCAAGACTCCGCCAATAAATCCAGTATGCTTTTACATCCGGATAATAGCTGTAGATATCAGCAAAGTCAGGATTTTTCAAATTGACTTCTTCGCTCGTATAGGGCGTTTTGTCAAACACAAAATCGTCGCGGATGGACCATTTGCCAATCGAGTTGAATGCAGACAGGCAACCGCTTTGACCATCGTCTCCGCCAAGCATATAGAGTATAAACAGCCTTGCGCCTGCCGGGTTGTCGCAGTTTTTAATCGGATATACGTAATCGCACGCTTTAAACGCCGTATACGGTTGGAGGCCGGTGACCCAGTTGATAGTTGCGCCGTTGTTCACGTTGTCCAGCTTGCTGCCGGAGCATAAGCCGAGTGTCGGCCCGTTCAGAGACTCGTCGACCGCGGAAACCACCTGATCGCCATCGTCGAGTTCCGTAATCACCATCTGGGTAAAGCGCCAGAACAGTTCTACACCACCGTTGTTTTCCGGAAACTCCATGATACCGGCGTTGTTAGTCAACTCATCCATGTAGGTGTATTCCAGAGGTGTGCCATACTGCGTTTCGTACTGAGCCGCGATTGCATCTCCGTCCACGATGAGCTGCGCCCAAAGCGCGGCATAGGAAGCGGATGTGATGTCTTTCGTATAAATCGTCCAGAACTGCTGGTTTTGACCGGATGCATTCGTGAAAGAACGGGTTGTTGTGTCATATCCCTGCACGATGTCCCACCAGCTTTCAATCGGACAACCGTCTGGATATGTCTCCGTGTTGTAATACCAGGGGCTATAGGTCGCGTAGACCGGCATGCCGTAGGTAAGCAACTCCGGGTCAACATGCGCGCATACGCTCGCGGGATAATAAATATCGAGGTAGTCGTATTGCACAAGCTCGTAGAAGATTTCACCGCTGTTGTCCTTCACCTGAAGCACATCCGCGTTGATGTTTCCTGTGTCGCTTTCGGTTTCAATTCGGTCAGCAACAGTGTTTGTGTCGGACTCAATGTATTCGATGCGATTCTCAAACTCTGGATAGCTCTTGATGAACTTTTTCACGGCAACCTGTGCGGTTGTTGTGGTGGAGTAAACCGTAATTTTACCGGTTTCCAGTATTGCGAGCTCATAGAGCTCTTCCATGCTCATATTGTCGTAGTCCGGCCCGGATTCTTCTTGCGCCGTAGTGTCACTTGTGGCGTTTTCCGAACCGGAATCTGCGGTATTGCTTGCGCAACCGAACAAGGTTGACATGGAGAACAGCAGCGCTAAAGCGAGCAGACAGGCGAGAACTCTGGTCACTTTCATAATGAAATACTCCTCCTTACGAAAAATTGACGGGAACAACGCAAATCGAGATATTTTCCCGTTTAGCGGGAAGATTTAATCCGTTTCGTGTTGGCATATTTGATCAGCCGTCCGGTTGCTTTGTTGTAAACATTCATGCGAGAAGGATGCAACACGGCAAATACCTTCTGGTTGATTTCATACTCGTTCAATCCGATCTGAATAGCGAGGAATTCCGCCTTGCCGACGGTTAGAGTAACCAACGTTTCGCTGCCGGCCGGCTGGCTGGCATATACGGTTGCCGCAACGGCATGAGCGGTGTCGGTCAGCTCCGTCTCAATTTCCACCATCTCCGGCCGGAGACCGAGCACGCATGCGAATTCTTCGCCTTTCGGGAATTCTTCGTCCTGCTTAATACGCTCCTGTGCAAACAGGAATTCGCCGAGCTCGCTTCTTACGCGCATGGTTGTGCCGTCATAAAGCGCGGTACCTTCAATAAAGTTGATGCGCGGGTTGCCGATGAAGTCAGCAGCGGTGAGATCGATCGGGTTGTTGTATAGTTCCAGCGGACTTCCGACCTGCGAGATTTCGCCCTCTTTAAACAAGGCGATCTTTGTGGACATGGTGAGCGCCTCGACCTGATCATGCGTAACATAGATGATGGTCGTTCCTGTTTCGCGGTGCAGACGCTTGAGCTCAGCGCGCATGTCGATTCTTAGACGCGCGTCGAGGTTGGAAAGCGGCTCGTCCAGAAGCAGCAGTTTCGGACTGGTTGCAATTGCGCGGGCAATTGCGACGCGCTGCTGCTGACCGCCGGAGAGTTCATTGGGATAACGGCCTTTATACTCTTCGATGCGCATTTTTCTTAGCGCACCCATGACGCGCTCATCGATTTCATGCTTGGATAAACGCTTTATTTTCAGACCGAATGCAACGTTTTCATATGCGGTCATATGCGGCCATAAGGCGTAGCTTTGGAACACAAGGTTCAGGTTTCGCTTGCTCGGTGCTTCAAAAAACGCTTCTTTCGCGTCTATCATGACCTTCCCATCGATCAGCATCGTGCCGTTCTGCGGTTTTTCAAGACCGGAAATAACGCGCAGCGTTGTGGTTTTGCCGCAGCCTGACGGGCCGAGCAACGTCATAAAGTCGCCGTCTTCTATGGTCAGATTAATGTCGCGAAGGACGTGATTGTTTCCATAGTACTTATCAATATGCTGTAATTCGATTTTACTCATTGTGGATTACCCTTTCTTGCTTTCTGATGCTGCTTTGAAGGAAGATTAGCCCCAGCTCTTGCCGATATCGGCGCCAAACAGATTCGCGACCCGGTAACAAACCAGGATGAACAGAAGGATTACGATCGCGATTGCATCGGCGCACTGTGGCATGAGACTCTTGGAGTACTCAAACGCAAGGAATGATAGCGTGTAGTTTGAAGGTGTCATTAGAATCGCAATGAGGTCGAGTTCCTTGGCAATGCTGATGAATACCAGCATAAATCCGGAGATGAAACCATTTTTTGCCAAAGGAATGACGATTCTGCTGATCCTGCGCCAGAAACTGGCACCCGCAATATCGGCGGCTTCCTCCAACTCGACATTGATCTGTAGCATATTTGCCGAACCAGATCTGCTTGCAAACGGGAAATGTTTAACGATGGAGGCTAGCAGAATTAAGGCAAACGTGCCATATAACGAGGGAATGATCCCCCCCAGACGTGGTTGGGAGAACATGGCGAAGTAAATTGCCGAGAACGCAACGCCAGGCATCAGATAAGGAATGAACACAAGCTGTTCGGTCATTTTGCCGTACCATTTGCCGCGTCCGCGCGAAGAGATATAGCCAAAGAATTGACCGAAGAACGCGGTGATAATAGAAGCAATAAGCGAAAGCTTTACGGTGTTGATCAATGCGCGTACAAATTCGGTATTTCGGAAGATTCCGTTGTATCCGTAGGACTCCAGCGGCGCATTATCCAGCGTACCGATCCAGGCATAGAGCGAGAGATTGCTAAGCCCATATCCGCCGCCGGTGTAAATCTGAAAGCTTTCCATTACGAGAACAAATGTGGGCATAACCATCGCCGCAAAGAGAAAGACCGCAATCAACGCAAGCAAAACATATTTTGCTCTACCAATGTGCATCAGGTTGCTGCGCGTACCTTTTCCGCCGATGGTTGCATAAGACTTGCGAACGCCGACCATCTTTTGATTCGCAAATATCGTTCCGCTCGCCAGCAGTATCATCAGGATGCTCATCGCGTAACCAACGCCTTTCGGGCTGTCGTTGATGAACTCCTTCATGCGCGTTGCAAGCACGTAATAGCTGATGCGGTTGCCGAGGTTGGCGGCGACGCCATAGGAACCAATGGACTTTGAGATGGTCATGATGGCCGCCGATAAAAACGCAGGCAAAACCAGCGGAAGCGTGATACTCTTGAGGATTTGAACCTTATTCGCTCCCTGTATTTCGCCCATTTCCTCGAGCTCCGAATTGATGGAACGCAGCGAGCCGGAGACCATAATATAAGAGAACGCATAGTAGTGCATGGTCATGACGCAGATGATTGCGAACGGGCCGTATGCAAGCCAATCCGGAACTCCGATCCCCAGACCGGTCAGCAGACCAAGGCTGCCGGAGGTGCTGTTGCGAAAAACCGCAAGCCATGACAGCGCTTTGCACCAGGAAGGGATCATATACGGAATAATGATCAGCATGCCCAATAGCTTTTTGCCGGGGATATCCGTGCGAACCATGAGCCAGGCGAGCAATGCACCAAGAGGCACCGAAATGACCGTAACAAATGCGCCGATGAGCAAAGAATGCAGCAGCGGTTCCCAAAGAATGGCGTTTGTCAGCGGGCTGACCAGCAGGTATTTCCAATAAAACAAGGTGAAATCACCAATGTTTGCCTCGGGAATATTGCGCAGTTCAGCTTTTGCTACGGTAAATGTTGTACCGACCATTGTTAGCAGCGGAATAATGATCAGACAGAAGAGCATGATGAGACTGAAAAGAACGATTATATTAAATGGATTACCAAGTATGCTGAGCGATTGGTTCTTGAGGCGTAACCAAGAAAACGAATGCTTTGGTTTTTGGGGGTTTCCGTTTGGCATAGTAACACTCCAATTCAATTGTCCTTTGTTCGCCGTGGCAGCGTGTTATATCCTGCTAAATACGAAAAGTATATTGATCTTCGAATGATCCGCAAATGTGTTTCAAACATATATGACGGAGATATGGCGTCGATAGACGTAATGTTCTGCGCAATCAAGTGAGGATGCGCATAGAAATTATCTTGATAGTCGATAAAAGGAGAAAAGTTTCGCAAACGTTTACGTAAACATTATAGCAACTGCCATTTTGGATGTCAAGTTGGATTTTGGGCAGTATGGACGGACGAGCCTCATGTTTCTTCCTATCTCACATGCGAAACAACGATACTTTTCGGGATAAATCACGCTGCAGGCGATTGTTCGGGAGACCCTGAAACACATCAGGATCGTTCCAACTCATCCTTTAAGAGACGATAAACATCGTAGATATCCGATACCTCGTAATCCGGCGCGAAACCGTTGTAATCGCCAAGATCCTTGAATGGCGTCAGCATCGAGTTGATTTTGAACACTCGTCCATATCCCATCTTGCGCGGGCCTACGACATCTCGAGACAGCGTATCGCCGACGAAAGCGCATTCTTCCGCACGAAGCCTTGCTTGATTGAGCGCGATTTGGAAGATGTAGGGATGCGGTTTACGGTATCCAACAATGCTCGAAAGCGTAATATCATCAAAATATTGCCGCACACCATACTCTTCCAGCGTATCAAACACCTGAAACAGGCTTGCGGTATTGCTTACCGCCGCAACATAGAGACCGAGTTCTTTGAGACCCTTGAGCATTTCTGCAGCGTTTTTGCGAAGCGAGCGGTTGTAATAAGTAACCTCCCACATGTGCGCAATTTCCTCGCTCGCAGCAATCAGCTTCTGACGGTCTACCGGAATCTTGCAAAAACCGTAATCGGCCCAGATCTGCTCCGGTTTTAGTTCCATGAGCGTGCCTTCCGCCTCGGTTTTATACCTTAGGATTTCAGGATATACAAGATTCCATAATTCCGTTTCGTCATATGGCACCTCGATCTCATGTTTCTGGAGTAGGCTGTAAAGTTCGTGTGCTGTTCGCCGAATATTATCATCGTCGAAGTACAGATCCTCCAGTGTTCCGCCCATGTCAAACATGACGCCTTTGATCACATTTTTCACTTCCATTCTTATTGTTGTGTCGGATTAGAATCCGAATTTTCTGAATCTATTGTGGTATTTACACCAAAAATTACTGTAAACGTTTGCGAAAGACTGATAATAAAAAGCTGTCAATTCTTCTCGGCAGCTGCTCACCGGATTCGTCCGGCTGAAAGGTGGGATAATTGAGTCTTTAACTTTTAGGGTTATGAGTAATACGTGCTTAGGTAAGACAGCATATCTTCACGCGTTCCAAGATAAGGGCCGGGCGTCTCCATTTTCAGGGAAACGAGCGCGGCTGCGCGGGTCAACGCATCGGGTATGTCGCTATGAAGGCGTTCTCCCAGATAGCAGGCAAACGTTGTGTCTCCGCGCCCGGTGCGGCCGGCGAGACTGCGGGCCTTGAGCGGCGCCGTATAAATCTGCTTTCCATCGAAAATTAATACTTCGGTGTTGTGCGTTATCATGACTTCCTTGGCGCCCCAGTCATGCAGTATGCGCGCTGCCTCAATCCGGTCTTCGGTTCCCGTCATGACCTCCGCTTCTGCCGCATCGGTTTTCAGAAAGGAAACGAGGGGGAGAAGTTCGCGCTTTTCCGGCCAATCCTGCAATGTCATATGCCCGTCCGGCTCCACGCAACGAAGTAAACACTGCACATCAACCGCCAGATCGCCAATTTTTGAAGCTGCTTTGATTACGTCTGTTCCGATATCGCCGCGCACCAACCCCGCAATGTGGCAGATGGATGCATCCAAGCCGGCTAATTCTTCGGGACGATAAGCGTCGATTACGCTGGAACAGCGGCTGTCGCGCCGCTCGCGATCGGCGGTAAAATACACATTTTCCATGCGAGTGCTTTCCGAAGAATCCAAAGGCAGAATAGTGATGGATTTGCAGCGTTGATATGCCGCACTGAGATCGATAGAGTCAGGGTTGCGTTTCACGAGAACTGCGGAGCGATTTCCCATTGCGGCGAAAGCATAACCGGAAAACAACGCGGCTCCTCCGTAGGTTTCTTCTATCGTTCCGTCAAAATCCGTGTTTCTATCGAGACAGACCTGCCCGATAATCAGAGTGTCGTAACGCATTTGATTGCTTCACTTTCCTGAATGATAGAGTCATTATCCGGGCACCAGAGGAGGATGCTGTTGCTCTGAATGCCGCGGCGAATGTCAAAAGAGTCGTGGATTTCGCCTTCGAAAAATACCGCCGCACGGGCTTCGTCACCCGGCCGATGCGCATCCGATCCGCAAATGCGGTATAGATCCGGATGCTCTTTTGCAAGTTGCAGCGCAAGTTCATTTCGGTTTTTTTGACGCGGGTTGCAGTTTACAACTTCCAGTCCGTGCACGCTGTCATAAAACACGACGTCACAGTCACGGTAGGGATGCGCATGCATGATCAAAATCTGCTCGCCAAACTGTTGAAAAAACGACGCGTGATCCGTGCGATAAAGATAAGGATGTTCGCGCAGAAATTTCTCGTCTACGCCATACAGCAGATAGTCGCTGTCGTTTTCCGGAAACCGCAGTTCTACACCAAGAGCAACATGAAAACCGATTTCATCACCGGCGCGCTGGGCTTCCTGAAAGCCAAACAAGAAACGCGTAACGCATTCCTGCCAGTCATCCCGGCAATTCTGAAGGGAAATGTAGGTTTCATGCAGATGATCGGTAACGACAAAACCGTCATAACCGTTATCTTGATACGTTTTAACGAGGTCCGGAGCGCTGATGATTCCACATTTGCTGGTTTCCGCGGTGTGGACATGCATGTCGAATTTAGAGTATTGTTTGCCGTTGATAGTTGTCATTTTTTCTCCAAAATATTGCGACAGGAAGACCGGATGACCAAGGTCGGGGTCAAAATCCTGTGAGAATAGCCGGATGTTTCATCCGTGATTTTTTCGAGAAGAATATCGACCGCGGCGGTTGCCATGGTCTTTTTGGGCTGTTCAATAGTGGTCAGCCGGATACGCGGTAAATCTGCATATAAGATGTTATCAAAGCCCATCAAAGAAACATCTTCCGGTATGCGGATGCCCGCTTCGTCCGCCGCGGCAAAAACGCCGAGCGCCAGGGAGTCCGTTGCGGCAAATATCGCGGAATACGGGAAGGGAGAAGCAGCAAAAATCTGTTTCGCCATCTGGGAACCTGCCTGCACGCTGCTGAGCGAGTAATTGCTCGAAAACACGTGCGGTTCAATCCCCAATTCCCGGCAGGCATCCATATATCCTTCCGCACGGAGCTGATGCGTAACGCTGCCTTTGCGGAGACCGAAATATAGGATATCTCGATGTCCCTGAGAATAAAGATACTCCGTTCCGATATGTGTGCCGCGATAGTTGTCTACCGATACGTAACTTTCTGGCAGATCACGTAAGTTTTCCGATACGAACACGGTCGGAACCTTGGAGATCAGAGGCTTGAGATTTGCGTAAGATTCGGAGCTTGAAGGTACGAGAATGATTCCGTCCACCTGTCTGCTAACAAGCAACTCAAATACGTTTCGTTCAAGATCGAGGTCATGGGAAGAGTTACAAAGCATCAGGTTATAACCATGTTCGCGGGCGCGCATTTCAATATGATATGCCATCTCGGACATGAACGGGTTATCGATGTTCGCAACGATCAACCCCAGCAGTTTTGTCTGCTTCATAACCATTGATCGAGCGACAGTGTTGGCGGTATATCCCATTTCCTGGCATATTTTCAACACACGCTCGCGTGTTTCCTCGCCGATTTCGTTGCTGCCGGAGAGCGCGCGGGAAACAGTTGCATACGATACGTTGGCTACCTTCGCAATATCCTTTATCGTAATGCTTTTCAATGATATACCCTCACTTTTTGAAAAATGTTGCAGAGAAGACGACCGCTGTTTTAAAAATTTTTGACAGAAATTCAAGAAAATCCCTTTGCAAACGTTTCCGTTACAGGGAGAGTTTACTATGCGAATTTCAATTTGTCAATGTACATTCTTTTGCGTACAAATCGAAAAGTGTGCGATTTCGTTTTAAAAAATATTTACCATAAGCGCTGTATTGACAAAAAAAAACAGATCGTTTAGAATCAAACCAAGGAAGTTCCGCAAACGTTTACGAATTTTACCGATTTTGAGTACTTTTTTGAGTTTTCTGTAGAAAGGTTACATGTAATGATCGATGTCGTCCTGTTTGACATAGGAGGAACGCTTCATACCGTTACAAACAACGAAACCCTCCGCACATCCTTTGCGCGTAGACTTCGTTTACGTTTGGAGGATTACGGCATCGTTTTAGAAGGCGATGACAGGGAAATTGGTATACGGCTACACGAGACAGCCGAGGAATACAAACACTATTCCGAGCAGACCAAACGTGAATTACCGCAAAGCCGCATTTGGAATGAGTTCTACTTAAAAGATTACAATATCGGGGAAGAACGTCTGAAACCGATCGCGGAGGAATTGAGCTTTCTTTATGATTACGAGCGCGTTAAAAACATAAGACGACCGAAGTTAGCAGGAACCTTTGAAACGCTTCGCGAAATGGGCATCCGCATGGGTGTTATCAGCAATATCATCTCAACATCGTTTGTACCGCATATTTTAAAAGAATACGGTTTAGAGCGATATATGGAATGTATTGTGATGTCGAGTGAAGCCGGCGTTCGAAAACCCGATCCGGCGATCTTCGAAATTGCGCTGAAGCAAATGGACGTTTCCGCACAAAACACGGCTTATGTAGGAGACACGCTTTCGAGAGATGTGCTGGGCGCAAGGAATGCGCAATTAGGGCTCATGATTCAAATAAAAAACCCTGCTGTTGCGCACAGGGATGTTGGACTGATTGGATCCGGGCTGGAGCCAGACTATCGCATTGATGAATTTTCCGAGATACCGCAAATCATATCAACCTACAACAAAAAACATCTTTAAATCGAAATTCAAATTATCATAAATAGAGTATCAGGAGGCCAACGGACATGATCGACACCATTTTCTTTGATATTGGAAATACGCTTCGAATCGTTGTGAAAGACAAGGCTTTTTCAGACGCCGCAGAACAGGAAATGATGCGTCTTGTAAACGCGACCGAGTCATATGAAGACTTTTTCGGCAAGCTCAACGAGCGCTGGACAAAATATAGAAAAGCCGCGAAAAACGGACATTTGGACGCTTCCGAAATGGAGCTCTGGTCGCAGCATCTTCTGCCGGACTATCCGGTGGATCTCATTTGCTCTGTTGCCGGAAGACTAACCCGCCTTTGGCGCGACCATGACGGGCGCAGAGTTGCCCGACCGGATGTGAAAGAAACGCTGATGGAACTGGACCGGCGCGGATATACCATGGGCATTATCGCCAACACGATTACCGAAACGGAGATTCCGGATTGGATGATCGAAGACGGCGTTGCGCGTTATTTTAAAACCGTTATTCTCTCTTCAAAAGTCAGGCTGCGGAAACCCGATCCGGAAATTTACCGGCTGGCTTGCCGCGCAATCGGGAAACCGCCGGAACAGTGCGCTTATATAGGAGATAATCCGATTCGCGACGTACAAGGAACGCGCGAAGCGGGATTTTCTCTGATGGTTCGCATTGATGAACCGGATACGCTGGAGAAAGAACCGCAGGAGATCAGACAAAACGCTGACTATACGATTACGCGAATTGCCGAACTGCTGGATATTTTTCCGCCGCTGAAAGGTTAATTGAGAGGATAACTATATGGAAAACAGAATAGATCAAGAGTTTGACGCGATTTTTTACGATCTCGGCGGTACGTTACGGCTTGTCGAACGGGATGAAGCATTCGAAGCGCAGGCAAGAAAACGCATTGCCGAGCTTTGCGGCGAAACGGGAGACCCGGATGCATTCTGCAAGTTTCTCGATTACCGCTATGAAGGATACCGCAAGTGGTGTTTTGAGACAATGCAGGAAGCAACCGAACAGGAACTCTGGACGCGCTGGCTAACACCGGAATATCCTCGTGAGCTAATTCTGAAAAACGCTATTGAATTGACGATTGAATACCGCAACAAAGACGGACGACGTGTCGTTGCCCCGAACGGCGCGCAGTCGATTGCCGATTTGCACGGGAACGGATATAAACTGGGCATCATTTCAAATTTGGTTACGTCAAAGGAAATTCCCGACTGGCTGGAACATGATAACCTCACTCAGTATTTTGATGTAGTTTTGTTGAGCTGCGTAGAGGGCATTCGAAAACCCGACCCGCGCTTGAGCGCGATGGCATGCGAACGGCTTGGTGTGGCACCCGCGCGCTGCGTATATATCGGCGACAACCTGAAACGCGATATCGAAGGCACGAAAACGGCCGGTTTCGGTATGTTTATTCTTTATACATCGCCTGAACAATTGAAAAAAGAGAAGATTACCGACGAGAACAGACCGGACGCAATTATCTATGACTTTGCCGAGTTGAAAGAGCTCTTTCCAAAATGTCCGACTTTGGCGCAGAATCGAATCCGGAGGGTATGAATATGTCGAAAGAAATCAATGCAATATTTATCGACCTCGGCGGCACGTTTCGAATTGTAGAGGACAATCTTCCTTATAAAACAGCGGCGAGAAAACGGATTGCAGACCTCACCGGTACATCGTTGGAAGCCGAAGTGTTTCATTCGCTGATTGAAAAAAGATATGACGACTATCGCGACTGGGCGCTGCGCTTTATGTGCGAAGCGCCGGAAGAGATGCTCTGGACCAGATGGTTGGCGCCCGAATGCGATCATGCGCTTTTGGAAAAAAACGCGGTTGAGCTTACATATGAACTGCGCCGCGCAAAGGGAGAACGCGTTGTTGTAAAAGAGGGCATAGAAACAGTAAAAGAACTGGTTTCGCGCGGTTATAAAGTTGGCGTGATCAGCGATTTAATCGGCACAAAGGAGATCGACGAGTGGCTCGATCACGACGGTTTGCGGCCTTACTTTTGTACGGTGCAACAATCCTCTGTCACGATGCTGCGAAAGCCGCATCCGGCAATCTATTTTCTCGCGCTCAAAGAAGCGGGCGTTCGCCCGGAGGAAAGCGTATTTGTAGGCGACAATCTGGAACGCGACATCATTGGCGCGAAGGCTGCGAATTTCGGTGCGACAATCGCCGTAGAATATCCGGACGCAAAAAAGCTGAAACTCACCAAAGAGAATCAGCCGGATGGAATCATCACAAAGTTTGATCAACTGCTGGAAGTTTTTCCGCAATCGCCGGTGATGAACACGAGTGCGATGGAGCAAAGGAGAGTATAACATGAAACAAAATTTAGAAATCAGTGGCGAAGCGCTTGCAGTTGCTGTTGAACATGCGTATACGGCGGGGCAAATTGATTATTCAATGGAAGCGCTCAATCTTGAAACAGAATCCGGCGAAGCGGTCGGCACCGTTCGCGCGGGGGACAGCGTTATTTTCTGCTGCCGCCGCGGCGAGCGGGAAATTGAGCTTACGGATGCGTTCACGGATCCCGATTTTACAGGGTTCCAGAGAGAAAAGATTGACCCGCTGACATTCGTCATTCTGACGATGTATAACGAAAAATACACATACCTACCTGTTGCGTTTGCGCCAAGCCGCGTGGAGAACACGCTTGCCGAAGCGGTTTCGGCAGCGGGACTGCGTCAGCTGCATTGCGCGGAGAGCGAAAAATATGCGCATGTGACGTTCTTCCTAAACGGCGGAAACGGCGCGCCGTTTCCCGGTGAAGACGATGTTTGCATTCCGTCGCCAAAGGGCGTTCCGTTTGATTCCGTTCCTGCGCTCAGCCTGCCGCAGGTAGCCGAAAAGGTATGCGAGGGCATTCAAAAGGGATACGATCTGATCGTTACAAACTTTGCAAACGGAGACGTGATCGGCCACACAAGCAATGACGACGCAAAGGTGGAGACGGCGCAAATCGTCGACAAACATTTGGGCGAGGTTGTTGCCGCGGCGAAAGAGGCAGGATACACCGTGCTGATTACTGCCGATCATGGAAATCTGGAACGCATGCATACGCCGGAAGGGAAACCGGACGTTGCGCACACGGAAAACCTTGTGGCTTTTGTCATGGTATCGCCGGATGGTACGGCATCGTCAAATCAGCCGTTCGATCCGGATCGAGCCGATGGCGCGCTTTGCGATGTCGCACCGACGGTTCTTACCGCGTTGGGCGTTGCGATTCCGACCGCTATGCAAGGCAAACCTATGTTTCAACCTGAAAAAACAGGCAAGGTGCTTTTAATCATTTTAGACGGTTGGGGAATTGGGAAAGAAGACGAATCAAACCCGATCTATGTTGCGCAAACACCGGTATGGAATGCCTTACTGGTGGAGAACCCTGTGAAATATCTGCGCGCCTCCGGCGACGCTGTCGGGCTGGAGTCCGGCAAAGCGGGCAATTCCGAGGCAGGACATCTTAACATCGGCGCGGGACGCGTCGTTCCGCAGGACGATGTGCGCCTTGAAGCAGCCATGCGCGACGGTTCGTTTGGTGAAAATCCTGTTTTTGTGGAAGCGGTGCAAGCGGCGAAAGAACGGGGCGCAGCCGTGCATTTGTTGGCGCTGCTGACGAAGAAATCTTCCCATGGGTCGATCGATTATCCGCTGGAACTGCTCGGCCTTTGCAAGAAACTCGGGCAGGAAGAGGTTTATGTTCATATTATATTCGACGGTCGTTCGACAGCGCCGGGCAGCGCGCCCGCGCTCTTGCGCGAACTCGAAGAAGCAATGCGGCAAAAAGGTGTAGGACAGATCGTTTCCGGCGTCGGCCGCGGCATCGCGTTGGACCGCGATAAAAACTGGGTAAAAGTCAAAAAGGCGTATGACTCGATAACATCCGGTACAGGCACGCGATATCGATAATTTTCTTGCGTAAGAATAAATTGATTTTCTGCTTGAAATGATATGAACTGGGAGGAATCTGTATGATTCGGGTCGGCATCATTGGCGCAGGGCGCATCGGACAGGTGCATATGCGCAGCATTCTCTCTGGCGTACCAAATGCAGTTATCCGCGCAATTTCCGATCCGATGATCGAACCGGATGTGGAACAATTTGCCAGAAACAGCGGAATCAAGAATATCTATAGCGATTATCAGGATATTCTGGACGATCCAGAGATAGACGCGGTTTTGATCTGTTCGCCGACAAATACGCACGCGCGGATTTCTGTGGAAGCGATTCAAGCCGGCAAACATGTTTTTTGCGAAAAACCGGTGGATCATGAAATCGCTCAGATTGAAACGGTTGAGAAAGCGCTCAAAGAATCCGGAAAACGGTTGAAATTTCAGGTTGGATTCAATCGGCGGTTTGATCACAACTTCCGCGCGTTGCGCTCTGCGGTTCAAGCCGGAAAAATCGGCGATGTTCAGTTTGTCCGCGTGAGCTCGCGCGACCCGCAACCCCCGCACGCGAGTTTTATCGCCTCATCCGGCGGATTGTTTCTGGATATGATGATCCACGATCTCGACATGATTAGATATCTTTCCGGCAGCGAAGTGACTGAGGTATTTGCGCAGGGCGCGGTGCTGATTGATCCGGCGATCGGGGAAGCGGGTGATGTTGACACCGCAACGGTATCCGCGCGCATGAAAAACGGTGCGCTTGCGTTGATCGATAACTCTCGACAGGCTGTTTATGGTTACGATCAGCGTGCGGAGGTGTTTGGCAGTAAAGGCTCCGTACAAAACGCCAACGATCTGCCAAGTACAATGGTTTTGTCAACGGTCGACGGCGTTACAGCAGAGCGCCCGCTTTGGTTCTTTCTTGAACGCTATATGAGTTCGTATCAGGCAGAGATACGCTCGTTTATCGATTGTATCGAGCAGGATAAGGAACCGGAGGTCGGTATCGAAGACGGACGCATGACGATCAGAATCGCATTGGCTTGCATGCGCTCTTTGGCAGAAAATCGTCCCGTAAGGATAGAAGAGATCAATTAAGTAACGTCGGGCATGGCGAAACCGCTTGTTATGTAAGTGAATTACGATATGCAGTCTATAAACGAAGAAGGTAAGAGGTCAAAGTTGAAACCGGATCGTCTGGGCGAAATGGAAACATATATCAATAAAGCAGGCACAGTATCCCTTCAGGATTTGTGCAGCGTGTTTCATGTTTCAATGAGTACGGTTCGGCGCGATGTAACTGAATTAACGAGACTGGATCGCATCCAAAAGGTGTATGGCGGCGTTATCGGCGGGGGCAAAGAAATTGCGACCGATATGCCGATTGCATCTGAGAGCGAGCCCTCTACAAAGAAACGTCAACTCGGATATCTTGCGGCTTCTCTGGTGCGCAACGGCATGAGCGTTTTTCTCGATTCGGGAATAGAAACGTTGCATGTTTTGCCGTATCTGGCGGAAAAAAGCAACATCACCGTTATATCCCATAGCCTCACGGTTCTTGCACAAGCGGCCAGATATGCTTCGCTAAACGTGATTGCGCTCGGCGGTATTTATAATTGCGATACGTCAACGTTTACCGGACAAAGCGCGTTGGATGATTTGGCGAAAATGTCGATCGACCTTGTGTTTTTAAGTGCAGACGGGGTAACGATTGAGCGCGGACTGACCAGCTATAACTATACCGAAATAGAAATCAAGAAAAACGTTGCAAAATGGAATCGGGATTTGGTATTGATTGTCGACGGGAAAGAACTTGGGCGCAATGCGCTGATCACATTCTGTGAAATTGGCAGCCTGCATGCAATCGTCTCGGACAAACCGATGCCGCAGGACTTTTTACGCGCCAATCTTCTCAGCAAAGTTCGGCTTCTTATGCCGCCGAAAAGCATTGACGAAGGATTGTATGAAAGAGCATACAAGGCTCAGGTAGCGGAAGGCTGAAATAAATCTGTCAGTTTGCAATATCAGAAGCATTATTACCCCAACGAATCATAAGCACCGCGTGACTGAAACTCTAAGCAGTTTTTTCGCAGGTGCTTGTTTTATATTGTGAAACGAACAGCAGATTTTGATTTGCACAGTTTGCTTT
>QKAN01000018.1 GCA_003246365.1 Clostridia bacterium
GCAACATACAGTCATTAACAAGCGTTTCATATTCGCCATCCTTTTTCGATAAATTTGCTAATTGTTATCTGTATTTTTACTGTTATGAGCATTATATCACGTTTTAACAAATATCATTCAAAAGTAACGATGATTATTCATTCTTTTGTAGTATGTTCGCGTTAATGTTCTATCTGCTGCGCTTTACAAATTGCGAGACAGAGCTGATCTGCGCAAGAGGTGTCCCTGCCACCGCAGACGTTGCCGGAAAGAAGCGTTACAACGCGAGAAGCGTCCATTCCTTCTACCAGTTTGGCGATTGCGCTTAAATTTCCGCTGCATCCCGCCGTAAAAACCAAATTATGAATGTTCCCGTCGATCAGTTCGAATTCGATTTTCTTTGAGCATACGCCTCTTGGCGTAAAGGTATATTTCATCGGTTGTCTTTTCCCTCGGTTCACTTTGTTTTCAATTCATTCTGCTCGTTCGTGTCCTGTTCGTCTGGCACCGGTTCAATTGAGATCATCGGCCCCAGCCGTTTGTTCGGAATTGCCAAAATTCGCTTTGCCACAGGATGTTCTATGCAGTAGGTGGCGAATATCGCCGCTGCAAATGTTGCCGCAACGATCAACGCCGTATAGGTCCATTGCCAGCGCACGTCCCCCGTCATATTCGGTGGTTGATCTCCTGTCCAATACGGTATCTTCCACTCTTTGAATTTAACAGAAATCCATTGATGCCAGATATAAACATTATACGAAACGATGGAGAGAAAGCGCATAACCGCGTTGGAAAAGAGCCAGCGCACCGCGCGAAACGTCAGCGCAGCGGAAACGGTGATCAACGCAAACACCAAAGAAAGCGTAAACCGGTTTTCCGCTTGCCACACTTGCACAGGGCTAACGGAAGGCGCAGCCTTCATCATGGAAAACAGCAACGAAAATCCAGCCACAAGGACGACGAGCGAAAGTAACGACAGCGGTATGCTCCGTTTTACCCGTCTACCAAAGTATGTAAAAAGATAGGCAAATGCCATTCCGTTTGCAAACACACCAAAGAATGCGGGCAGTTGATTGACGGTATAGCGAATGCTGTCCGAATTTCTTAAAACATAACCGCGCAGGAAAAGCACCGAAACGGCAAGCATGCCAAGATATGTCCAAACCGGCTTTTTCGCAAATGCGCGCGCAAGCAAAGGAAACAGCAGATAGAACTGCATTTCGATTGCTGCCGTCCAGAGAACGCCATTCAGCTTTGTTCCGACCAGTACGCTCGGAAACCATGTTTGCGTAAATGTCAACGTCGGTATCAAATCGCCCATCGCATCCGATAGCGTCCAGTAAGCGCCGGATGGGAGCGCAACAAAAAAGAAGATGATCAGAACACTGAAGTAATAACTCGGTACGATTCGCGCGATGCGTTTTCGATAAAACAACCGCGCTTCCGGCATCGGCGCGCGATCAAGCGCGGCGCGCGCATACGGAAGAAGCAGACAAAACGCGGACAAAAACAAAAGCCAGTCAACAAAAAGAAATCCCGCCCGCGGTAGAAAATCGAGGCTTAGTGTGCCGGACAGACCAAGTTTGGTTAAAAACGGCAGTTTGATATAAGGCATAATCCAGTTCTGCTGCCAGAAATGGAACCAAAGCACACCAAATACCGCAATCGCGCGTACGCCATCCAATACATCGATATGCTTCGTATCGATGTTGTTTTTTGTCTTCTTAGGCTCTTCTGTTTTCGTTTCTTTCACGCTGCCGTTCGTCGCAACCGCGCCGTTTATCTCCTGTTCCATGCGGATAGTGTACCATAAAGCCATTGCCGTCTAAAAGAGGATGTTCCTCGAATAGAATTTTCTGTGCCGATCTTTTCTCATAAGAACAGTCAAACACACAAGTCTTTCGTTTTGATGAATAGAATTCACTTTCATGCCTTTTCTGAATCCGGCAATTGTAATATAATGTAAAAAACGTTCGTGTTAACAGCGAATGCGGTATAACATGCAGCGATCATTGGAGGAAATACCATGAGCGTATCCATTTCTGAGTTCGGTCAACTGCCCTCCGGCGAAAAAGTCACCCGGTATACCATCACAAACGCTTCCGGCGCATCCGCCAGTTTTCTGAACTATGGCGCAACCTGGCAAACAATGTTTGTCCCGAACCGCAACAGTCAGCTCGTGGACGTTGTCCTCGGATATGACACGATCGAAGGATACCTGAGCAATCATATGTTCCTTGGCGCAACGGTCGGCCGCGTAGCAAACCGCATTAAAAACGCGCGCTTCAACCTCAACGGCATAGAATATCATCTGGCCGCAAACAACGGCGCTTCCTGCCTCCATGGCGGAAAAATCGGGTTCGATAAAAAAATATGGGATGCACAAGTGGAGGGAAATTCCGTTTTCTTCTCACTCACCAGTCCGGACGGAGACGAAGGATTCCCCGGCTCGCTTTCGGTCGTAGTCATCTATTCGCTTGGAGACGACAATTCGCTTGCGATTCAATATATGCTCAACAGCGATCAGGATACGATTCAGAACATGACCAATCACGCTTATTTCAATCTTGCGGGTCAGGGTTCAGGTTCAGTGCTGGAGCAGACGCTTCAGATCGAAGCGAATCGCTGCACGCCGATTGACGAAAACGTTGTTCCAACCGGAGAAATCGCGCCGGTTTTCGGCACGCCGCTCGACTTCACAAAAGCAAAACCAATCGGTCGCGATATCGCCGCCAAAGGGCAAATGATCGATGTCATCGGCGGTTTTGACCATAATTTCGTGCTCAACCATCCAAAGGGCGGCGTTGAACGCGTCGCAACAGCATATGACCCCGCTGGCGGCGTCGCCATGGATGTGTACACCGATCAACCGGGCATACAGCTTTTCACACCGCCCGACTTTTCATACATGACCGGCAAAAACGGCATCCGTTACGGCGTGAATCCGGCCTACTGTCTCGAAACCCAACACTTTGCAAACGCAATGGACAATCCGGATTTTCCGAGCATCGTTCTGCTCGCCGGCGAAGTCTTCTCTTCCGAAACGATCTATCGTTTCCGGGTAGAAAAGTAAGAAACTCAAAAACATCCGCTTCTGGCGGATGTTTTTTTGCGGTTTGCTATTCGTTTAATGTGTTTCAATCCTTCCGTTCGAAAGCCTTCGTTGAAACACCGCCAAAACAATCTGGAACAGATAGAATTTCAGGTAATCCGTTTCCGGAACGTGCATCAGCGTCGGATGATCCGGCGCTTGCCTGCGCGCTTCAATGAGCTTTAACGAAACGCCCGCGTCGCGCGCAGCCGAAAGCAGCATTTTTTCAAATAGTTCGCTCGGCATAAAATGCGAGCAGGAGCACGTCGCCAGATATCCTCCGCGCGGCAATAATTTCATGGCGTTGTAGTTAATGGTTTTATATCCCCGCTCCGCGCCCGCAACGGTTTTGCGGCTCTTGGTGAACGCCGGAGGGTCGAGAATAATCATGTCGTAATTCGCGTGCTGTTCCATCAGTTGCGGCAGCAAGTCGAACACATCCGCGCAGACAAAATCCATTTTGTCCGTCAAGCCGTTTTTCTCCGCGTTTGCGCGCGCAAGGTCGACCGCCGCTTGCGACACATCCACCGCGGTAACGTGCGCCGCGCCAGCCTTCGCCGCGTTGAGCGCAAAAGATCCCGTATGCGTAAAACAATCGAGAACCCGTTTGCCGCGCGCGATCTTCGCCGCAGCAAGTCGATTGTATTTTTGATCAAGAAAGAAACCAGTTTTCTGCCCGTTTTCGACATCCACATCATAGCGAATACCATTTTCCGTGATTTCAATCAACGGGCTCGGCGGTTCCGGTAAAAACGCAGAACGATACCAGCCTTTTTCAAGAGGAAGTCCTTCCAGTTCACGAATGGAAACCTCGTTCCGCTCGAAGATGCCACGGATTTCTATGCCGTCGTCGCGCAACAAAGACACGAGCAAGCGATAAAGCATGTCTTTGATTTTTTCGATTCCGACGGAAAGCACCTGACTGACGAGCACATCATGATAACAATCAATCGTCAAGCCCGGCAAACCGTCCGCCTCGCCGAATATCATACGGCAGCAGCCATAATCGTCACCCATGGCGGTTTTGCGGAAATCGAGCGCATATCGAAGTCTGCGCGAAAAAAACGCTTCGTCAAATCTCTCGTTGGCATTGTTGGAAAGCAGACGCAGTCTTATTTTGCTCTTCTTGCTTAAAAACCCAGTTCCAAGGTATGATCCCTTTTCCGAAAAAGCATCCACGAGCGCACCGTTTTCCACGGTGTCCGTGTTTCCCTGCACTTCTGTATCATAAATCCACGGATGCCCTGCTTTTACAGGCCATTCGCCTTTTTTCGTAATCGACACACGCGGAAATGTCCGCTCCTGTTTCATGTTTTTTACTCCCGCCAATCCCCCGGGCGCTATCGATTCTGCGCCCTCAATTTCGGCATCATGGTAACACGACGGCAGGTGTTTGTCAAAACGCGCGGTTTACTCATTCGCAAGTGAGCACGCGATGATATGTTTCAATCTATCTTTCTCTGGCAATGACATGTTACAATGACATCAATCTTTATCGTCAGGGGCTGTTTGTGCGTTTTCGCTCTGTAAAAATCGTTTGGTTTCTTCTCGTCGCCGCTTTACTGGTCGGTTCGCTTTGCATTGCGCTGAACTACGAAGCAATCCCGCGTCGGCAACTGACCATTCTCGCAACGGATGCTTTTGAAGAGATTCTTTCATCGCAGAAACAGATTGAGCGTCAGGCAGGTCTCTGTTCGCTGTATAACTACGAACTGGAGGCTGCCTATACAAACGGCGCATATCTGATTTCTGCGCCCGCTTCCAAGGATGCTGCAATTGACGCTTTATCTTATTTAAGTGCAGGATACCGAGCCACGTTTGTTCCGGACGACGCCTTTTCCGATTTTGAAGATGCAGTTGCCAAAAATCACAGCTTTCAGATACTCATTACAAACGGGCGGCGTTATTATTATGAGGATGTCGTGTTTACGACGCTTCCGGTCATAACGCTGCAAACAGACGGAGCAAATCCCCGGCGGTTCTTCACGGATAAAACATATGCCGCGCTCAGCATTGTCTCGCCCGACGGAGCTTGCATTGAGCGGTTCTCAGCCTACCGTTTGCGCGGCAGTTCCAGCAGCAGTTATGAGAAACCATCCTATCACTTGACCTTGTATCGAAATGACGGCGCGCGCGACGAGACTTCGCTTTTAAACCTTGGACAATGCAGCGAGTGGAACCTTTTATCGCTCTATTCAGATTCCTCCCGCATGCGCGAAAAAATCTCGCTCGATCTATGGAACGACGTTGCCACAACAAATCCATTGCACGTCCCTGTTGGCTCTCACACGGCATATTGCGAATTGATTAAAGACGGTCAATACGTCGGTTTATACGCGCTGGCGGAGCAGATCGACGCAACACTGCTTGGCATCGACAGCGATCCCGATGCGCGGCTGTATAAAATCGTTCAATACGCTACCGAAACGTTTCTGGAAAAATACGATCAGGACCAAACCGCCGTAACCGACATCGCGGAAATCAAATATCCCGCATCCGACGTCATTGAAACTGACTGGCAGCCGTTTTATCAATATTTCGATTCATTTTATACCGACTCCAAAGTGTTATCTGTTGAAGATATTGAATCATTGGTGGATTTGTCAAACTCCATAGACTACTTTTTGTTTGTCTCGGCCAGCGGTGCTTCGGACAATGTCTTTAAAAACGAATATCTGATCTATCAGCGTGATACTGACGGTATGCTGCGCTTTCATGTCGTTCCGCACGATCTGGATTTAAGTTTCGGCAATTTGTACACGCTGGAAACCGATATCCATTCGGTATTCACGCCCCAATATGCGTTTGAAATCGACATGCCCGCCGATGTGGCAGCTTATCTTGCGGCAGATCCAATATCCGCCGGTCAACGCATCTCTTCGCGCTGGACGAAACTGCGCGAAACTCTGTTTTCGGAGGCATCCCTCTCTGCGCGGTTTCAAACACTGTATCTTGCGTTATCTGACAGCGGCGTATTGACAAGAGAAGCAGCATCTTGGCCGAATCATCCGCCGGATGAAGATTTGCTTCCTATTTACGATTTTATCAGCACACGGCTTAATTTTTTAGACGCGTACTTTGCGGATCTTGCGAATCCTTAACGCTGACTTTACCGCTTTGAAAGGCGATTTTTATATGGACTATCGGCATGAACAAAAATATATCGTTTCGGACCGGGAATTAACCCTTCTGCGCGCGCGTATTCTTCCGTTTATGCGTGCCGATGAGCATCAATCCGGTAAGCAGGGATACCGTGTGCGTTCGGTTTACTTTGATGATATGGACGACCGCTTTCTGTTTGAAAATTTGGAAGGTCTCGATAACCGCGTGAAATATCGCATTCGAAGCTACAATCTTGACGATTCACTCATCCGGCTTGAAACAAAGTTCAAGCATGCGGGATTATCGCAAAAGGAATTTTGCTTTTTGACACGCGCGCAGTGTGACGCGCTGCTGAGCGGCGCGTATGCGCCGCCCCGGCGGGATGATCCGAAGCCCTTGCGTCGGCTCCGGCTGGAAACGGCAACATCAACGCTCCGTCCTCGCGTGATTGTGGAGTACACCAGAGAAGCATATCTCTGCGCTGCCGGAAACGTCCGCGTAACCTTCGATCGAAATATCTCTTCCAGCGTGTATGTCAATCTTTTTTTCGATCCTGCCTGCCCTATGACACCCGCATTGGTCGCCGGAATGCACATTCTCGAAATTAAATATGATGCAGTTTTGCCGGAATATCTCGTGCAGGCGATGGATCTCGGCGATTTGATGCAATCTCCGTTTTCCAAATATGTAAACAGCCGAATGCCGCTTTAACCAAACAGCCGTATCAAAAAGGAGATTTCTTTTATGGACAAACTGACAAGTTTTTTTCAGCAGATGCAAGATGCCCTATCCGGCTCAAACGGGGAGCTGCACACCAGTACGATTATCGTAACACTCGGAATTTCCGCGTTACTGAGTGTGTACATCTATTTCGTATATCGTTTGAGCAATAAGACCGGATTCTACTCGAAAAACTTCAACAAAACCGTTGCCGTTATGGGACTGATTACGAGCGCTATCGTTCTGGCAATGCAAACGAACATCTTCATTTCGCTCGGTATGGTCGGCGCGCTGTCGATCATCCGGTTTCGTAACGTCGTTAAAGATCCATACGACCTTCTCTTCCTTTTCTGGTCGATCAGTTCGGGTATCATCTGCGGCACCGGACTATTTCTCGCGGCGTTTCTTCTTGCGTTGGCAGTCACGTTCTTAATTCTTTTGCTGGAGTTTGTCAGCGCACCGAAAGCACCCGCGCTGCTTGTGGTAAATTCGACAGAAGCAGAAGTCGAAGCAGCGCTCTTACCGCTCGTTTCCCAATATTCCAAGCGTTACCGTGTGAAATCCCGAACCATGCATCTTGGCGGCATGGATATCATTGTGGAAGTACGGGCGCAAAACGAAGCCGCGCTTGTGCAAGCCTGCGGCGCGTTGCCGGGCGTCACCTCGGTCTCCTTACTTGCGCATGACGGAGAATTGCGCGCATAAACGAATCTCCTTTTTGCTGTTTGCGGCGCTGTGTGCGATTTTTCGCACACAGCGCCGTTTTTCGTTGATTCGACCGATTTATCGGCAATTTCAGCGTTCCTTGCAATAAAATCGACTTCTCCTCGTCCGCAAACCAGTTTTCTTTGCATTTTCGTCCTTTTCTCAGCGCAAACTTTTTAAATTTGATACTTCCCGAACGCTCACTTTCGTTTTATAATAAAACCGAACTCAAGGAAAGGAGTGTGATTGGACGGTGGATACCGTTCCCGAACGAAGTACAAACAAACTGAATATCGAAGCGCGCGTTCGGGAGGCTTCGCTTTCTTGCCGCGCGCAGTAGAGCGAAAGGAGAAACACCGCCATGAAGAAGATCTTCAAAACCTTTGAGGCGGAGATGCGTCAACTTAACGAGCCTGAAAAGGACTGCTGGATTTCGCTCGTCAAGCCAACGGAAAAGGAACTTGCGGAGGTTGCAGAGCAGTATGCAATCGAACCCGACGACCTGAGAGCCGCGCTGGACGAAGAAGAACGCTCCCGTATCGAACTGGAAGACAACTACACACTTATTCTGGTAGACATTCCCGCCGTGGAAAAAAACAAAGGCAAGGATATCTACACCACAGAACCGCTTGGCATCATTCTCGCGCAGGATGCGATCATCACCGTTTGCCTGGAGGAAACTCCCGTACTTTACGCCTTAAAGCAAAAGCATGCAAACGATTTGAGAACACATATGCGCACGCGTTTCGTGCTTCAAATTCTTTATCGAAACGCATCGCTGTATCTGCAATACCTGAGGGTTATCAACAAACTCAGCGATAAAATAGAACAAAAGCTTCACGGGTCCACGGAAAACCGCGAACTCATAGAGTTGCTTGAGCTTGAAAAAAGCCTCGTATACTTTACAACATCCCTTCGTTCAAACGAAGTCGTACTTGAAAAGTTGCTCAAGACCGAGCGGTTGAAGAAGTATCCCGAGGATGAAGACTTACTCGAAGACGTCATCGTTGAGAACCGGCAGGCAATCGAGATGGCGAATATCTACAGCGGAATTCTCAGCGGAATGATGGACGCGTTTGCCTCCGTCATCTCCAATAACCTCAACATCGTCATGAAATTCCTGGCTGTCATGACCATCGTGCTTTCTGTCCCCGCGATCATTTTTGCGGCCTATGGCATGAACGTTAACCCCGCCGGAATGCCGCTTGCCGGAAGTCCCTTTGGATTTCTCGCAATCGTGCTTGTCTCTCTTGCGGTTTCGGTCGGCGTTGCGGTTTATCTGGCAAAGAAAAAGATGTTCTGAGCGAAACGTATTTTGCATTTTAAAAAGCCCTTTGGGCTTTTTATTTTTTTGCGCTAAATTAATTTCCACTCTTTTGTTTAAACGCATAACGAAACGAGTTGATGGTTGAATGCAATGTTATCTACGCTGTATCGTATATTTCTGTTTACACGTCGTAATAAATTCTATATAATCAGCATGAGGTGATCTTTTTGATCCTGACTGAAAAGCTCGATTTGTTGATGAACGAGCGCGGACTGAACAAGTCTCAGCTTGCCGCACAATCGGGCGTACCGTATACGACAATTGTCAGCCTATATGAAAAAGGCGCGGAAAACGCAAAGCGTTCCACGCTGCTTTCTCTTGCGCGTTTCTTTAACGTCTCGTTGGACTATCTTGCAGATGACCGCGTCGAAGATCGCACTTCGCGCATCGTCGCCTCCGCCGGGCACTTCGACGTAAGCCGGCTTACGCCGGAAGGTCGCGAACGATATGAAGAATATATCGAATTTTTAGCGGACAAGTTTTCTAAATAACCGGCAACTACCGCGACACACCAGAGAAAGGAGCGGCAGGAATGGATCGAATCGAAGAACTCACAACGGAAGCCAGCGAACGCGGTATCGACGTGCAAGAGCGCGAGATTCCCGTGCCCGGTTTGTCCGCAGCCTATATTAAAACCGAAACCGGAGAACACATCGTCATCCGGCAGGACGGCACGCAGGCAGAACGTGCCTGCTGGCTTGCGGAAGAACTCGGCCACCATTACACCGGCTCCGACCGCAGACTGCATTATACCGCCGTAGACGACTGGCGCGCAGAAGCGAAAGCGCGCAAATGGGCGCACGACCGCCTGCTCTCGCCGGATGCAATCCGCACCGCAGCGCGCAATACCGACGACATATACGAAATCGCATTTACGCTCAACGTTAGCGTGGAGTTTTTACGTGAGTCAATCGACTGGTATATGGCGCGCGGACTTTGGTCGCCGGAAACGCAGGAAGAAGCGGAAGCTGACGAGAAACCTACATTTTGAGCGTATGTTTCGAGGCGAAACCGCTGATTGAACCATTTCCACGAATGTGATTGATTGGGTTGATTCGCTTGAGAAATTTCCGATCTTTTCAGTTTTCACCGAACTACAACCAATTATCGTAAAAAACATGCAAACGATAAAAAACAAGAGCAGCGGTGAGAACATAAAATTAACCGAGCAACTTTTTGTCGCGAATAATCAAAGTTTCAACGTTACCGATCTTGACGAAATATCAATTAGAACTTTCAGCGATGTATGACAGAAAGTTCTAAAGGCACCGTCAGGAAAGTAGCGCAAGCAGATTCTGATCATTTTTTGAAGAGCAACTGTAAAGCTCGATAAGATAAATCAATTCTCAAGGGCAAAATATTCGTCTGATGTTATAGCATATACTTTCGTTATTTTGTTCTTTGCGTCAGGCAATTCAGCAATAAGTCTCATTCCGTTTTTCTGGGCTACCTTTTGTGAAGAAATGTTTGTGTACTTCATGTAGGAGTAAACTTTCTGAAGTTGCAAAACCTCAAACGCATAATCTCTACATGCCTGAGCCGCTTCGGTTGCATATCCCTTGCCTGTATACGCTTTGTTGATATGATAGCCGATCTCCGGAACAAGATCACCGTCGATTTTTTGCATGGTTATTCCGCAGTCACCAATAAACAAATTATCATTTTTCAATATGACCGCCAAAAGGCCGAAACCGTAAGTCGAATAGTTCTCCAAATTCCATTCAATCCAACGTTTTGTTTTTTCGCGGGTAAAAGGTTCTGGATAATGCTTCATTGTTTCCGGATCAGAGAGGATGAAATGTAGCGCTTCTAAGTCATCCATTACCAATTCTCGTAAAACAAGTCTCTGCGTTTCAACGTTCATTTTGTCTCCTCTTTTTGACTTTGGATGCGTTACTAGAAACGGTCAATTCCCCCTGCATATTATAGGATGATATTATAAACTTCCACTATAATACTTTTCGGCAATACAACCTTCTTTAGATTGTAGCACATCTATTTTAGTCGCTTTCTAGCTCATTTAATCGTGCTGTTCAAGGTATTCTGAAGCACAAAGTGGCTCGTTTCTCTACGGAACGATATGCCCATATCATTGATGAGGACAAAAAGCAAGCCGTGAGCGTTATTTAGAATTTATACTTTAACGAGAGGTCGAATTGACTGATGTAGAAATGTTGTTGGAGTAAACCTGTGATTTCTCCAAAAATATCAAAAAACCCGCAGTATTAGCGGGTTTTTCTTTCTTTGAGCTGGCAGCGGAACTAGGATTCGAACCTAGACAATACGAGTCAGAGTCGTAGGTGCTACCATTACACAATTCCGCTATATGTAGTTAGTTTAGAGTATCCCGAGGTGCCGTTCGCTTTTGCTATAATACCCGCCTCTCGGCAGGTGGGTACGCCGTGATCGCCGCGATCTTCCCATCCGTAACGGGCTTGACCTTGTCTTTTCAACGAACGCTCCCGAAGTCACTCTGTGGGTTTATAACCGAAAACGTCACGAACACCGCAGGATTCTAAATTTTCAAAGTGGTGGGATTAGTTGGGATCGAACCAACGACCTCTACGATGTCAACGTAGCGCTCTGACCAGCTGAGCTATAACCCCGAGTGCACATATTATTATACACATGGAGGATGAAAAAGCAAGACGTTTTTTCTCATTTGCCAATAGAAAAAATCTGTTCGCTTAACTTGAATTTTTCTTTCTTGTGATAATTTTTTCCGAAAATCCTCTGGATTCATCGCCGAATTTTGGCTGTTTATAGTCGTTTTACAGCCGAAAACGGCAAAAAAAGAGCGTCAAATTACAGCATTATTTTTGTTTGTTTCTTGCGCTTTCCGCGTGTAACAGGAAGTTCACTTTCTATCCATTGCTATTCCACATGCGGGTAGTATCTTAACATCAGAGCAAGGACAAAGACTGACAGACCCCCAATATTACCTCCCATCCCATCCCAATCAAAAGCACCTACTGAAAAGTAGGTGCTTTTGATTTTGGTTTTTTGAAAGAACCTAAAATTCTTCGCTTCAGATTTTTACGATCGGATGCCGGATGATCGTCTTCAGCTTTTCCGGCGCAGATTTACGCGGATCGCCCAGATAGATTTCATGATGTCTGCGGACGCCGTAGTCGTTGCGATAACCATTTTTCTCCAGAAACGCGTCCATTCGCTCTACGGTTGCGGGTTCCTCGTCATAGGGGCCAATGTGCATTACCTGTACGCAAAGCCCCTCACGATAGCGATACAACCGCGCGCGCGATACATCCAGCCCTTTTTTGCGTTTTACCTCTACGCTTGCCCATTCAAACACCGCTTCATCCACAAAATCCGGTTGGCGAATGATGCTCGTCCATTCAAACCTCGATTTGTCGTTGTAATCAACACCGGGTTGACCGTCTGCCATCTGCCAGAATCCTTCCAGCGGTGGCACCCGGTATTCAAAATATCCGGGCAGTTGTTTTGAACCCATTTTGCTCATTTTAACCGTGTAACTCAGCGCATACAGAAGCTGCAACGCGGTGGCATATTGTCCTTGTTCCTCGTTCGGGTTGCCGATGCCGTCCACGGCGAAAAACGTCATCTCCGGTACATCGACAATCGCAGGCGTTGTCTTGGGTTGATAGAGTTCCTTTTGCATCTTTGCAAAATCAAATGGTTGTTCCATCAATTTAATCTCCTGTTCCGTATCTCCGTTCTTTTTTGTGGAGACCTGATATCGCCATCATAAAGAAAAGAACCTGACAGTAACCTGTCAAGTTCTCCGTTGCTATGTTAAAATCGCGGCTCAGGACGATAGTGTTCAAAGATGATGGCGTCGTTACGCTTCGTCAATCGCATATGATCATCCGCCGGACGTGCCGTCCAAGCAACACGCATTGCGCCAAGCGCCTCACAGACACGCGCGGCGAGGCATTTCGGGCCGATATGATACGCAACAAACTGCGGATGCACGAGAATGTTAGTCAGCAGTCGACTCATCATGATCGACTGGTAATACGGCATGTATTTTTTAGAATAGCGCGCCGCCTCGGAGAGCTGCCCGCGCAAAATCCGCGGCGCATGCAGATAAAACCAACGCACAAGCATCGGATGAAAACTCTCGACACAATAATCGCCCGAATACGCGTTCAGCAAATCCAGCGTCAGCTGGCAAAGCGTTTTCCAGTCCCCGCCGCTCTTGAGTTCTACGATCATCGGTATTTTTCCGTCGATGGTCTCAAGTACCTGCGTAAAGAGCGGGATGCGTTCTTCCGTTGAAAGCAGCGGCATCTCCTGCAACTCCGCATATGTGTAAGCATCTACGCGCGCATCCACACCGCAGACGCGCTTGAGATTGTCGTCATGAAACACAACAACCTGCTTGTCCTTTGTGAGTTGCACATCCAGTTCCACGCCATAGCCTGCGTTTACCGCGGCCCCAAACGCGGGCAGCGAATTTTCCGGTATACTCTGATCCGCTTCAAAGAGACCTCTGTGCGCAAACGTACGATTTTGAAACGGCGCCCTTTGTGCGGCGGTGCTGCGCGCGGGCATAATCAGCGCGAGCCAGAGTGTCGCCAACACAAGAAGTACCGCGACTGCAATCCACATGATATTCATCCTCCGGTTGATTTTTTACATCGATTTTTATTGTTATTATAAGATAATTGCGCTACCATGTATATATCGCTTCGCGGTCAACCGCGGCGAATTCCCTGTCTGAATCATTCGAAATTTTTCTATGAAATCGGAGAAACCAAATGAAACTGAACTACAAGCGCACCTTCCTCGTCGGATTCGCGTTTCTTTCCATCAGCGCGTTTTGGCAGATGTATGACACCATCATCCCGCTGATCATGCGCGACACGTACAACATGGGTGACGGCCCTGCGGGCATTATCATGAGCTTGGACAACGTCGTCGCGCTGTTCCTGCTGCCGCTGTTTGGTGCGTTGAGCGATAAAGTCGGCCGGCGAATCCCGTTCATTCTCGGGGGAACGTTAGCCGCGGTTGTTCTTGTTATGTTCATTCCAATTCTCGACAACTCCTACGGCATGTGGACTTCGTCAGCTTCTCTCATTGTGTTTATCGTCGTTCTGGGTCTGCTGCTTCTTGCCATGGGTTCATACCGTTCGCCCGCCGTCGCGCTGATGCCGGACGTTACGCCAAAGCCCGTTCGCAGCAAAGGCAACGCCATTATCAATCTCATGGGCGCTGTCGGCGGCGCGTTCACGCTCGTCGTCATCAAATTGCTTGTGTTCGACGGCATTTCCGGTCGAGCGAACTATTTCTATCTCTTCCTGGCTGTTGCAATCTTAATGGTCCTCGCGGCGTTGACCGTAACGTTTTTTGTGCCGGAACGTAAGCTCGTACAGCAAATGAAAGACATCAACTACGGTGTCTCCGAAGAAGAAGACCAGAGCAAGCTTGTTGAAGTAGACGGTAAACAAAAGCTGCCGCCGGAAGTTCTGCGCAGCTTGATTTTAATTCTTGCAACGATCACATTGTGGTTTCTTGGATACAATGCAGTCACCACGGCGTTTAGCAAATACGCAACCAAGATGTGGGCGTCCGGCCTAAACCACGTTTCCAACTGCTTACTCGTTGCAACCGGCGTTGCAATTATCTCCTACCTGCCAATCGGTTTTCTCGCCTCGCGCATCGGCCGCAAAAAAACGATTATCATCGGCTTGTTTATCGCGCTGGCCTGCTTCATCTTCGGCGCCGTCGGCGCGCGCACCTTCACGCCTGCGCTGTATGTTATGTTTGCCGCAATCGGTTTTGCGCAAGCTGCGGTAACGGTTAACACCTTCCCGATGGTCTGGGAAATTTCGCGCTTCGGCAACGTCGGCAAATATACCGGTTTTTACTATACCTGTTCCATGGCGGCGCAGGTTGTAACGCCAATTGTTTCCGGTTATCTGCTGCAATACGTCGGTTACGACACGCTGTTCCCCTATGCCGCGGTCTTTGTGGGTCTTGCGATCATTCCGGTTGCGCTCACCAAGTATGGCGACAGCAAACCCGGCAAACCGCAATCCAAGCTGGAAGCGTTGCAGGGAGCGGACGATTAATCTTTCGTTTTTGCCAAAATATCCGCAGAATTCGGCGATTTTTGCTTGACATGCTTTGAAAGAATCCATATAATAGTCATGTTCAAGCAGAAGCGCCCGCTTCTCACCTGCCGGCAAATGTCAGGCAAGGTAGTAACAATTCATCATTTGATTGTATTTTATTGTGGGCGCAGTCTGACTGACGCCCACAATTTTTATGTATTATGGAGGTGTTCTGCCATCGCTATCACGGAATTGATGATCAATGAAGAGATCCGTGACCCGCAGGTCCGCTTAATCGGTGAAAACGGCGATCAGCTTGGAATTGTAGATGTCCGAGCGGCGCAAAAAATGGCCGATGAAAAAGAGCTTGACCTCGTCAAGATCGCGCCAAACAGCGTTCCGCCCGTTTGCAAACTCATGGACTACGGCAAGTACCGTTTTGAAATGAGCAAACGCGAGAAGGAACAGCGCAAAAACCAGAAGATCATCGAGCTCAAAGAGATTCGTCTCTCCGCAACGATTGACGTGCGCGACATGGAAATCAAAGCCAAGCAAACCGTCAAGTTTCTTGCAGACGGAGACAAAGTCAAGGTATCCATCCGCTTCCGCGGCCGCCAGATCACACATGGTGAGATCGGCATGGACGTCATGACCCGTTTCTACGAAATGCTCGGTGACAGCGCAATTAAAGAGCGCGAGCCAAAAATGGAAGGCAGAAGCTTATTCATGATTCTCGCTCCCAAGAGTGAAAAGAAATAACGCGAAAAATACGCAGGAAAGAATTAACCAGGAGGAACCGACCCATGCCAAAGATTAAGACCCATCGTGGAGCGGCAAAACGCTTCTCCATCACGAAATCCGGCAAGATTAAGCGGAGTAAGGCGTATAAGCGCCATATTCTGACCAAGAAGTCCACCAAGCGTCTGCGCGGTCTTCGTCAGACTGGCTTCATTGCCGACGTCGAAGAAAAGAAAATCCGCAAATTGCTGCCGTACAGCTGAGGAGGAAATGAACAATGGCCAGAATTAAAAGAGCAGTTAACGCCGTAAAGAAACGCCGCAAAGTCCTGCGGCTCGCCAAAGGTTACTATGGCGCAAAGAGCAAACAGTATCGCGCCGCTTCCCAGCAGGTGATGAAATCCATGGCGTACGCGTACGTCGGACGCAAGCTGAAGAAGCGCGAATATCGCCGTCTCTGGATTGCCCGTATCAACGCGGGCGCGCGCATCTGCGGAACGACCTACAGCCGCCTGATCAACGGGCTCAAGCTCGCGGGTGTCAACATCAACCGCAAAGTCCTTGCGGATCTTGCCATCACCGATATGACCGCGTTCAAGGAACTCGTCGATATCGCCATGAAGGCCAGAGCGTAACAAGCGCAAAATCAGAACCGTCGAAAGACGGTTCTTTTTTTTTCGACAAAAACTCCTGCTTGACGTTTCATCATGTGTAACGTTATTATATTCGTATTGTCAGGAAGGAGTGCGCTATGGACACCATCATATTATCAGGCAAGCACGAGCTGGATATCTACATGAATCCGCAGCGGCAAAACCTGATTCGCTGCATGCAGATTACAGGAGTTCCAATGACGCCAAAGCAGCTTTCTGTTCAGCTTGGCATCTCCGCTTCCTCCGTGCAGCATCATATTAAACAACTGGTCGAGCTCGGGC
The DNA here is from genome assembly GCA_003246365.1 of Clostridia bacterium. Classification (GTDB taxonomy): domain Bacteria; phylum Bacillota; class Clostridia; order Christensenellales; family CAG-138; genus UBA7703. The sequence continues at coordinate 16,635 of QKAN01000018.1, forward strand.
TTGTCGACCTCGATCACACCGAGCAAATCCATGGTATCACGGCAAGTTTTTATCGAATACTATCAAAAAACATTCAAATCGGAAGTCTTGCGGACGATGAAAACCGCAACCAACGTTTCGCGATTATGCAAACGGAAATCTCCCGTGTTTTCTCTGGTTTTTCAGCATGTTGCCTGTCCAACCCGAATGTCGGCAAAAGTCTCGGGCAGTATGGCGACATGCTTTCAGGAATAGCACACTTAACCCCCGCTGAAGCAATGGAGCTCTATGCGATGGTACACACATATTTGGACGCGCATATGGACCCCGGCAAAGACACTGAAGCCTGGGAGTATGCACTAATTGCCTATCCCGTATCGGAGGAAAAACATGCGTAAATCAATTCAATTGATTCTGCTGTTTAAAAACATCTCGACTGGAATACTTTCGTCCGTGCTCACGCTCGCGCTCTTGCAGCATGGCGCAAACATTAAAACGGTATCTCTCGTGCTCGGTTTATACTCGTTTACGGTAATTCTAGCGGAGTTTCCAAGCGGTGTATTTGCGGATCTTTACGGAAGAAAAACATCCTTCCTGCTCTCTACAGCGTTATCCGTTATCAGCTATAGCATGCTGATTCTGTCTCAATCAATCGGCTTGCTTTGTGCAGCAATCGTAATCAACGGATTGAGCCGCGCTTTCTCCTCCGGCAGTTTGGATGCGCTGGTGGTCGATCAGGCGCCCGAATACGGTAAAACCGTGCAATGGGTTACCTCGCGATTTGCCATTATTGAGAGCGCGGGTCTTGCGATAGGCGCTCTGCTGGGTGGTCTTCTTGCAGGAATCGGCACACGGTATCATGGAAACCTTGGTGTTAA
>QKAN01000093.1 GCA_003246365.1 Clostridia bacterium
GAACGCAAAAGCGCATCGTTCAATTCATCCGTCGTGTGCGCGCGTTGCACATGACATTCATCAAACCGACGATAAGCACCCTTTCCATCCGGTTGAAAAAATGAAAGCCGCATTTCGAGCAAACGTGTCTTTGGATCAAAACAATTTTGCCAAAGATAAGTGCACTCCGGCTCATCTTCCCCAAAGGTTTGTCCGCCAATGATTTGTTCCAGTTTGTAAGCACTGGAAACATCAAACAGCAGCAGTCCCCCGTCTTTGAGATTACGGTTCGCCGCAAGAAAAAACGATTCTGCTTCGTCGTTTGACAGCAGATAATTCACGCCGTCGCAGGCGCAGGTAATGGCAGACACCGGTTTATGCAGTTGGAGCTTTCGCATATCCTGACATACAAACGGTATTTTCATTCCCGCTTTACGTGATTTTTTCTGCGCAATTTCCAGCATGCGTTCCGATCGGTCGGCACCGGTTAAACAAAACCCCGCGCTATTCAGCCGCAACGTTATTTCTCCCGTGCCGCAGGCACAGTCCAAAATCGAATCTCCCGGCATCACGCCTCCGTTTTGCAGAAGTGTAGAAAGATACTCCGCCCATGCGTCATAATTTACGTCCGACATTAGCCGGTCATAAATTTCCGCAAACTCTTCGTACTCGCGGATCATCTTCCCCGTTCTCCTTTACAAAACGTATTTTAACGCACATTGACGGCATTTCCGGGTGAATTTATATCGTATTCCGAAAATACCGCATACGTGTTCAATTTTTTATTGTACATCAGAATAGCTCTCCCCGCAAATATATATCTTTCAACATTGTTGATCTCATTTGACAAAACAGTGAATATTTATTAAAATCATGCTAACTATAAGAAAGGCTGCGTTCCTGCGGGTCAAGAACGCAAACACGGCTACACATGAAACAGTACAAGATCGCAGTTGTCGGCGCAACAGGTATGGTCGGCAGAATGTTCCTCCGGGTTCTGGAAGAAAGAAAACTTCCGGCGTCGGAGTATTTCCTCTTCGCTTCCGCGCGCAGTGCGGGCACTACCATTGAATTCATGGGTAAAAAACACACTGTTCGTGAATTGACTGAGGATGCGTTTAAAGATCTTGGTGTTGATATTGCGCTTTTCTCCGCTGGCGGCGGTACTTCCAAAACGTTCGCCCCCATCGTTGCCGCATCCGGCGCGGTGGTAATCGATAACTCGAGCACCTGGCGCATGGATCCGGATATTCCGCTCGTCGTTCCCGAAGTAAACGCAGCTGATATCCCCATGTATAAGAACAAGGGCATTATTGCAAACCCCAACTGCTCAACGATTCAGGCGATGGTTGCGCTTGAACCGCTGAAAGCGTTCGGCTTAAAACGCGTCATTTACTCTACCTATCAGGCAGTTTCCGGCGCGGGTATGGGCGGTTACAGCGACCTTGAAAACGGATTAAAGGGCGAGGCCCCCAAGAAATTCCCTTATCCGATCGCAGGAAACGTATTGCCGCAAATTGACGTATTCCTCGACACGGGTTACACCAAAGAAGAACAGAAGATGATCGACGAAACGAGAAAAATTCTCGGTTTGCCGGAACTTCGTGTAACGGCGACCACGGTTCGCGTTCCCGTATTCCACGGTCACAGCGAGAGCATCAACGTTGAATTTGAGAAACCGTTTGAACTTTCTGAAGTACGTAAACTCTGGGAAAGCACAGAAGGCTTGATCGTACAGGACGATCCGGCAAAAGGCGTATACCCGATGCCCATCAATGCCGCAGATACAGATCCGGTTTATGTCGGTCGTCTGCGTCGTGACTTCTCCGTTGAAAACGGAATCAATTTCTGGTGCGTTGCGGACAACATCCGCAAAGGCGCGGCGACCAACGCCGTGCAGATTGCGCAGGAACTTATTCGTCAGTGGGAGGCGTAACTACTTATGTCAATCTTTCGCGGTAGCGCCGTTGCAATCGTAACCCCTTTTCAAAACGGGGCGATTGACTTTACGGCATTTACAAGACTGATCGAGCTACAGATCGCAAACCGCACGGACGCAATCGTCTGCTGCGGCACAACGGGTGAAAGCTCGACGCTTACGACGGACGAACGCCTCAGCGTTATCCAGTTTGTCGTTGAGCGCGTCAACGGACGGGTGCCTGTTATCGCGGGTACCGGCGGCAACAACACAGAAGAGGTTATCGCAAACAGCAAATCGGCCGAAGCAATCGGTGTGGATGGCCTTTTGATCGTTACCCCGTATTACAACAAAACCTCTCAGCAAGGTCTTGTTCGCCATTTCTTCGCGGTTGCGGACTCTGTGGAAACACCAATTATTGTTTACAACGTTCCCTCGCGTACGGGTTTGAACATTCTTCCCCAGACAATGGCGGAACTTTTCACGCACGAGAACATCGTTGGTACCAAAGAAGCCAGCGGTAACATCGAGCAGGTTGTTAACATTGCGGCGCTCTGTCCGCAGTGCGACATTTACTCCGGTAACGACGACCATGTGCTTCCGGTGCTCAGCATTGGCGGCAAAGGCGTTATCTCGACGATTGCGAACGTCGTCCCCGGCGAAATGCACGCGCTCTGCGAAGCTTTCTTCAAAGGTGATCTTCAACTAGCGCGTCAGTTGCAGCTGCAGCTCATTCCGCTCTGGAAAGCCGCGTTCTGCGAGGTCAACCCCATCCCGCTCAAAGCGATGATGGGTCTCATGCAGCTCTGCGAACCGGACGTTCGCCTGCCGCTCGTACCGCCGTCTCCGGCAAGCATGCGCCTCATCGAGGACACGCTCAAGGGATACGAGTTAATCTAACTATATTAATTTAAACACCATGGAGGACTCTATGATTTCTGTTATCATTAACGGAATCTGCGGTCAAATGGGACGCGCCGTGTATGCAGCTATTCAAGCGCAGAGCGGCGCTTTTTCCGCCGTAGCCGGCGTCGATCCGTTTGACAGCACTTCTTCGTTTTCCTGCCCGGTCTATAAGAATCTCGACGAGATCAAGGAGACCGCCGATGTATTGATCGACTTTTCAGTTCCTGCAACTACGCCGGACATCCTGCGTTATGCTTTGGAAAAGAAGCTTCCTGTCGTCATCGGCACAACCGGTCTTGGCGAGCGCGAACTAAAGCTACTTCGATCCGCATCGGATCGCATTCCTGTGTTTCAAACAGGAAACATGTCACTCGGCGTCAATCTGCAGGTTGAGCTGGTTCAATTTGCCGCCTCAACGCTTGGCGGAAGTTTTGATGTGGAAATCATTGAAACGCATCACCGTAAAAAAGTTGACAGCCCAAGCGGCACTGCATTGATGCTTGCAAACGCAATTGCATCCATCTCGCCGGAAGACGAAGAGTTCGTTTTTGGACGTCACGAGAAGAACAAGCGCAGAACCGACAGTGAAATCGGTATTCACTCGGTGCGCGGCGGCACAGTTGTTGGCGAACATCAGGTGCAGTTTATCGGAAACGATGAAATCATCGAAATTTCGCATCGTGCATTCAGCAAGCAAGTGTTTGCGCAAGGCGCGCTGCGCGCGGCAAAATTCCTTGTTGCGAAACAAAACGGTCTATATAACATGAAGAACGTCGTTGCAGAGCATGACGCCGCTTCTCGTCTCTTCTCTCTGGAGAAACAGGCCGTTGTCATCATCCGTTCGTTTGCAAAGGAAGATTCGTTTGCCTCTCGTGTGTTCGATGTAATCGCTGAGCACGGCGTGTTTGTCGATATGATTGCCTGTTCCGAACCGGATGAGCAAAGCTTAAGCATCGGTTTTTCGCTCAATGAGTCGGATCTTTCCGAAGCGCTCAACGCCATAAACGAGCTCACCAGAAACGGCTATGGCTGCACGATTCGTACACGCGACGATCTAGCAAAGCTCACGCTGGAAGGCACCGGCATGGCGTTGCAACACGGTGTCGCTTCCCAGTTGTTTACCGTTCTTCGCAAAGAAAACATCCATATATGGCTGATTACAACTAGTGAAACCAGAATCGAATTCTGTGTGGACAGCATCCATGCACTGCGCGCGGCAGATGCAGTTCGCGAACACTTCCAAATTGGTTAATGTTTGTCTGCAAATGCACGAAGCGCTCCCGACTCGGGAGCGCTTTTTGATTATAATATGATTTATCTTCCTTCTTTGCGAAGTCGTTGTTCCTCGCCATGGATCAGACGCTTGATGTTATCAGTATGCCGAACAAACACAATTACTGTCAGCAACACCGCAAGCGCAATCAACGGAATATTTCCAATACGGAAGATTAATGTGGCAAGTACGAAGAGTAACATTGCGGTAAGCGACATGATTGACATTTTTTTGTTGATCAGGAGGATCGCGCCGCCAATCGCAATTGCGCCAAGCGCGCCGAGCGGAAAAGTCAAAATCGCGATTGTATAGGAAGAAGCAACTCCCTTGCCCCCACGAAAACCGTCGAACACCGGCCAGCAATGCCCCACAACAACGAACAATCCTGCAATATAGCCGCCTATTTGTCCGCAAAGCAATTGTCCCAGCAGCACAGCTAAGAACGCTTTCATCGCGTCGCCGGCAAACGTAATTGCGCCCGGTCCGTAACCATACACGCGTACCATATTGGTGCTTCCGGCGTTTCCGCTGCCGTGATTTCTAACATCATCGTGAAAATAAGCGCGGCTTACAATAATTGCCGTTTGGATGTTGCCCAGTAAATAGCCAACAAGCAAACAAATCAGTCCCGTCCAAATCTGGAGCGGAAAAATACCCTGAAAAAAAGTCATTCTTCGGATCCCTTCT
>QKAN01000161.1 GCA_003246365.1 Clostridia bacterium
GGCCTAGATATATCATACTCTTTTTCATCCTAACGTTTTTCGTTCTGGGCGGTGTATTTCTTTCTCAGCAAACGAAATTGAAAAGCATAGCTGAGGAGAAAGTAGAGCTGCAAGCGGAGCTCGACTCGCTCGCCGTCGAAGAAGAGCGACTTGATCGTATGCTTGAGTACATGCAGACCACCGATTATATGATTCAATACGCTCGAGAAAAACTGGGCTACGTTTTTGAAGGCGACTGGAAATTCTACGACGATACGGCAGAAGCGAAAGTAACGCCCAAAATGGCGGAAACGCCTACGCCGATTCCCGCGCTGACAACGCCCTCCCCCGTGCCGACCCCAACGCCTACTCCGATTCCGACGAGCGCACCGGATGTAGACGTAATTACGCTTGGCCCATGAAACTGATCATTTTTGATATTGGAAGCAATTCCGTCCGAACTGCTCGCTTAATAACGGATTCGGAGAATCAGCCTCAAGTCATTAATAAACACGTTTTCACAACGCGTTTAGCAGAAGGTCTTGCTGAAACAGGTGAACTCTCGCAGCCGCGCATCCTTCAATCCCTGCTGGTAATTCGTTCGGTACATGCCGAATTTGCAGCGCAGGGATTTTTTTCTTATGCTTATGCGACGAGCGCTGTTCGCGACGCATCAAACGGACGTGAGTTTATTACTTCCGTAGAAGAAATCATCGGCAAAGGACACGCCAGAATTCTTAGCGGAGAAGAGGAAGCAGCTTTTGCGCAGCAAGGCGCCGATCCGGAAGGTACACACACCATCATTGATATTGGCGGAGGCAGCACGCAGATTGTGCGCGCGCATTCGCGGGAAAGCTGGCCCATAGGCTGCGTCAGAGCAAAGGATCTCGCGCCCTTTGACGATCTTGTGATGATCAGTAATGCCCTCAATCCGATTCTTTCCGGAATATTTGGCTCGCAGGAAATTCATTCCCGTTCCGATATTCCATCGATTCCTGTTGATAAGCGAAGAATTGAAACGGATCTGATCGGTGTAGGCGGTACAATCACGACATTGGCTCTTCTTTGCGAAGGGACGGATCATTTTATTCCGTGGCAAAATGAAAAACGAATTGAACTGTTTGCTCTTCGAGCAGTACTCAATGCGCTAGACGCTATGGGAGATACAGAACGCGAAAAAGTTCCTTTATTAAAAGATCGTCACGATGTCATTTTACACGGCGGCGTCATTCTTCAGTTTCTGATGGAGCGATTGAACCATACGAGTATTGGCGCAACGCTTTCCGACGGTCTGGATGGATACGCTTATCATCTTTTTCACAAGTTTTCCTGAACAGATTGCATATTTTTGAGAATCGATCAAGAGACAATAGCAACAAAAAACGCTCCGTAGAAACGGAGCGTTTTTATTGTTTACCTTACGGTGTCGGAATTACGTCGACGCCCGGCGTCGGGGTTACTCCTCCAACAACATCATCGAAGTTCATATCCGTTTTGTTGCCGATGACGATCGTTAGATCGATGTATTCTCCGTCGCGATATACCTTGATATTCAGCTCATCGCCAATTGTGCAACTCAGCACGATGCTGACGAGTTGCTGATGCGTCGTAATCGTCTGTCCGTTTGCTTCAACAATAATATCTCCCGCAAGAACGCCAGCCTGAGCCGCCGGTCTGTCGTTTACAACGCTCTCTACATACGCGCCAACCGGAACGCCGTTTTCTTCCGCTGTCGCTTCGTCAACCGTGCTAACCGTTACGCCAATGCCCGGACGTTCAACATATCCGGTCGTGATCAGTATCTCCATGATCTTTTTGACCTGATTGATCGGCAGAGCAAATCCGATTCCTTCGGCGCTGACTGCGTTGCCAAACTCATCATATCCGGCGGTAATTGTTTTCGCGCTGTTGATGCCGATAACTTCTCCACTCATATTGATCAACGGGCCGCCGCTGTTTCCAAAGTTAATTGCAGCATCCGTCTGAAAATACGTGTTGGTGTAATTATCGATCGTAATCTCGCGGCTTGTTGCGCTGATAATGCCAAACGTAATTGTGTTTGCCAGTTCATCGGTTGAGAGCGGGTTTCCAATCGCCAGCGCATACTCACCAACGCGAACCTGATCGGAGTCTCCGAGTTTCAACGGTTGCAGAACGGCGCCTTCCACTTTTAACACGGCAATATCCGTTTCCGTATCGGATCCGATTAACACCGCTTCGCGCTCGTCTTCCTCGCCATAAACCTTAACGGTTATTTGATCGGCTCCCTCAACCACATGCGCATTGGTAAGAATATAGCCTTCGCTGGAAACAACAAATCCAGTCCCGCTTCCATATAATTCTTCTATATCTTTTCCAGAGTAACTCTGCGTCTTAATGTAGTTCAATACGCCAACAACGCCGGGTGAAACAGCATCGTAAATATCCGGTATGGGGTTGTCAACCATGCCCGGCAACATCGGCGCGACTCCATCTAAAGATGGCATTTCCCGATCGTTATCGCTGACAACAGGCGTTGGCGTGGCTTCCGGAACCATAGTAGCTTCCGCTTCCGGCGTTGCCGTAGCGTCGCTCGGCTGCGTCGGTGTCGGCGTTACATAAACAATCGGGGCTTCGGCTGTGCTGCCGCCGAGCAGGTTCGGCCAGAAAAGACCGACGACCAGCAGCGCTAAAAGCACTATGACAATGACAACGACAATCGTTGCAAAAACGTTTCCGCCTCTGCCTTCGTGGTCCTGCTTGTAAGAGTGATCTGAACTGTAAAATCCGTTATGTTCCATTTTTCTTTCCTCCGTCCTGAGGCGCGCGTTTTGGAACAGGCGCGCGCTTAAGCGTAAATGTAAAAGTGCTTCCCTTTCCTTTCGCGCTCTTAAGCGTGATAGTCTGGTTATGTTGATCGATAATACGTTTTACGATTGATAGTCCAAGTCCGGTTCCGCTTTGTTTACTGGGCGTATGCGCCTTTTCTACCTTGTAAAAACGGTCGAATACATGCGGAACATCCTCTTCCGGTATGCCCTGGCCGGAGTCCTGAATACTTACGTACACTTCACGGCGCAATGCATATGTCGCAATTCTGAGTTTGCTGTCATCCGGCGAGTATTTAATCGCGTTGTCAATGATATTTCGGAGCACCTGCGAAATCTGCGCGCTGTCCGCTTCCACATAGTATTGTTCCTGCGCAAATTTTACGTCGACCTCCATGTGGTGTTCATAAATTCGCGCTTCGAACGTGATCAATGTTCTTCGGATTAACTCGTTGATGTCGAATATTTCGAGCTTCAACGCGGTACGACCGCTTTCAATTCGCGCTAAGTCCAGCAGATCGTTTACCATGCCGGCCATACGAGTCGTTTCAGAAAGAACGATTCCAATATATTTGTCGTGTTCTTCCGGCCCAATCGTGCCATCATGCATTGCTTCGAGGAATCCCTTCATGCTTGTCAGCGGGCTTCTTAATTCATGGCTGACGTTTGCAACAAAGCTTCTGCGTGTGGCTTCCAAATCCTTCAGCTGATCTGCCATGTTGTTAAAACTGATGGCAAGCTGCGTCGCTTCTTCGAGACTGCTGATTGGAATACGAATATTATAGTCGCCCTTTGAATATTTCTGCACGATCTCATTGATTTCCATAAATGGTCGCGTTAATTTTGAGGTCGTATAATATACGGCGATAACCGAGAGTAAAACAGCGATCAGCGAAACCAGAATTACTTCCGCGTATGCCATGCTGATTGCGCCGAGCGCTTCAGAGATATCGATGTAAAACCGTACAACATGCGTCGCAACGCCGTCGCGAATGACCGGTTTTGATCCGATGAGCATCTGAAAGTTGCCCTTACTCTGCGTAAAACGCACGCTGCTCGCGTCTAAATCGGAGACGGCGTACAGCATGCGTGATATCTCTTCCTCCGAAAAGTGCGTTGCCATTACGTCGTTCCACTTCGTGCCGGAGGCATATTGCGCCATGGCTCCGTCGACGGAGATAATTTGAATTAATCCGTCGTAGTGCCTTGCGATTGTGTTGAGTTCGAGGATTGCCGCGTTTTCGCCGACAACGGAGCTCGTCGTGTTAAAGTACAGCTCTGTGACAATAGTAATTTCGTTCGCAATGTTCTGTTTTTCATGCCGCATTATAAATCCAGACATAAGTGCCCCGACGATAACGCCGGAGAGAAGCAACAGCCCGAGCGTCAAGCTCATATAAGTTGCCAACATTCTGGAAAAGAGCGTTCTGAGAAAGTCTTTGCGCATCTTACCGCATCACTTTTGTTCGAATTTATACCCTACGCCCCAAACGGTTCGGAGCTCCCATTCATGATTTTCACCGAGTTTTTCCCGGATCCTCTTAACGTGCACATCAACAGTTCGTGAGTCGCCGAAAAAGTCGAATCCCCAAACCTGCTCCAGAAGTTGTTCTCTCGTGAACACTTTTCCGGTATGGCTCGCGAGGAAATACAGCAGCTCGATTTCCTTCGGGGGCATCTCCAGTTGACGACCGTCCAGCGTGACGGCGTAATTCTCGAGCGAAACGGTCAGCCCCGGCAACGAAATCGTGCGCGCCGGTTCTGCCGGCGTACTGCGGCGCAGTACCGCTTTGATGCGCGCAATCAGCTCTTTTGCGTCGAACGGTTTACTGATGTAATCGTCCGCACCAAGTTCAAGCCCCTGCACGCGGTCGCCCGTATCGCCTTTTGCGGTGAGCATGATAACCGGCGTTTCGCTTTCCATGCGGATGTCGTGCAAAACCGCCCAACCGTCTCTGCCGGGCAACATGATATCCAGCACGACGAGCGATGGTTTCGTTTCGTGGAACGCAGCCATGGCAGACGTTCCGTCCGCACAGGTGTATACTTGAAATCCAGCTTTTTTAAGATAAAGCTCAATGATGGCGAGAATATTCCTGTCGTCATCTATGACCAGAATGGTATTGTTCTCCACCCGATCACCTCCGTTGTTGATAGGAAATAGGTTATACCCCACATTTGGTATCAGTATAGCAGACAAGATATCGTTTGTCCAACCAAGTATAAAATTGTCACACAAACGCCTTAAGCCTATTTGAATGTGTCGCTTATGCCATAAATGGACTTTGCTTTAAGATTTCAGCGTTACAACCGTGACGCCCGCGTCCCCTTCACCATAGGCGCCGATGCGATAAGATTTGACCCTCGGGTGATTCTTTAAATACGTCTGCACGCCTGTTCTCAATGCACCTGTCCCTTTTCCATGAACGGCATAAAACTCATGCACGCCGGTCAAAAGTGCGTTGTCGATGAATCGATCCAATTCTAAACAAGCGTCGTCCACCAACATACCACGAAGGTCAATCGACAGGGCGCTGCCGCGATCCGCGGCTAGCGTTACCTTTGCAGAAGTGATCGTTTGTTTTTTCTTTTGCTCTATCGGGCGAATATCGCTGAGCGGGATGTTCATTTTGATAATGCCCGCTTGCACAAGTACTTCTCCCTTTGCATCGGGTGCTTTCAAAACGGTCGCTTCTTGTCCGAGTGTAATGAGTTTGACCCGTTCGCCGGGAACAACGCTTTCCGGTGCCTCTCCGGCGGAGTCGCGCTGAATCGCCTGTTCATAAAGTCGCTCTTCTGTTTTTCGCATCGCGTCACGGGAAGACTGCACGGCTCGTTCCAGCTGTTTTTGGTCAATCTTTTCTATTGAGCGAAGCTGCACGATCAGTTTCTCCATATCCTGCCGCGTTTCCTGCACCATGCGGCGCGCATCTTCCTTCGCTTTCGCTCGCAGTTGAGACTTTTCTTCCTCCAGCTTCTTTTTCTCTTTTTCAAGGTCGGTTTTCAGTTTTTCTATTTCAATGCGCATTTTGCCAATCGCGTCGCGATCGTCTTCGGCGCTCCGCCTTGCCTGTTCCGCTTCCGAAAGCACCGTTTCAAATGCAATGTCTTTCTTCTGCAGAAAGTCCTGCGCTCTTTCTATTACCGTGTTTGTCAGTCCAAGCCTGCGTGAAATTTCAAATGCATTACTCTTGCCGGGAATACCAATAAAGAGTCGATAGGTCGGGCAAAGCCGGTCTACATCGAATTCCATAGAAGCGTTTTGCATGCCCGCGTGCATCAGCGCAAACGCCTTTATTTCGCTGTAATGCGTCGTGGCTACGGTCAGCGTTTTGCGATCATACAAACTTTCCAATATTGCCTGCGCCAACGCTGCGCCTTCGATTGGATCGGTTCCGGCGCCGAGTTCGTCCAGCAACACCAAAGAACGCTCATCTGCTTCCGACAGAATTCGAACGGTGTTTGTCATATGTGAGGAGAACGTTGAAAGGGACTGTTCTATAGATTGCTCGTCCCCGATATCCGCGAATACATTGTCGAATGTTGACAACTCCGTGCCTTCGTCCGCTGGAATAAACATACCGCTCATCGCCATCAGGGTAAACAAACCGACAGTCTTTAGCGTAACCGTTTTTCCGCCCGTGTTGGGGCCGGTAATGATCAACGTGCGGAATGTTTCTCCCAGCCAAATATCGACAGGAACGACTTTATCTTTCGGAATCAACGGATGCCTGCCGCGAATAATGCGAATGCAACCAGTTTCGTTCAATTTGGGGCGGCTAGCGCGCTGATCCCGGGCTAGAATTGCGCGGGCAAAAACAACGTCCAGCGCGCCCATTACGTTGCAACTGATATGTATTTCATCCGCAAACGGAGCGATCATCGCGGTCAATCCTGACAGGATGCGTTCAATTTCATTTTTCTCTTCGATTAGCAGTCTTTTATTTTCGTTCCCGAGTTCTACAACGGCGGCAGGCTCAATAAACAACGTCGCGCCGCTGCTACTCTGGTCATGCACCAGTCCCGGAATTTGCGCGCGGCATTCCGCTTTAACCGGAAGTACATACCTTCCGTTTCGAATCGTGATGACAGCTTCCTGCAAGTACTTCTGCGTCGTGGTGCTTCTGAGCATTCCGTTTAATTTTTCTCTGACGCGCTCACCAACGATTTTCATCTGCCGCCGTATGCGGTTCAATTCCGGAGATGCATTGTCCGAGATTTCATCTTCCGCGAGGATGCATCTGGCAACTTCTTCTTCTACAGAACGATGCGAAGAAAGACGGTTAGCAAGATTGCATAACAGACTGTTTTCGTCTCCTGTCTGTAAAATTTCTTTTGCCTCACGCGATGCGCGCATTGCTTGCGCAATCGATAAAAGCTCCCGCGTACTCAAAAATAAAGCGGCATGCATGCGCCCAACCAGTTCGCGTACATCCGGAAATCCGGTGATCGGCGTTCTACCCGTTCGCGTATAGATGCTTTCCGCTTCCCAGGTTTGCTCCTGCAATAGCTCTGCGTCTTTCAGTGTTTCTGCAGGTCTTAGTTTTTCCGCAAACTCCTGCCCCACTTCGCTGGCAAGGTGCTGCTTTAAGATGGAGCGTATTTTATCATACTCCAACGTTATGTAAGTTTTTTCCTGAATCATAGTTCCCCCAGTTCATTCAATGAACACTATATCAATGTCACGAAAAAAAGAAAAGCCCCGTCTCGAATCTCGTGACGGGGCAAACTATCTTCGGCTTAACGAAGTTCTTTTACAAACTCGCCAACGCGCCGCATCGCTTCCTCAATGTGTTCTTTTGAGGTCGCGTAACAGCACCGAATATGCCCCTCTCCCGCCTCGCCGAATGCGCTGCCGGGAACTGTAACTACCTTTTTGCTTGCAAGCAACTGATCGCAGAATTGTTCGCTTGTTAATCCTGTCGATTTGATCGACGGAAATACATAAAACGCGCCTTCCGGTTCGTTGCATTCCAAACCAAACGAATTAAACGCATCAATAATATAGCGACGACGCGATTCGTACTGGTCGATCATATAACGGGTATCCGCAAAATTATCCGCAAAGCCTTGTTCCAGCGCGGCAATGCCAGCCCACTGCGCAGGTGTTGGTGCGCAGAGCATGGTCAGTTGATGCACCTTGCGCATCGCCGCGATAAGTTCCTGCGGTCCGGCAGCATAACCAAGTCTCCAGCCGGTCATGGAAAACGCTTTCGAAAAACCGTTGAGTACGATCGTGCGTTCACGCATCCCAGGTAATGATGCAATTGAAAAATGCTCTTTGCCGTTAAACGTCAATTCCGCATAGATCTCATCTGTAATAATGAGAATATCCGTTCCGCGTACGAGATCGGCAATCGCTTCCATATCGCTCTTGCCCATGATCGCACCGGTCGGATTCGTCGGGAACGCAATCAAAATCGCCTTGGTTTTCGGCGTAATGGCGGCTTTCACAGCCTCCGCATTCAGCTTAAAGCGGTCCTCATGTTTCGTCAGAACCTTAACCGCTTTTCCGCCGGCGAGTTCAATAGACGGCGTATAAGAAACATAGCACGGTTCGTGATAGATAACCTCGTCACCCGGATTTAAAATTGCGCGCATCGCCAAATCGATCGCCTGGCTTGCGCCGACGGTGATCAACACGTTTTCAATCGATTCATAGCCGTTGATATCGTATTTTTCATCCAAATAGCGAAGAATCAGTTCGCGAAGATGCGGATCTCCCGAATTCGAAGAATACGGAACACGCTCAGTTTTGAGGCGCTCTGCAACATACTTTCGAATGCGATCCGGCGTCGGAAAATCGGGTTCGCCAACGCCAAGGCTGATATGCGAATCATCCAGAAGATCAAAATATTTTCTTATGCCCGAAGGCGGAATGCGCTTTACGCAATTCGAGAGCAAACTTTGATAATCCATAGACACTTCCTATTTTGCGAGAGTATTCCTACTATAACATGAACCATAAACGCCGTCAAACAGTAATAATCAGGCTCATAAACGAGAAAAAAGCATTAATTCATTGCGATATCGCCAAGAATTGAACCATACCGCTCTCCAGCCAGCTCAATCAGTCTCGCGCTTTCTTCTCCTGATGTGTCCAATATCTCGCGAGCCGCGCGGGATGCCTGCTCCAGAAGCCGCGTATCCATCGCCCCCATCATTAACCCTGCGCTGTCGTCTCCATGCTGCCGGGTTCCAATGAAATCCCCCGGCCCTCTGAGTAATAAATCTTTTTGCGCGATTTCAAATCCGTCGTTTGTCTTTGTCAACGCAAGCATCCGCTCGTTTTCCTGATCGGATTCAACACCATACAGCAGAAAACAATATCCCTGCTTTGCGCTTCTTCCAACGCGTCCTCGCAATTGATGCAGCTGCGATAGGCCGAACCGCTCCGCCCCTTCAATCACCATGATACATGCATTCGGCACATGTACGCCGACTTCGATAACTGTTGTTGTAATCAGCGCGTCGATTTCCCCCGCGCGAAACGCGCGCATCGTTTTTTCTTTTTCCTGCTCTTTCATCTGGCCGTGCAGTTTAGCCAAACGCGTGTTCGGCAACAGTTCTTTTAGCTCTTTATATAACGCGTTCACGCTGGGGCAGTCGATCGATTCGCTTTCCTCTATGATCGGGCAGACAATAAAACTCTGCACATCTTCTTGCGCTTGTTTCGCAATATAATGATACATATCCTCCCGTTTATTCGTCGGGATTACGCTGGTTTTCACCGATTTTCGACCTGGTGGCAATTCGTCAATCACCGAAATATCGAGATCGCCATACAATATAAGTGCAAGCGTTCGCGGAATCGGCGTCGCACTCATCACAAGCATATCCGGTCGTAATCCTTTTTCCAGCATGGCGGCGCGCTGACGAACGCCAAAGCGATGCTGTTCGTCTGTTACAATACACCCGAGATCGTAAAACCGAACGACCGAGGAAAGCAGCGCATGTGTGCCGACTACTACCAAAGCGCTTCCATCCTCAATCCTTCGGATTGCTTCATCTCTGAGTGATTTCTTCATGCTGCCCTTCAGAAGAACGACAGAATCGCCGAATATTTCTTTCAGGTTACCATAATGCTGTTCTGCGAGTATTTCAGTTGGCGCGAGCAACGCCCCCTGTTTTCCGTTTGCCGTTGCAACGCACAGCGCATAGATTGCGACTGCTGTTTTTCCAGAGCCAACGTCTCCCTGCAAAAGACGGTTCATTGGCGAAGGTTTGCGCATATCTTCTGCGATCTCGCTGATGACACGCATCTGCGCGTTTGTCAAAGAGAAATTCAATCTTGCAATATACTTGTCCAATACGCCGCTCGTATCAAACGAAAACCCGTTCTGGCGGAGTCGCTCCGCTTTTTGCAACTCTAAAATAATGAAATACAGAAGCGTGTTTTCGAAGTCAAGCCGTTTTCGCGCCATCTCCAGCGCTTCGCGGCTGAACGGGAAGTGCGCATGTCTAAATGCGAGCGCAAGCGGTACGAGCGAATATTGCTCCAACAATGTTCTCGGTAAAGACTCTGGAATCTGATCCCAAACGCTTTCGAGCGCAGCCAGTATGCTGTCCCTCCACGCTCGCTGGTTCACGCCTTTGATCGTCGCATAGACTGGCACGATCCCTGGCAGCGCCTGAGAAATCGAAGGATTGATCATTGATATTCCGTTTTTGCGGATCACGCGACCGGACGCAAACACGATTTCACCATCTTTGAGTTGAGAACTGCGATATGGCTGATTAAACCATTTGAGCGTCACTTTGCCTGTTTCGTCCTGCGCCGAAACAGAGAGTATTGTCATTCCTTTCGAGCGAAAGAAACGCGTTGATCCGCAGATGCGTACCTGTACCACGGCGTTTTTTCCGTCGACAAGCTGCGAAACGGGTGTCGCCTTGGAATAGTCCAGATAATCGCGCGGCAAGCGATACAGTAAATCGCGGACGCAATGCACGTCGAGTTGTTCAAACAGCTCGGCGCGTTTCGGTCCGATTCCTTTTACGCTTGTCAGCGGAGAATCCAGCATAGTATCCTTTCTAAACTAATCCGAATTATTAACTTTAAATAAGATTATAAGAAAACGACGACGGAGACTATTTGTTCCGTCGTCGGTTTTGTGTGTTTCGATTCGCGAAAAATTATTGCACCGCGACGTAATAGTAATACAGCGGTTGTCCGCCTGCGAGTACCATGAACTCCGCGTCCGCAAACTCATCCTGAAGCTTGTCGGCGATCGCTTGCGCGTTTTCTTCCGTCTGCCCTTCGCCAAAATACAGCGTAACGGTACAGGCTTCGTCCCCGTGCTCGGCAATCATTTTCTTAACGAGAGACATTGTCGTTTCTTCAACCGTTTTTCCCGAAACAGAAAGGTGGTTGTTGACGAGGCCAATCATGTCGCCTTTTTTTACTTCGTTGCCGTCGAATTTGGTGTCGCGTACCGCATAGGTAACCGATCCGCTGACCACTTCGGCGATGGCATCTTTCATGGCCTGTTCGTTCTCTTCCACGCTTGCGTCTTTCGAATACGCCATGCATGCAGCAATTCCTTGCGGAATCGTCTTTGTCGGAATCAGAACAACGCCTTTTTGCGTCAGCTCGCTCGCCTGCTGCGCCGCGAGAATGATATTGGAATTGTTCGGCAAAACGAACACATTGCGCGCATTGATCTTGTTGATCGCAGATGCGATCGTATCGATGCTGGGGTTCATCGTTTGTCCGCCGGAAATCAGCGCGTCCACAGCAAGCGCTTTGAACAGCTCGTCAATTCCCTCGCCTGTGCTGACCGAAAGCAGTCCGAACTCTTTTTCGTTGCGCTTGCGTTCCGCCATCAGTTCGCGGTTCTGTTCTCGCATGTTTTCAATCTTGAGCTTATCCAGTTCGCCGATGCGAAGCGCCATCTGAAGCACCTTGCCGGGAGAATTGGAATGCACATGTACTTTGATCATGCCCGCATCGCTTGCAACAACCACGGAATCTCCGAGGCGTTCAAGATGATTGCGGAAGCTTTCGATTTCGTCATCGTTTGTCTCCGGTGAAAGATGAATGATGAAAAATTCCGTGCAGTATCCGTATACGATATTTTCTCCGGAGAAACTGTCAACATTTGAATGTTCCTGAACGGGTTGTTCGGCAACGAGCTCTTCGTAGTTCTCGATTTCTTCGCCGTCCAGAGAAAGCTTGAAGCCTTTATAAATCGTCAGCAAGCCTTTGCCGCCAGAGTCGATGACGCCGGCTTCTTTCAGCACTGGCAATAGATTCGGCGTGTCGGCAAGCGCTTTTTCGCCGCTATCCAGCATTTCATCCATCAAGCGGTATACGTTTGCGCCCTGCTGCTGCAAAACGGCAACGTTTTCCGCGATCACACGGGACACCGTGAGGATAGTGCCTTCCTTAGGCTTCATAACGGCTTTGTACGCCGCTTCGCTGCCCTTAGTCAGCGCTGCGGAAAGAAGTTCCGCATCCACAAATTCCGCGCCTTTAAACGCACGCGAGAACCCGCGGAACAGCTGGGAAAGAATGACGCCGGAATTGCCGCGTGCGCCTTTTAACGCACCCATACTTAAAGCATCGGCTACCTGTGTTGCGGTAGCGTTTTCCGGTAGCGCGCGAATTTCATGCACCGCGCTCTGCATGGTCATAGACATATTCGTGCCCGTGTCGCCATCCGGGACAGGGAACACATTCAAAGCGTCGATTACCGCTTTGTTCTTCTCCAGCAGCGTTGCGCCTGCGATAATCATATCGCGCAGCTGAGCGCCGCCGATCTTCATATTTTTATCCAATTTACCCTCCGAAAGTTCGGATCCCAAGAGCCGAACAGCGTTAAACGCGAATGTTTTCGACGTGGACGTTAACGGAGCGAACCGTAAATCCAGTCATCGTTTCAACCCGGTATTTCACATTGCTCTTGGCATTCTGGGCCACTGCAGGCAAAGATACGCCGTATTCAAGCGTGACATACAGATCGATGTCGATCACTTCGGGTGAAATAATCGTAACCTTGACGCCGCGGCGCATGTTATCTTTTCCGAACAGTTCAATAAATGAATCCGCTGCTTTTTTTGCATTCATGCCGACGATGCCGACATTTTCAACCGCCGCAAACCCGGCAATATCAGCGAACAGGTCGTCCGCAATTGTGATCTTTCCTAAGGCTGTAGACATTTCCGCTGCCATAAGTTACGCCTCCTTTTTTAATAATTCTATTTTATACCATGCGTTGAAACTCCCGCAACCGCGTAACCAGTCCTCGCCGGGCCAACGCAAGGCGTTGTTGTAGCCTATCTGTGAACATTCTGCAACGAGCAGATATTCTTCTTACTCTTCATCCTCGGGCAGGATGCCGTTATGGAAGAATTCCTGAACATCGTCGTTGTCGTCAAGTTTGTCGAGAAATTTCAGAACCTTATCAACAGTCTCTTCATCCGAAATGTTGACCGTATTCTGCGGAATCATCTGTACTTCTGCCGAAATAAACTCATATCCTGCGGCTTCCAGTGTTTCGCGCACGCCGGAAAACTCATTCGGATCGGTATAGATTTCAAACGCGTCATCCTGCGCAACAAAATCTGCCGCGCCGGCTTCCAGCGCCTGCATCATTACTTCGTCTTCGTCCATCAGTGCGGTACGCTCGATGACGATTACACCCTTTTTATCGAACATCCAGCCGACGCATCCGCTATTGCCGAGGTTTCCGCCGCTCTTATCGAAAATGTGGCGCATCTCTGCTGCGGTACGGTTACGGTTGTCGGTAACGACCTCAACGATAATTGCCATGTTGCCGGGGCCGTATCCTTCGTAAACGATCTCTTCGTAGTTAACCGCAGCGCCTTCACCAGCCGCTTTCTTGATGGAGCGGGAGATGTTGTCGTTCGGCATGTTGTTCGCTTTCGCTTTTGCGATGACGTCGCGAAGTTTATTATTGTTTGCGGGGTCCGCTCCGCCTTCTTTTACCGCGATGGCGATTTCTCTGCCGATCTTTGTAAAGATCTTACCGCGCTGCGAATCGGTCTTTTCTTTTTTATTTTTAATGTTTGCCCATTTGGAATGTCCTGACATAAGTCCTCCTGTTTGCCCTTCCTTTATTGTAAAACGATGCAGCCGAAAAACAGCACTTCATCGAATGGTCAACTATTTGTTTTCATCGCCGCATAGGTCTGCGCGATTGATTTTAAATCTTCCCAAACGTCTTTCTTTTTTGACTCGTCCCGAAGCAGCGCCGCCGGATGATAAGTCGGCAAAAACAAAGTTCCGTTCTTGTTCATCCATTGTCCGCGAACACGCGTAATGCGTGCATCGTGGTCATAAACGTGCCGCGTTGCAGTTGCGCCGAGGCATACGACAATCTTGGGTTTAATCAGGCTGTACTGCATCCGCAAAATTGGAAGACAAGCTTCCGCTTCGTCGTCCAACGGCGTTCGATTGCCCGGCGGCCTGCATTTGACAACGTTGGTAATATACAGTTCTTCGCGCCGCATGTCAATCGAAAGAAACATTTTATCGAGTAATTGACCCGCTTTCCCGACAAATGGACGCCCTTGCGCGTCCTCATCCGCCCCCGGTCCTTCGCCGACAAGCATGATGTCCGCGTTCCGATTTCCCTCGCCAAGTACTATATTGTGCCTTTGTGCACAAAGTCCGCAGCGCCGGCAATTCTCAATCTGTCGTTCTATACTCTCCCAGCTCAGTTCCGGCATGATCCGTTCCTTTCGCAGGTAAATTACACATGTTCCGCTGCGTCTTCATCCAACATAAATATCGCGTTTTGGTGCAGCTGTAAATAGCTCGCCGGAATACTAGGCAAAACCGGGCCGGATATTACCAAAGGAGCGATTTCCGCAAGCTGATATCCTGACAAAACAGCAATTACACGCTTTGCTGCCATGATGGTTGATATCCCGACGGTAACGACGCGTCCCGTGTCCGTGCGCTCCACATGTGTTACCGGTGCAAGTTCACTGCCCGGCATGTTGCAGGCGATTCGTCCGTCTGCGCCGATGGTGCAAACGACGGTATCAAGACCGCCGACGTCGAGAATCGAGTTTTCAAAGTCGTTGCATTGCACGCTCCAGTCGCGCGCTTCCGCACAGGGAGCAAAAACGTTCTCCGGCAGAATGTTGACGCGATCATAGAGCATGGTTCTCATCCGCGCCTCATCCGAAATTTCAGCGTCGGGTTTCACATGCTCGTATAGGTTAAATGCGGTTACAGTCGCCCAGTCCAGCAGACCGTCGCTCGTCATTCCCGCAATTTTGCGGTATGCCGAAGAAAGCGACACGCTGCAATCCAGACCCAAAGCGCTATTTGGCTTTTCTATAATACAACCCGCGAGAAGAGTTGCTATCGCTTGGCTGAGCGTATCGCTATCGCGATAGACGAGGACACTCATTCCAGCTCTCCCATTGCTTCCACCGCATTGATGAACAGCAATACGTCGTGATACACTTCGTCACGGTTGATTTCGTTGAGCATTTCATGACGTCCGCCTTCATATAATTTGAGCTCCGTCTGATGCCCGGTTTTTGTCAGCCATTTGTAAACCTGTTTCACGCCTTTTCCTTTGTTTCCGACCGGGTCCATTGCGCCGGAAAACACAAGAATCGGACGTTTGGGCACACGAGTCGCCCATTTTTCATTTGAAATCTCAGTTAGTCCAGTAAACACGTCATACATAGCATAAGCCGTAAACGGAAATCCGCACATCTCGTCCGCCACATATGCGTCAACTTTCGCATCGTCCCGGGAAAGCCAGTCGTTCTCCGTACGGTTAGGTTTAAACGCATTGTTGTAGGAGCCAAAGCTCATATTAAAGAGCGACATGCTCGGCAGCTTTCCGCCCGTTTTCTTGATTTCGCGTTTTGCGATCAGTTTACCGATTGCTAGCACCGGATTGCTGCCCGCTGTGCCGGAAAAGATGAACGCATCAAAGTCCATTCCGTCGCGTCCCGCATAGGTACGCGCAAGGAACGACCCCATGGAATGCCCCATCAGGATAAACGGAATCGCAGGATAGTCTTTTTTTACGAGATCGCGCATAGTGCGCATATCCTGAACGATGGCATCCCAGCCGTTCTTCTCGCCAAAGAAACCTTTGGGCTGATCCGGCCCGATGCTTTTTCCGTGACCTGCAATATCATTGCCATATACCAATACGCCGTTTTCGGCTAAAAAAGAAGCAAACTCGTCATAGCGGTCAATGTGCTCTGCCATGCCGTGTGTAATCTGCAGTGCGGCGTGCGGATCGTCCGGGACCCACATGCGGTAGCGTATGTCGCACAAACCAGTTGCAGACGGAAATTTCTTTTCGCGGAAAGTGAATTTCATCAGTCAAACCTCCCCGACAATAATAAAAAAGTATACCACCTTCCGGCGGAATACTCAAGATGAACGATGGAATGTCGTTTGTTTTCGATTATTGGTTACTCACAATCAATTCGCAAACCGCGCCGAACAGTTCCGCTTCCGAATCATCATGCGTAATCACAATCATCGGCACCCCCGAAGACAGCAGAGCCTTAGCCGCAATTTGTTTGTTTTCTTCGTCCAAGCCTGTAAATGGTTCATCCAGAAAGAGAATATCTCCTTCGTAAGCAAGTGCGCGTGCGATCGCAACGCGCCGCTTCATACCGCCGGAGAGTTCGCGGGGAAGTTGGTTTAAATTATCGCAAAGTCCTAGTTTGCTCAAGGCACTTTCGGCTTTTTGTTTATCTGAACCAAGCGCTGCGTTGTCCAACGCAGTTGCCCAGGGCAGCAATCTGTCCTCCTGAAATACGACGGCCGGTTTTCGTCCATTCATCCCGATGATTTCCCCTTCGTCCGCTTCTTCCAATCCGAGCAGAAGGCGAAATAATGTTGTTTTTCCGATGCCGGATGCACCGCGGATTACGGTTACACCGCAAAGCGGAACAATTGCAGAATAATGGTTCAGCACGGTATGCGCGCCATATGACTTTGAAAGATTTTTAATTTCGATTTTTTCAGGCATCACGGCGAATCCTCCGCATTCCTTTTATCAGCAGCCACTCCAACAGCATGGAAAGCGCGATGATCAACAACGTCCACGCAAACAGATCGACTGTTTCAATTCGAAGTTTCGATTCGTATAAGCGATATCCAATCGACTGTTTCGGCAGTGCGATGATTTCTGCCGCCACGCCGCTTTTCCAAGCAAACCCAAGAGACGTTGTACAAGCCGCTAGAAACTGCGGTAAAACGGAAGGCACGTATATTTTTTTTACGATCTGCCATCTGGTCAGCCCATACATTCTGCCCATTTCAATCAATCGAATGTCGGTGTGCCCAATCGCCTCCGCCGTCGCCGTCCAAACCATCGGCACCACCATCAAAAAACTGATGAACAGCGGTACTAGGTTGGACGAAAGCCATAAGAGCGCCAATAAAATAAACGATGTAACAGGAGAAGCTTTCACAATTGCGCGAAGCGGAGAAAGAAGTTCCTCCGCAAAGCGCGATTGCGCGGTAATAAGCGCAAGGAGCACGCCCGCGACACCGCCAAGTGAATATCCGGTCATGATACGCAACAGGGTCATACCGGCAGTCAGGCAACTATTAACTTGCGTTAAAAGTACGG
>QKAN01000008.1 GCA_003246365.1 Clostridia bacterium
TTCTAGCGGAGTTTCCAAGCGGTGTATTTGCGGATCTTTACGGAAGAAAAACATCCTTCCTGCTCTCTACAGCGTTATCCGTTATCAGCTATAGCATGCTGATTCTGTCTCAATCAATCGGCTTGCTTTGCGCAGCAATCGTAATCAACGGATTAAGCCGCGCTTTCTCCTCCGGCAGTCTGGATGCGTTGGTGGTCGATCAGGCACCCGAATACGGTAAAACCGTGCAATGGGTTACCTCGCGGTTTGCCATTATTGAGAGCGCGGGCCTTGCGATAGGCGCTCTGCTGGGTGGTCTTCTTGCAGGAATCGGCACACGGTATCATGGAAACCTTGGTGTTAACGCATCTATCTATGCCTGTCTGTTTTTTCTAACGCTCTTTTACGTCAAAGAATCGCCGCGCGCGCAAAAACCTGCCGGATTTACTGCAGATCTTCGTCTGTTTAAAACGCAAACGAAAAACAGCCTGGCGTTTCTTCGGCAAAAAGGTGTCGTCCGTGCGCTGTTTGTGCTGACGCTGGTCACAGGCTTTTCCTTGAGCACAGTTGAAACCTACTGGCAACCGGCGCTTTTCACCATGCAACCAGCATATTGGGCATATGGCGCGGTGAACTTCGGCGGTTTTGCGGTTGTGATGCTCGGCAGCTGGGCGGCGGAGAAACTATATTCGCGCTTTTCGCATCACGGTCTGTCTTTACTGCTCGGTTTAAAAGCGATCTTTGGCGCGTGTCTGTTGCTTTTGCTGTTTCAATACAAACAATTTTCCTTTATCGCCGTGTATCTCGTCGCCTATTTATTCCTCGGCGGCAGCAGTGTAACGGAAAGCACGCTGTTGAATCACGCCGCGCCATCCAGCCATCGCGCAGGCATCCTTTCCCTCGCCTCACTTATGCTTCAAATCGGAGGCCTGATTGCGGCATTGTGCGGTTATTTCATCAGCACTTACAGCCGTTTTCAAAACATCTGGCTGCTGTCCGGAATATTGATGCTGATCAGCGTGCTAGTCTTTGCCGTCATCCAGTTGTTCCGTGCGCGGCAAGGTGCTTCACCCGTATCGGAAGAAGTATCGGCTGACGAACCACGCTCAATCTAATTTGAATAAATAACCGTAGCGTCCGCACAGTGTTTTCTGGTATATTGTGATATACTGTACAAAAACTTTGGGAGGGCGGCATCATGCAGCATATTGAATCGGAACGACTCATTCTGCGTGACTTTCGTGAAATGGACGCAGATGATCTCTATCGTTATGCTTCCGACCCCGAAATCGGCCCGCCCGCCGGTTGGAAACCGCATGCAAGTCGTGCGGAATCCCTCGCAATCATCCGCATGTTTCTCGCCGACGACAACGTGTGGGCTATCGAACGCAAAAGCGACGGTCGCGTAATCGGATCGCTCGGCTTGCACAAAGACAAGTGGCGCAACCTGCCGGATGCGCGCATGTTCGGGTATGTTCTCGCGCAGGATTGCTGGGGACATGGTTATATGACCGAAGCGGTGCGCCGTGCGATGTCGTATGGATTTCTGGACTTGAATCTCCAGCTGATGAGCGTTTCCCACTACACCTTTAACGACCGCTCCCGCCGCGTGATTGAAAAATGCGGGTTCGTTTATGAAGGAACCATGCGCAAAACCTTTCTTCGCTACGACGGCGCGGTGTTTGATGAGGCAATCTATTCCATAACAAAAGAAGAGTGGCTTGCCCGTCGCAGCATCTCGTAGGATAAAACAAAATTCCAATTTTCAAGGAGGTTTGCGCCATGATCATCGAAAGCCGCTCTAACGAACGCGTAAAAGAAGCGCGCAAACTTCTTCAACGCAAAGAGCGTAAAGCGAGCGGTCTGCATCTGATTGAAAGCGACAAACTCGTTCGCGAAGCAATCGTATCCGGCGCGAAGGTGCACAGACTGTTTCTCGAAGACGGAGCCGCCTTTTCCACTCCGGAAAACGCGAATGTCCTTCTTGTTACGAGAAGCGTGTTGGAGTCGCTCTGCGAAAGCCAAACACCGCAGGGCGTTGTCGCCGTCGTCGAAACGCCGTCGCTGACACCGCCGCAAGCATATCTAAACGGACTTATCGTCGTTTTAGACGGCGTACAGGACCCCGGCAATGTAGGTGCAATCTTGCGCTCGGCAGATGCGTTCGGGGCAAGCGGCGTGTTGCTTTCCCCCGCTTGTGCGGATGTCTATGCGCCAAAAACGCTCCGTGCCGCTATGGGATCGACCTATCATCTTTCCGTTTGGCAAGGCGAGCTAACAAACGAACTCGCTAAAATGAAACAATCCGGATTCACGCTGTTGTGTGGAGATCTGCACGGCGCAGAAACTCTGCCGAAACTGAGCCGGAGTGTTGCGCTCGTTATCGGAAGCGAAGGAAGCGGCGTGAGCGCGGATGTCGCAGATTTGTGCGAACGGTATCGTCTGCCGATGCGCGGGAGAGCGGAATCGCTGAACGCTTCTGTCGCAGCCGGCGTTCTTCTCTATGTTGTTTCCGGCGCAATGCCGCTTTAACATCGAATTACAAAGGAGATCACCCCAATGGAACAGCCACTGAACAAGAAAGTCCTCGTCGTCGTAGACATGCAAAACGATTTCATCACGGGTTCGCTCGGCAGCAAGGAAGCGCAGGCCATTGTCGAATCCGTCGTCAAACGTATTTTGGATTTTGACGGATTGATTCTTTATACGCTTGATACGCACACGGAGAAATATCTGGAAACGCAGGAAGGGCACAAACTTCCGGTTGAACACTGCATCGCGGGCACCGACGGTTGGGCGCCGAATTCCGCGGTCTGGATGGCGCTAATGCACAAAAACGTTGCCGATGAGCAGCACATGATCGCGAAAGACACCTTCGGCGGTGTGAGCCTTCCGATGCGCATTCACGAAATGCTGGCAGGCGCCGAGCCGGAAGAAATCACATTGGTCGGACTCTGCACCGATATCTGCGTGATCAGCAATGCGTTGCTGTTGAAAGCGTTTTATCCGGAAGCGGCAATCAGTGTAGACGCCGCAGCCTGCGCCGGCGCAACGCCGGAAGGGCACAAGAACGCCTTATCTGCAATGAAGGTCTGTCAGATCGACATCGAGAACGAATAACATGCAAATATAAACGCCCTCATGGGCGTTTTTTATTTGCTTAGGTAAGTTGAAGCTCCATTTGGCGGTCAATTTTTTGAATGTGTAGCAACTTTGAGTATATAAAGTATACGAATTTTAACCGCAATATGGTATACTACAAACCATTGTAATATGTAATTAAAACTATCTTCAATCTTCCGATTCTAAATAAAATCTTCTTATTATTACTGTTAGATTATTCCAAATTTGTTTATCGAGGTTAATATGGAAAATTCTACGAATTTAAGAACACGCCGCGGGCCATCTTATTGTGTTATGGGATTGCTGATATTGGCTATCGTAGCGCTAACAGGTATTATTGTTTGGCAATTTATTCGTGTAAACACGGTGTATTTTCAAGGGCAAGCCGATCTAAATGAAATAAAAACGGCGTTATCTTCGTTGGAGCAGTATGCTGAAACACTGCCGCCCTCAAATGAGAACCATGATTCATTGAAAATCGAGTTGATTCTTCCTGAAGAAGCTGTTGACAATATTGATAATACTGAAGATGTCATTACGATTGTTCAAGCAGCAAACTCACAATCATTAGCTACAATTAACAACTACCTTGTTATTTTTTCGATTTTGATTACCGTGGTTGTGATTGCTATACCAATATTTAATTATTTATTTATTCAAAAAGAACAAATTGAGCAACTGAATAGGCAATATGCAAAGTATGATGAGCATCTTATTTCAGAGGCGAAGAAGCTGAATGAACAATATAAAGAATATGAAAAACATCTAGTGACGGAGCTTGAAAAAGTAAAAAAAAGTATTGATATGATGCAAACAGTCATAAGCAATAATTCTAATGTGTTAGGATTAGGAGAACAAGGACGCAAATCTGAGATTGCGCAAATCGAACCGATCAGTGATTCAATTACAGATAAAGCATATGCACATGAAATAAACGCTAAGATGTTTGCTTCCAAGAAACAATTTGATCAAGCAATTAAAGAGATTAGTGAGGCAATCGAACTGATCCCGAGTAATGCTAAGTATTATGATTTTAGATCACTAATATATCATAACACTAGTAAATATCCACAAGCGCTTGCGGATGCTACTATTGCAATAGAACTTGACCCAAATAGTGCCCGGTATTATGATAGTCGCGGTGTAACCCTGCATCAGATGGAGCGCTATGAAGAAGCTATTGAGGATGAAAAAAAAGCAATTGAGCGCGACCCTAACAATGCCCAGTATTATGATAGTCGCGGTGTAACCCTGCATGAGATGAAGCGTTATGAAGAAGCTTTAGTGGATAAAAATAGAGCTATTGAGCTCGACCCAAATAATGCCAATTATTATTGTAGTCGCGGCGTGACTTTTCACGAGATGAAGCGATATGAAGAAGCTTTGGCAGATAAAAACAAAGCAATCAAACTCTCCCCAACTAATGCCGAGTATTACTATAGCCGTGTAATTACTCTTTGCAAGATGAAACGTTACAATGAAGCCTTGCAGGACAATAAAAAAGCGATAGAACTAGACGTGAACGATCCCGATTATCGGGCATATTTAGCTTTCATTCTATTTTTAAGTAAGAAGTATACAGATTCTCTGAATTATATTGAATCCATTGATAATTCATTCGAGTCGTCTTTGGTTT
>QKAN01000110.1 GCA_003246365.1 Clostridia bacterium
ATAGAAAAGACAGGCGCTTTTGCGCCTGTCTCTTCTAATTATGATACGTTCTTATGCTTTTTTAGTTCATTATGCCTTCTTGTCGCTCGGCGGCGGCATACGCTTTCCGTCTTTGTCCGTCGGTGGCGGCAGCGGTTTCCCGTCCGCACCCTTCGGCGGTTCCGGCGGACGCTTGCCATCCGGCGGCATCATCGGCTTTCCGTCTTTTCCCTTCGGCGGCGGCAGCGGTTTTCCATCCGCGCCCTTCGGCGGTTCTTTTTCTTTTAACGAATTATCAAGCATTGTAGACCCGTCCTTTCGGTTCTTTATGAAACAAACATTACACTTGAAATTTGGCAGAATCACGACTTTCACTGGTATCGTTTTTGACATTTCGATTTGCCAATCTTTACATTCATGTGTACGAACCCCAATCTTCCGTCAAAATGCAGGCCGGCGGCTGCATTATTGCAGGATATCTTGCAGAAAAATCGTCCTCAATTGTCCGTACCCAATCATCGTTGAAATATTCCTGGAAGTTTTTTATCGAAAGGTTTGCCTTGCTTGTAAAATGGGTGTATCATATATATGGCGAAAATTGCGCATGATAATTTCTTTCCGATTTCAGGCGCATTCGGGATGGCATATGCATCTGATATAGCTTGCATACCCCTTCCGATATAAAGCCCCGAAATCGGCGTTTGAATGGTTAAAATAATATGTTTTTGCAGTTTTTCGCCGTGCATCCGTCAAATCGATTGGCTGTGATAGAGTTGACGAATAAAAGTCGATTCTTATATGATATTTTTATATATCAGGTTTTCACACAAGTTATCAATAGAAGAAAGGTGCCGAAACAATGACAAACAACAAAAAGCTGCTCGCATGGGTGAAGGAAGTCCAAGACATGTGCGAACCCGACCAGGTTTACTGGTGCGATGGTTCACAGGAGGAAAACGACCGCCTGCTTGCCGAAGCGGTAGCCAGCGGTGCAGCCACTAGGCTTGACCCGGAAAAACGCCCCGGATGCGTTCTCTTCCGCAGCGATCCTTCGGACGTTGCGCGCGTTGAAAACAGAACGTTCATCTCCAGCGTGAAAGAAGAAGACGCGGGCCCGACCAACAACTGGATCGATCCCGTTGAACTGAAAAAGACCATGAGCGAGCTCTACAAGGGCTGTATGCATGGCCGCACCATGTATGTGATTCCTTTCTCGATGGGCCCGATCGGCTCGCCGATTTCCAAGATCGGTGTTGAAATCACGGACAGCGCTTACGTTGTTACCAACATGCGCATCATGACCCGCATGGGCTCCAAAGTTCTCGAGACCCTTGGCGACGGTGAATTCGTTCCCTGCCTCCATTCCGTCGGCGCGCCGCTGGAAAAAGGTCAGACCGATGTTCCGTGGCCCTGCGCCCCGATCGAACAGAAATACATCAGCCATTTCCCGGAAGACCGTCTGATCTGGTCCTACGGCTCCGGTTACGGCGGAAACGCGCTGCTCGGCAAAAAGTGCTTTGCTCTGCGTATCGCTTCCGTCCAGGCGCGTGACGAAGGCTGGCTGGCCGAGCATATGCTCATCCTCCGCCTCACCGATCCGGAAGGCAACAAGACCTACGTGACCGGCGCATTCCCGAGCGCTTGCGGCAAAACCAACCTCGCAATGTTGATCCCGACCATTCCGGGCTGGAAGGTTGAGACCATCGGCGACGATATCGCCTGGATGAAATTCGGCAAGGACGGCCGCCTCTACGCCATCAACCCGGAATACGGTTTCTTCGGCGTTGCACCTGGCACCTCCGACAGCTCCAACTACAACGCGATGCGCAGCATCGACAAGAACTCCATCTTCACCAACGTCGCGCTGACGGACGACGGTGACGTGTGGTGGGAAGGCATCGGCAAACCCGCGCCGAAGCACGTAATCGACTGGAAAGGCAAAGACTGGTCTCCCGACACCGCGGAAGCACCGGCCGCCCATCCGAACGCCCGCTTCACCGCGCCGGCTTCCCAGTGCCCCTGCATCGCGCCCGAATGGGAAGATCCCGCAGGCGTACCGATTTCCGCCATCCTGATCGGCGGTCGTCGCCCGCACACCATCCCGCTCGTACACGAGAGCTTTGACTGGACGCACGGCGTATTCTCCGGTTCCATCATGGGTTCGGAAATCACCGCTGCCGCCATCTCCGCCAAAATCGGTCAGGTTCGCCGCGATCCGTTCGCGATGCTGCCCTTCATCGGCTACAACGTCTGCGATTATCTGCAGCATTGGCTCGATGTCGGCGCCGCCACCACGGCCGACAAGCTGCCGAAGATCTTCTACGTCAACTGGTTCCGCAAGGGCGACGACGGCAAGTTCCTCTGGCCGGGCTTCGGCGATAACAGCCGCGTCCTGAAGTGGATCGTCGAGCGCGTCAGCGGCAAAGCGGACGCAGTCAAGACCGCCATTGGCTATATGCCCAAGAAGGAAGACCTCTACCTCGAAGGTTTGGATGTCTCCGACGCGGCAATGGACGAACTCTTCCACCTCGAAAAGGAAGAATGGCAGGCAGAAGTCGAATCCATCAAGCAGCACTACGCCAACTACGGAGAAAAGATGCCCAAGGCGCTTGTCGAGCAGCTTAAAGCGCTCGAAGAACGCGTCAACGCGATGTAAGAATCCGCGTTATCGCATCAATCTACGGCACATTGGAGCGCATACACCGTTGTGTATGCGCTCCTTTTTCCACTATTGCGTGATTCTTGTCCGTTTTTGCCAACCTGTATATGCAATTTAAAAGAATGTTGAAACGAAACAATTGACAGCCGAATTTCTTTATGATATATTCATTCGGTATTCAAAATAATTGCTTTGACCGCACATGCATGCCGTTCATCCGTTATTTGATGATCGACCGCATGTGTTTTTTTGATAAGACCTCGGCGGCGGTTACCGCGGAGGAACGCTCATAGGGTCGAGGGCATCTTGATCGCGAGAAAACAGACGAGCCTTTTTCGTTGAATTCCGAAGCCTCAAGCCGCCACCCCAAGCAAGGACGCAATCATTCGCCTAACAGGGAATGTGATTGAACGGGTACACCAGAACAAAACCATCAAAAAACGAAAGAGGTATTTCATGTTCAGCGACAAAACCATCGTCTGCAAAGATTGCGGACAAAGCTTCACCTTCACCGCCAGCGAGCAGGAATTCTATGCGGAAAAGGGTTTCACCAATGAACCCCAGCGCTGCAAATCCTGCCGTACAGCCCGCAAGCAGAGCTCGCCCCGTGGCGGCGGCGACCGTCAGATGTATGATGCAATCTGCGCAGGCTGCGGCAAACCCTGCAAAGTTCCTTTCCAGCCCCGTTCGGATCGTCCGGTCTACTGCAGCGATTGCTTCCGCAAGTAATCAATAGCAAACAAACAAAACGCCTTTCTTCGGAAGGGCGTTTTTTTATGCGCTCTATTCTGGTAAGATATTTTAATTGGAGGTGTTTACGGTTGAAGCAAGATAACGATCTCGACGGCGTCTCCCTCATTAAAAAGCTGGACGACATTCCCGAACTAAAGGAAAAATTAATATCAGTTTACGAAACGAAATCTCATAAAGATGTTTCGCGCTATAGCTTGCTGCTGGCAGAGCACATTCTCTCACTAACGGGTATGCCAAGGAACGAAGCGATCGAGTCCTGTTTTTCCGTTTGCCGTGCCTGGCAGAATGGAACGACAAAGTTTCAGGAAGCGCGGCAAGTCGCTTTTCTGCTTCATCGCCTCGCGCGAGAGGAAACCGATCCAATCCGTGTCAAGGTCTATCGCGTCTTGGGACAGGTTGCCGCTACACCGCATGTAAAACGGCATGCGCTCATCGCCTCTGATTACGCAATTAAGGTGATCAATCTATTGCACCCCGGCAACTTTGACGCGGTTCGAAACGAACGGGAAATGCAGATTGCAATGATCGAAAACGTGTGATTTTTGTTTATGATTGCCGAACGAACCCGATTCCATCCACAAAAAGCCTGCTGATCCAGATTCTGTCACACAAACTTTGCTTTACAAATACGAACATGTGTGCTAATCTTGCAAAGTATTGTGATGCAGCACCCCTGAAAA
Source organism: Clostridia bacterium (assembly GCA_003246365.1). GTDB lineage: Bacteria > Bacillota > Clostridia > Christensenellales > CAG-138 > UBA7703. Next base: position 4,072 of record QKAN01000110.1, read on the forward strand.
GAAGCACAGGGGATACAATTTGACTCGAAACGATACAGACCTATCAGGTTCGAACTCCCGTTGTCTGTCGCATTGATGATACGCCCTGGCAAGAAAAATACAACACTTGCCATACGGCTCGGAGCGTTCCGGCTCCGACGTATCAATAGCGATTAGGACGACTGGACACCGTTTTTTTTGTAAGACGATGCCTCCTTTGTCGGCATGGTCTTATTTTTATGGAATCGCGGAACAGAAAGAACAGGAAATGAATTACACAGAACTCTTAACCCCCGAAATGCAGGGGACGCTGCAAGCGGCGGGATATGAAACGCCAACACCGATTCAGGAGCGCAGTCTCGAAACGCTGCTCAACAACCGAGACCTCATCGGCATCGCGCAGACGGGCACGGGTAAAACCGCGGCGTTTGCTATACCGATCATCGAGCGCATCAACTCCGAAAACCGCCAGCCGCAAGCGCTCATCCTCTGCCCGACGCGTGAACTCGCGCTGCAAACCACCGCGGTGTTCAAGAAACTCTCCCAGCACAAGAAAATGCGGACGGTTTCCATCTATGGCGGACAAAACCCCAACGTGCAGATTCAGGCGCTGCGCGGTGGCGCGCAGGTCGTCGTCGGCACACCGGGCCGCGTGAAGGACCTTCTCGGTCAGAACGCGCTGAAACTCAACAATATCCGGTTTGTCGTGCTCGACGAAGCGGACGAAATGCTCGACTTCGGCTTCCTGCCGGATATCAAGTGGATCCTCGGCAAAGTCAGCGGCGAACATCAAACGATGCTCTTCTCCGCAACGATGAGCAAGGAAATTTCCGGCGTTGCGCAGAGCTATCTGACGAATCCGAAAACGATTGAAGTCGGCGAGCGCAACGAACCGACCAAGACGGTGCAGCAGATGAGCATCCACACACCGGAAGCCGGAAAAATCACCACCGTGTCGTATCTGATGAAGGAAGCTTCCCCGCGGCTAACGCTGATTTTCTGCAACACGCGGCACCGCGTGAAATCCGTCACCAAGAAACTCAACGCGGAAGGCATGACATCCGCCTGTATTCACGGGGACCTCAGCCAGAATCAGCGCAACAACATCATGCGCGACTTCCGCGCGGGTAAAACCCCCGTGTTGGTTGCAACCGACGTTGCCGCCCGCGGCATCGACGTTGACAACATCGACCTCGTCATCAACTACGACGTGCCGGACAAACCGGAATACTACGTGCACCGCATCGGCAGAACCGGCCGCGCAGGGCATCGCGGACTTGCCTGCACGCTCGTCAGTGAGCAGGATATCCCGCGGCTGAAAACCATCAAGCGGCAGTATAACGTTTTAGCAAACTAAGCGTTACGATTTACGGCATCCGGGGATTTTTTCTCCGGATGTTTTTTGTTTTTCGCCGTCTGATATCAAACACGCACTCTCATTCAGTCCCCTTCCTTATACTGTTCTGCGTGCTATAATGGAGCTAACAGGTGTCGACAAACAGAGAATTTTACCAAACGGTATGCCGCTGATGCGGCAGTTTGTAAGGAGTATTATGGATAAATCTGAATCATTGGAAAATATAGCGGTGCTGATCGACGCGGACAACGCGCAGTTGAGCAAGCTCTCGCTCATTCTCGAGGAACTCTCCGCCTATGGGCGGATCGTGGTGAAACGCGCCTACGGAAACTGGAAAGACCGCTCGCTGAAAAACTGGGAAGAGCAGCTTAAAACGCTCGCCATCAAACCGGAACAGCAGTTCGCCTACACCACCGGCAAAAACGCGACGGATCTTTCCCTTGCCATCGCCGCAATGGACCTGCTGCACACGCAGATGTACGACGCGTTTGCGCTGGTTTCGAGCGACAGCGACTATACCCCGCTCGCCATTCGTCTGCGCGAGGCGGGTATCTATGTGTTCGGCGTTGGCGAGGAAAAAACGCCGCTTTCGTTTCGCAACGCCTGCGACAACTTCATCCTGACACAGAACCTCGGCGACACGGAAAAGTCGAAGACCATTCCCGCGGAGACAACCAAACAGGCAAAGAAGCAGGACAAGGAAGAACCGAAGACGGACATCAACGCCATACACGGTCATCTCAAAATCGCCTGCGAGCGCTATCAGGACGCCGACGGCTGGGTCAATATTTCCTCCGCAGGCGGTTACCTCAAGCGCGTCATGCCGGACTTCGACAGCAAAACATACGGTTTCACCAAGCTGACCGACCTCATCAAGGCATATCCGAAACTGTATGAAACCAAAACCTATCCAGGCAAGGGTACGGTTACCATTTTCGCCTACCGCTGCATGTAAGGAGTAATCACTATGGAGCAACACGCAAAACGCCGCTCACGCACGGGAAAAATAATAGCAATCGCGATTGCCGTATTCCTCGTTGTGCTGACTGCCGTATTTTTCATTTATGTGCAGGACTACCGCCACGCGGATGAAACCGCGCTCGCGCTGCTGCAGAACAATCCGAACATCAGCCAGCAGGACAACCTGACGATTTTAACGCCGGATGCGGAAAACGACACCGGAACGGGTTTCATTTTTTACCCCGGCGGCAAAGTGGAAGAATCCGCCTATCTGCCATTGCTCAATCAACTGCGCGAAGGCGGAATCACCTGCGTGCTCGTCAAAATGCCGTTTCGGCTTGCTGTGTTTTCCATCAATGCAGCGGATTCGGTTTTTGATGCGGTTCCATCGGTTTCCCGCTGGTTTATCGGCGGGCATTCGCTCGGCGGCGCGATGGCAAGCAGCTATGTAGAAGGCAACGAAGACCAGCTGGCGGGCCTGATTCTGCTCGGCGCCTATCCCGTTAACGACAGCCCGATCGCAACACTCTGCATCTACGGCAGCGAAGATATCCAGCTGGACAAGACAAAGCTCGAAGGCGTGAAAAACGTGATCGAAATCGCGGGCGGCAACCACGCCCAGTTTGGCAACTACGGGTTGCAGGAAGGCGACGGCACCGCAACCATTTCGCGCGAAGATCAGCAAGCGCAGGCAACGGAGGCGATTCTCTCGTTCCTCCGTGAAACGCCGGCGGCGTGATTTTGTCACCCGCTGCGGTTGTTTTGAACCACCATTCTTGATAGCATAAAGAAAAAGAGTTGATTGGGAGGAATGACCGTATGGAACATCAAAAATCCTACAGCCTGAAATCCGCGCTCTGGTTTGTCTTCGGCTTTTCTGTTTTGATGGTTGCGGCAACCTGGCTCGTTTCCCCGCTGCTGGAGCCGTTCCGCCGCACACTGTTGCCGGACAGCGGCGCTGCATGGTATTACTGGAAATTGCCCAAACCTGAGCTCTGGGCCAGCATCAGCATGTGGGTGCTGTATCTGGCGCACCAAATTCTGGTTTGGGTGCTGATTGCGCGGCTGAAAAGCGAACCGCGTCCGCAGGCGGGACGCATCGGAAAAGGCAATCTGCTGCTCTTGATCGCAAACGCGGTGTTTATTGTATTACATCTGGTTCAAACCGTGCTGTTTTACGATGCGCTCGCGCAGTTTACCCCCGTTATGAGTTCGCAGGGATCCGTCATCGTGATGCTGGTCATGATGCTGATTCTGCTCAATAACCGTCGTGGGCTTTTCTTCGGCAAACGCGTTTCGCTGCCGCCGCTCGGCGTCAGCATGACGCAAAAAGTGCACGGTTACTATATCGCATGGGCCGTCGTATTCACCTTCTGGTTTCATCCGATGGAAGGAACGCTCGGGCATCTGCTCGGCTTCCTGTATCTGTTCCTGCTGATGGGGCAGCTTTCCCTCGCACGGACGAGCTGGCACACCAAGATCGGCTGGCTTACGTTTCTGGAGGCGTTCGTCGCGCTTCACGGCGCGGTCGTCGCAATCGTCTCCGGCAACGGCATGTGGCCAATGTTCTTCTTCGGCTTTATGATGATGTTTGTGGTCACGCAAGTATACGGCATCCTCAGAAAGAAAATCGCCCTCATCGGCGTCACCGCAAGCTATATCGCGCTTGTGCTGGTTGCCTACAGCGGCACGTTGAACACATGGTTTACGGGAACATCCATCGGCTGGTCGGATATCCACCAGATCACCTGGATTCCGGTTATCCTGTATGGTCTGGTGTTCGTTCTGGTCTGGCTGCTCGCCGGCGTCGGTGCGCTGCTCCATCGAAAATCCAAGCAATAGGTTTCTCCATTCGACTGAATTTGTAATAAAAATCGCCGCTATTCAGAATAGCGGCGATTTTTGTTGACAGTAGTTGGTATCCGTGTATAATTGAATTTGCAACTGTTGAATTTTCATCAGTCAGGAGGCAACATGAAATTCGAGCAATTGAATATGCTGATTCGCCTAGGCCGCGAGTTCGGACACGAAAAAATCCGCGACGCGGGTTTTACAGATACCGAACATGCAATCTGCACGTTTTTATACTTTCACGATCAGGTCTCGCAGGACAAGATTGCAAACGCGCTGATGCTGGACAAAACAACGGTCGCAAAAGCGCTCAGCGCCATGGAGCGGAAAAACATGATCGTCCGCACGCAGAACGAAAAGAACCGCCGCGAAAACATCATTCAGGTAACGCAGGCAGGTCGAGACAGCGTAACCGCCAGTATCGATATCTATGACGCGTGGCTGAAAGAAATCTGTTCCTGTTTGAGTAAAGACGAGGAACAGCAGCTGGATAGCTTTATCGGCAGAATGGTTGATTGTGCGATCCGGCGTAGATCGAATCCGTAAAAAGATTGTTGAAAGGATTCCTCGTTTTATGACAGAAAAAAATAGCCCCAAATCTGTTTTCGGCGCCGTATGGAGCGGATTAAAAGCGTATTTGACCGACTGGCGCAATCTGCTCGGGCATGCGCTGCTCGGTGTAGTGTTCCTGGTCGTTGCCATCTGGGCGCCGATCAATATCTGGCTCAAGCTTTTGATCATCGCCTGCCTGATCACACTCAATATTTTACGCATGCGCAACAAATCCAAATCGACCGCTAAAAAGGAGTCTGCAAACAATGAGCTCGTTTCGTGATCTTCGCATCGTTGATAACTTTTATCAGACGTCGGCTTTCTTCCCGATGCCGACCGTGCTCGTTTCCACGCTGACCGACGCGGGGCAGACGTCGATTGGCTCCTATTCGCTCTGCTTTCCGTATTATGTTGCGGGAAAAGACTATTACGCAATGGTTCTGGAGTGCCGCAACAGTAGCAACACCGCGCAGAACATTCTGAAGCACGGCACCTGCGCACTGAATTTTATAGAGGACAGTCGCAAGAGCTTTCAAGAAGCCGTCCGCCTCGGCTTTCCCGGCGAAACCTGCGAAGAAAAAATGGAAAAGTGCCGCTTCGCGTTGGAAGAGGGGCAAGCGGCGGGCGATCTGGCGCGTCCGCTCGTCGTTCAGGAGGCGTATCAGGTGTTCGAATGCACCTGGATGAGCGATCTGGAGAATGCCTTTGAGGACACCGCGAAAGCAGGTCAGCTAGAGGGCGTGGAACCGCCGTATCGCAGCTTTAACGGAATTACGAGTAAATTCGGTGCGCACTTCATTCTGCGTGTCGACAAAATTCTGATGAAGGAACGCTTTTACAACGCGATCATCGGCGGCGTCAGCGCGAAGGGGTTCCCGCGCGTTCCCGTTGACTACGGTTATCGCGACAACACGCATTTTTGGTATACGCGCTTTCGCCGGCCGATTGCCGAACGGATTCCCGTCGGCAGGAGCATGGATCTTTCGAGCGTTGTCTATGCCGCGGAGCGCATGGACCCGAACATCAAGTTTACCGAGGATGCCTGCAAAACGCTGGTCAAAGTGCCGCGCATCTTTTTAAAGGCCGCGCTGCAAGGCTGCGTAGACTGGGCGAAGGAAAACGGCGTAACGCTGATTGAAGAAAAGCACATGGCAATCATCCGCGACAAACGAAACACGGAGAAAAAATAACGAACAAAAAACCGCCTTCCGGCGGTTTTTATATGCACATCGTTTCACGCTTATGTAAGTTCTTTGCCCGAAACACCCTGATATTGCTTTTTCGGTTTCCGGTGGAACATCACCGTGATCGCCTGTTTCGGGCAGGCGTTGACGCAGCGGTAGCACACCGCGCAGCGGCCCGCCTGCTCCACACCGTTTTCACCCATCGTGAGATTCTTTGTCGGACACAAACGAACGCATTTACCGCAGCGGATGCAGTCGGCGTCGATTTTCACATCCCCCGCCGCAGTGCGCTCAACCGCAGGCCAAAACGCGCTCTGGCTCTTGCCCATCAACACCGAAGCCGGATTGAATCCGCGTCTGCGGACAACGCCGCGCAAAACATCCTGTGCCGCTCGAATCGTTTTTCTTTCCGCCGCGCGCAGCTTCCGCGCGTTTTCCGCGCCGTTGGTCACACGAAACAGCGGAAAATTGCAAACGTTATTCGGCATGCATACGTGCTCGGCGTAGATAACGTTTTTCTCGCCGCCGGGTAATTCCGCGCAGAGCGCATGCGCACCGTCGCCGGAAAATATGAGCTGTGTGCAGAGAATAACAAACCGTTTTCCCTCCAGCGCGGCGGTATGCGCACGCACAAACTCCCGCATCGGACGCGCCACGCAGGAACCGTAGATCGGGTAGCAAAAACCGACCGTTTCATGCGCCGCTATCAACGCGTTAAAATTCGCCGAATCCTCAATTGAGCAGCATGCAGCATCCGCCGCGCGGCAGAACGTTTCCGCGACAAACCGCGAATTTCCCGTTCCGGAAAAATAGAATACAATCATCCCAACGTCCCCTATCGTTTTCTGCTTTATGCCCGGTTTTTTCAGAGCATTTCCGAATCATAATTTCTTTCTTAGTATACTCCGGTTCTTTGCGTAACGGCAACCCGCCAGCAGCTTGCCCGATTCCAGCAAAGGTGCTATGCTTGTGAAACGAACTTAATATCTTGAAGGAGTCAATTTTATGCTTGAATTCAAGTTTGATACGCAGCTTCTCCTCTCCGGCGAACAGCTCAACGAGGACGAAATTTTCGATTATATCACCGCAAACTTCGAAGGCGACAGCCTGCTTGCCGTCGGCGACGAATCGCTGATCAAAATCCATTTTCACACCAACCGCCCCTGGGAAATTCTCGCCTATTGCGCGTCGCTCGGCGAAATTTACGACATCGTCGTTGAAAACATGGAGCGGCAGTCAGCGGGTCTTCCGGGTTAATTCTTATCCCGAAGGCCGGATGCTGCGGTTCAGTTTTTCTTCGGTTCATCTTTGTGTCGTATGATTCCTGACAGGGCGCAGTTTTAAACGCCCGGTTTTCTGTACGCAATGGATTTTAAGAACCATTTACAGATTGTATCGAGGAAAACGCTATGTTCCACATTCTTGTTGTCGAAGACGATACCAACGCAAGAAAGCTCATGAAAGCCGTGCTGGAGCGCGCGGAATATTCCGTTTCGACCGCGGTCAACGGAGAGGATGCGCTCGCGCTGATGGACACGCAGCACGTCGATTTGATCGTGCTGGACATCATGATGCCCAGCATGGATGGGTATGCGTTTACGAGCGAACTGCGCGCAGCCGGCAGCGACATCCCGATTTTGATGGTGACGGCCAAGCAGCTTCCGGCGGACAAGAAAAAAGGGTTTCTCGTCGGCACGGACGATTACATGACCAAGCCCGTGGACACCGAAGAAATGCTGCTTAGGATCAAGGCGCTGCTTCGCAGATCCAACATCGTCAGCGAACGCAGGCTCTCCGTCGGTACCGTCGTGCTGGATTATGATTCGCTCTCCGTTACGCGCGGCGAGGATAAACAGACGCTTCCGCAGAAAGAATTTTATCTGCTCTATAAGCTACTCTCCTATCCGGACAAAATTTTTACCCGCATACAGCTCATGGACGAAATCTGGGGTATGGAATCTGAAAGCGGCGACACCACGATTAACGTGCACATCAACCGCCTGCGCCGCCGGTTTGAATCCTATTCGGAGTTTGAGCTTATTTCCGTGCGCGGACTTGGCTATAAGGCGGTGAAACACGTATGATCGTCCACAAAAAGTCACTACGGAACCGGCTCGGTCTGCCCGTTTTCTTTTCGGCAATCGTGTTTGCCATATTGATGATTACCTCGATGTTCATCTTCGTCGTCGGTATTCTTCTGATCCGTGCCAACGCGATTAACCTCGTGAAAATTTCCCGCAGCGAACCGATGCTGCCCATACTGCTGTTGTTGATCATCAGCGTCGTGGTCGGCACCGTCGTTTCGTTTGTCATCAGCAATCTTCCGCTCAAGCCGGTGCGCCGCATCATCGACGCAACCGACCGCCTCGCCGCGGGCGACTTTTCCGCGCGTTTGCGCTTAACCGGGCCGACCGCATTTCAGGACCTCGCTACCAGTTTCAACCGCATGGCGGAAGAACTCGGCAGCACGGAGATGCTGCGCGCCGATTTTGTAGACAGTTTCTCGCATGAGTTTAAAACACCGATCGTCTCGATCAAAGGGTTTGCCGAAGAACTGAAGCACGACGACCTGACCCCCGAACAGCGGAAAGAATATTTGGATATCATCATATCCGAGTCGGCGCGGTTATCTTCGCTGGCAACGAATGTGCTCAATCTATCGCGTGTGGAAAAACAGGCGATTTTAACCAACCGCGCGCGCTTTGACCTAAGCGAGCAGGTGCGCCGCTGTGTTCTGCTCTTTGAAAACAAATGGGATCAACGAAAGCTGAATCTGACCGTTGAATTGGAAGAGATCTCTCTATTCGGAGACGAAGAATTGTTGAGCCAAGTATGGGTCAATCTCATCGACAATGCAATCAAGTTTACGCCCGAAGGAGGCAGCGTTGAAATTCGCCTATCGAAGCGGGAAAACATCGCTCGTTTCGTCATTCGTGACGACGGATACGGAATTTCCGAAGAAGTGCAAAAGCGTATCTTCGACAAGTTTTATCAAGGCGACGTCTCCCGCGCAATCTCCGGAAACGGTCTCGGTCTCTCCATCTCAAAGCGCATTATCGAGCTTCACGGCGGCAATATCAGCTGCCGAAGCAGCGAAGGCGCCGGAACGGAGTTTTCGGTTGAGCTGCCGCTGATTTGATAAGTTTTTCTCAGCGCAGCTATACTTGTTTTTCTTCAGTTTATAATTGCCCGTTATGATTGGCCGGTAGTCGGTCATACCGTGCTTTCTATTGATTAAGTCACTACGAAAGGAACCCATATTCCCATGCAAACGAAAAAGAAAAAGTCCCGCGTCTGGCTCTGGATTCTCATTGCGGTGGTTGCGACCATCGTGATTGGTTTAATTCTGCTGCGCAGCGCAATGCTGCGCGCCTCCGAGGCGGTTTACACCTCCTATACGGTCGTAACCGGCAATGTGGAACGAACCATTACCGGCAGCGGACAGCTTGCCCCAGCGGACAGCGAGACATTGCGCCTGCCGGGCGGCGTTCTCGTAAACACTATTCCCGTAGAAGCGGGAGACTATGTCAGCGCAGGCGATGTGCTCGCCACGCTGGACGTCGGCTCGCTCAACGACGCTATTGCCCAAACAAGTTCGGATCTTGCAACGCTGGATCGCGAAATTGCGTCCCGCAGCAAGGTGACCTCAGTCAAATCCCCTGCACGCGGACGAATTAAATATCTGCCGGCAGGAAATGGCGACGACGTACTCGCCGTGATTGGTGAATATGGTGCGCTGGCCGTGCTGTCCACGGACGACCTGATGCAGGTTGAAATCACCACCGATTCGCAATTGACGCTTTATTCCGACGTTACGGTTTGCTGGGACGGCGGCAAAGCTGAAGGCATGATCTTTGAAAAAACGGCGAACGGCTATCTCGTAACCCTAACTGACAACGGCACGCCTTATCTTGCGGATGCGCAAGTGTTCGACGGGGAAACACTGCTCGGCGAAGGTACACTTACGATTCATGCACCGGTTTCGGTGCTGGCAGCCGGCGGCGAAATTACGGACGTTGACGCGGAAGAAAACGACCTCGTCTATTCCGGAACAAAGCTCTTTACGCTCGAAAACGCGCCGGACAGCGCAAGCTATCGCATTTCGTTTTCCGAGCGTACTGAAAAAGCCGCTCTTTATGAAACACTGCTACAGTACCTTTCCAATCCCAACGTCTTGGCAACCACAGACGGCATCATCAACGAAGTTTTGATTTCGCAAGACTCGGAAATTCCGGATGCGACCGCTTCGGACGGACTGACCGACGCATTTACGCTGCATACCGGCGGCGCGGTTAAGTTGAGCATCGACGCGGACGAGCTGGACATTTACTCCGTAGCCCTTGCACAAAGCGCAAGCGTAACCTTGGATGCATATCCCGGCGAATCATTTTACGCGGCGGTAACGCATATCTCCTATATCGGTTCGGTAAGCGGCACCATCACGACCTATCCTGTGGAAGTTACGCTCGCTTATGATGCACGTCTTCTGGAAGGCATGAACGGCAGCGCGGTGATTTTGACCGCAAAAAGCGACAATGTTCCGCTGATTCCGGTCGATCTGATCAACGAAGACTCCGCGGGCGCATATGTTTATGTTCTCTCCGCCGACGGTAAAAGCTATGAGCGCAAAGACATCACAACCGGCCTTTCAGACGGCACGAATGCCGAAATTACAAGCGGCCTTGTCGCGGGAGACGTCATCTGGTATCTGGATAACAGTTCCCAAATTACTTTCCCGGGCATGAACTATAGCAACAACCGTCTGGAACGAGCGCAGCAAAGCGACTCCACGAACGGTGGTGAGTAAACATGCCTTCCCCGAATCGTCCCATTATCTCCATGACCGACATCACGAAGGTTTATACGATCGGCGGAGAAAATGTGCGCGCGCTGGACGGAGCGAGTCTCACGATCCACGAAGGTGAGTTTGTGAGTATTATTGGCCCTTCCGGCAGCGGAAAAAGCACACTGATGAATATCATCGGTTGTCTCGATGTAGCCGACAGCGGAGAATACATACTCGATGGACAATCCATCGAACAGTATTCCGAAGAAGAACTTGCCCGCATCCGAAACAAAAAAATCGGTTTTGTGTTCCAGAGCTTCAACCTGCTCTCTCGCATGAGTGCGCAGTCCAATGTGGAACTTCCGCTGATCTACCAGCGAATGCATTTGGCCGAACGGCGCGAGCGCGCCAGCGCCGCGCTGGAACGCGTCGGTCTCAAAGACCGCGCAAGTCACAGACCCGCGGAATTATCCGGCGGACAGCAGCAGCGCGTCGCAATCGCGCGGGCGCTGGCAACCGAACCCGCAATTCTGTTGGCAGACGAGCCGACAGGCAACCTGGATAGCAAAACCGGCGACGATATCATCGCGCTGTTTCATGAGTTGCATGACGCAGGCGATACGATCGTGTTGATTACGCATAACGAAGATATCGCGAAGCAGGCGCAACGGCGAATCCGCATCATGGACGGTCGTGTATCGGAGGTGGAAGCATGATTCTGCAATCGATCAAAATGGCCTGGGAAGCGATCACCTCCAATAAAATGCGCTCGTTTCTCACCATGCTCGGCATCATCATCGGCGTTGTCGCGCTCGTCGTTCTCGTTTCCCTCGTCAACGGCGCAACCGGCGCGGTCACGAGCGAAATTACCGCTCTTGGCAACGACATGGTCACCGTTACGGTCAGAGACGACAAGGGTTCTCCCATCCGCTTGGAAGATCTCGATGAGATCGCCGCGCTGGACGCGGTGAACGAGGTCGCCCCGTCAGGCAGCGTCAATTTGACCGCAAAATACGGTTACTCTGACGCAACGGTGTCCCTCTATGGCACAACGCCGGCCTACTATAACGTTCAGGGATTGGATCTCAAATACGGCAGGTTCCTGAAAACCACCGATATCGACAACGCTTCATATGTTGTTGTTCTGGCGTACAGCACCGCGGAAGAGCTCTTCGGCAAGCCGGAAGTCGTCGGCGAATCGCTGACCATCGGCGGACGCAGCTTCCTCATCGTCGGCGTACTGGAGGAAGACGATTCCCTCTTTGCGGCAATGCTCGGCGGCTATTCCGCTTATGCGCCGTATACGGTTGAATCGCGCATGGCGGACGAACCGTATGTCAGTTCCATCGCCGTTTCTCCAAACGGCGACACAGACGCCACGGAGAGCGAAGTAACCGACTTTATGATGGCGCGGTTTCATCAGGATGAAGATGCATTCCACCTCGTGAACATGAGCAGCATCTCCGACGCGATGAGCACCGTAACCGGTACGTTATCGCTCTTGCTCGGTGGCATCGCGGCAATCTCTCTGCTGGTTGGCGGTATCGGCATTATGAACATCATGCTCGTTTCCGTCACGGAGCGGACGAAAGAAATTGGCATACGCAAAGCCATCGGCGCGGGTAAACGCAGCATCATGATGCAGTTTCTCATCGAAGCGCTCATGGTCAGTCTGATGGGCTGCCTGCTCGGGCTTCTGCTCTCATGGCTTATCCTTGCGATTGTCACCGCTATCGCAAAGACGATTTCGTTCTCCATGTCGCTTGGCGTTGTCCTTCTTGCCGTCGGTTTTTCTTCGGCAATCGGCCTGATCTTCGGCTTGTATCCGGCGAATAAAGCGGCCAACAAACATCCGATCGAAGCGCTGCGATACGAAGGCTAAATTCGGATCTCTCAAGCGTGCCCCTTCGCGGAATCTTTGCGTCTCTCCCATGACGTTTCATTCCGCGAAATCGCATGGTTGCGGGCAAGGAGCCCCATCCCCCCTCTTTCTTAACCCTTGTCCGCAACAAATAAACCCGCCGTACTCTATTCATGCGTACGGCGGGCATTTTTTATCAGCGTTTTAATTATTAGGCAGTTAGATATCAGGAAGCATTGATCCGCATCATATCAGGTCATTGCGTCATACAGGCTTTCAAATTCGTCGTGATATTTGACAAACAAGTCAACCAATTCCGGATCAAAATGCGTTCCTCTTCCTTCTTTGATGATATCCAGACTGGTTTCATGCGAATATGCAGACTTATACACGCGCTTTGACCGCAAAGCGTCATACACGTCCGCCAGCGCCATAATGCGGGCGGAAAGCGGAATTTCTTCCCCTTTTAAGCCGGAAAGATAGCCGCTGCCGTCCCACTTTTCGTGGTGATACCGCGTGATATCCAGACCCATTTGAATAAACGCATTGTTCATATAGCGCTTGTCGATTGTCCTGAGTGTTTGATACCCGATTTCGACATGGGTTTTCATGATCGCGAATTCTTCCGGCGTCAGTTTTCCGGGTTTGAGCAGAATCAAATCGGAGATGCCTACTTTGCCAATGTCGTGCAGGGGGCTGGTGCGATA
>QKAN01000098.1 GCA_003246365.1 Clostridia bacterium
TCTTGCATTTTCCACAGAAATCTACGATCCAGGAGTGATCGCCTTCGTTCTGAATGAAGTCTCTTAGGTTTGAGATGTTCGTAAACACAACGCTCATTCTGTGGTTTGCGCCGCTCACGGGCGTAATCAACATGCCGTGTTTCCCGATCATGCCGAGATTCGCATCTTTTCCCAACAGACAATAGTCAACCGATCCGCCAAGAGAATGTCCCGGAACCGCGGCATATCCGCGTTCGGTTAACAGCGTTGCTGCTTTGTTTGCCGCTACGCCGCTTACGCCATAAACCCGCATGACTTCCATTTGGGAGTCCGCGCTTGGCGAGGAGAGAATGATGTCACGATCCTGTTTGGCTGACAAGACGATCGCATGTGGATATGGCACAGCCATACCGGCAAACACATGCTTTGGCTGAACTTCAACGCATCCGACAGAAACAATTCCGCACTGCTTCAAGAGCGCAGCAAGTTCTGCGTAATCCTGCTCAATCAGCTTACTTTTCGAAGCAACAGGCCTCTTTTTATCCAGCTTCACACTTGAAAAGTACGAACGCATGGTGCGAACCACCGAAGGAAAATTATGGATCAACGCTACGATATCGCTTTTGTCCAGCTTCTTGTCGTCAGAAAACGGCATACGCATTTTTGATTTTTCATCCGCTGCTATTCTAGACGCTTTTTGCAAGGCGGCATCGCTCAAACGCAATATTCTATCAAGCTTGCTCGTTTTTTGAGGTAATCTGTTTTTGATTTCAACGCTATTCATTTTCAACCCCAATCTTCAGAATGTCTACTATGCAGCGAATATTTGTGTGAATCAGCGGTTCGATTTCATCCACTTCCGATATCGACCACTCAAACATCGTCCCTCTCATGGTCGCGTATAATGCGACAGCTACCTGCTGAACATCGATGCGTTTTGATATCTCATGATTCGTGATCGCAGTTTGCAGCATCTGCTCAAATTTACTTAAGAACTTCTCTCGCGTTTTAATGTAGTTTTGTTTCAGCTTCTCGTTTTGATTAAGTACGGAAAAGAGCATACGAAAGAACCGTTTGCGATCTGCGGTTGTTTCTAAAAGATGCGGCATACTCGTTTGAAACGCAAACATCGTCTTGATCAGACTATCCAGTTGCTGGTCGAAAGAAACCTTATTGTCAGAAACGTCGGCCTGGTTCAAATTTTTTTCAATATAATCCAGTAAATAACGGTCAGCGATCTCGTTGAGGAGATCCTCTTTCGAGTTGAAGTAGTGATAGAACGCGCCCTTGCTCAACCCCGTTCGCGCAATGAGGTTATTCAAAGACACTTGATCAAACCCTTCATCCAGAAAGCACCGAAAAGCTGTTTCTACAATGTACGTTCTCGTTTCCATATCCGTCTCACTCTCGCAATCTATAGTCTGCATACCGACTGGTCGGTATGACTATAACATAGATATATCCCCTTTGCAATGACTTGTCGGGATAAAACTATTTCTCATCTAAGCTGGCATGAAATAATTGGACATGATTGATAGTATTATTTGTCGATTTCGCGCACCTCTTGCCCTAACAGGTGCTGTTTTCAGAGATACCTCTCTCAAAACGCCTGACCCGCTACCACTGCTGATCGCCCAGCAAACGCCGAATTGCGCAGGCAAGATACAGATCGTTCGCCTCCGGCATCTTCGTGACCGGATAGCAGAGCCGCTCGTTGATGCATCGAATTCTGTATTTAATCGTGTTTTTATGTAGAAACATCAACTCTGCGGTTTTTGCGATGTTGCTGTCCGCTTCGAGTAAAAAAATCTCAAGCGTATCGACAAGATCTGTATATCGATGATCCATGTTTGCCGACAAAAGCGTTAGATCCTTCAGCTTGTTCTTGATTGCTTCTTCGCCGGAAACGATAACTTCGTTACAAACCTGCGCAAAGAGGATTTCATGTAACGTAAGCTGCTTTTTATGGCAGAATATCTTTCTGGCGTACTCCAACCCATTCGAAACCGCAAGATACGCCTGCCTGACGTCCGTGGTCGTTTCGAGATTGTAGCAAATCACAAGCGTTGCATCGATCTCGTTTTGCACGAGTGCGCTCTCGAGTTCACAGGCAAGTTCGGTGCTGTTTTCCACCATAGATTGTTTGTCCATAAATACAACGATGGAACCGTCATAGATATCGATGATCAATGTGCTGCATCGATTCTTTAGGATGTTTGTCGCAACATCCAGGATTTGTCGCTGCATCATTTTGCCCTTTTCGTCTTCCTTTATATGGCTGCCGGGACGAATGATCCACATGTTATTGATGGAAGCGACATCGATTCGGAAGAAGTTTGCAAGCCGCCGCATGTTCATCGGCTCATCATTCAAAATCGCCTGCACAAGCTCGCTCATAACAAACTCGGTATGCTTGCTGTTCCAAATATTCACCGCCAATTTCACGAGTTCGCCGGTATGCTTCAGCAAATTCAAATTGATCGGTGCATTTTCTTTGATGATAAAGAGATGCATTTGCGTTTTATTGTTCCAAATCAACGGCGCGTGGTGAAGCCATGCATCCGTTTCATGCACCTTAATTGGAACCAACTCCTCCGGACGCGACAAATCCATCTGTTTGATCAACTCCTCCAGATTCAGGTTCAGCGTTCGCGGCCATGCCACAGAGTTGAGCACATGATAGGAAGCGTCCGTCAAAAACAGAGAGATATGAAGCCTGTCACTCGCCATTTTCAATACGGTTTCAATGTTTCGCTGCGATCTCGGCAAATGCGAAACGCGCTCCAGTATTTCGTTTGCGAAATAGACATTGTCGTTCTGGTCTTTGAATATCGCTTCCATCACCTCGGAGATCGCCTCGCTGTAACGAAGATCCATCCGGTTTTTCGGCATGCAAATCAAAACAAAATCCAACTCGTTCGCCGTATCTATCAACCTTTGGTCGACGCGCGGCATGAAGATTCCCACGTAGTATAGAATCAACCCGACCTCGCCAACCTGCGCCAGCCGTCTGATATTCGCGCACTGCGCGTCAACATTGTCTTTGATGTTCACAAGCCCAGAGATCACGATCTCGCCGCCGCGAAACTCATTGTTGTTGAACAGATCGTTCTGCAGCGCGCTGACGTCGGCATATTCCAGCACAGAAATGGAGGCGACGATTTTATATAAGCCGCCGTGACCCGCCAAAACCTCCGACTCTTTTAAGCATGGCAGCTTCAATAGATCGTTTACCGTTACGCTCATATGTCACCTCGATGATAGAATATGTCCCGCGTTTGCCTGCATCTTCTTTGCGTTTTTCGTAGAAACACCAGGTTTTTCCAGTGTATCGCAGGGGTACGCTTGATTTTACCATACTTTTTGCGTTTACTTGTCCAAAAGGACAAATGTAAACGGCAAAAATTTCCCCTATGACCGATTACAACCCCGACGCGATTATTATATATTATATCAAATAAAATCCTTGTTCGATTTGGGAGGTAGTTATGTCTGATAAGGGAACCAGTACGTTTTCAGGGTATGAGATTAAACCCGAACAGCGTCAGGGGTGGGTAAGCCTGGCGATGATCTGGATCGGTGCTATGATCTGCGTACCGTGCCTCATGGTCGGTGCATATCTCGGCATGGGCTTCAATCTCAGCGGCGTGGTCACTTGCATCCTGATCGGTTACGGCATCGTCTGCACGTATATGTGCTTCATGGGCATGCAGAGCTGCGACACCGGTCTGCCGACCGTTTCGATGGCGTCCGGCCCGCTCGGTACGCGCGGTGCACAGTACATCATCAGCGCGCTTCTTGCAATCGCCTGCGTGGGTTGGTTCGGCGTCCAGTCCGCCGTCTGCGGTGCATCGTTCTCGGCAATGATCGCTTCCATGACCGGTTTTGTCATTCCCGCATGGGTCTCCAGCCTCGTCTGGGGCGCGCTCATGCTGCTGACCGCTATGTATGGCTATAAGGCGTTGAAGTTCCTCAACTACATCGCCGTTCCGGCGCTGATCGCCGTGCTGATCTACGGCCTGTACGCGGCAATCACCAAAAACGATGGCATCGCGGCGGTCTCCGCCTACACGCCTTCGGTTCCGATGACGCTTGTGCAGGGCATCAGCCTTGCCGTTGCGACCTTCGCGCTCGGCGGTGTCATCAGCGGCGACTACTCGAGATTCGCGAAAAACCGCAAAGACGTCATCAAGTCGAGCGTACTCGGCGTTGTCCCCGCCGGCCTTGCCATGATGGTCATCGGCGCCGTCCTGACCATCGTAACCGGCGAATATGACATCAGCGCCGTTCTGGCAGCGGTCGGTGTGCCCGCCTTTGGTCTGATCGCGCTCGTGCTTGCGACATGGACGACAAACGTAACCAATGCTTACAGCGGCGGTATTGCGTTCTCCAGCCTGCTCGGCGTTGGTGAAAAGAAGTTTAAAATTACGACGGGAATTGCGGGCGCAGCCGGCACCATCCTCGCTGCGGTCGGCATCATGAACCAGTTCCAGGGTTTCCTGAGCATCCTCACCGCGTTTATTCCCCCGGTGGCGGGCGTTATCATCGCCGACTACTGGATCATTGGCAAAGGTAAGCGTGAGAACTTCAAAATCGTGGAAGGCTTCAACTGGAGCGGCATCATCTCCTTTGCGGTGGGCGCTATTGTAGCCTACTGCACCGGCAGCGTTCCC
>QKAN01000124.1 GCA_003246365.1 Clostridia bacterium
CACGCCGCGGTTGAGGCGTATGACCGCAGGGAGGAACAATATAAACGCTTTGTATCCACGCAGCTGCACCTGTTTTTGATGATGGCGGCGCATGAATATCTTTCCGCCTATTGCGCCGAGGAGGACGGAAAACGCAAAAAATCGGACGTTGCGGTGGATGGATTGATCCGCTATCTCAACGCACACTATACGGAAAACATTTCAAGCGAACAGATTGCCGAGCGGTTTGAAATGAACTTCGACTATCTCAACCGTGTGTTTTCCGGCGTGACCGGAAGCACGATTTTTTACTATATCAACATGCTTCGCATCAGCAACGCAAAGCAGCTGATTACGACCACCAATCTGACCTTTGCGGAGGTTGCGTATCTGGTTGGCATTGAGGACCGCTATTATTTTACACGCTTGTTCAAGCGCTATGTCGGCATGACGCCGACTGATTTTTATCGCGCGGCACACACGTTGACGCCGAAGGAGGGGGATCCGGCATGAGCCTGCAGGAAGACGGAAGCGAGCAGAAGCAAAAGGGACTGAGTCTGTTGTTTCATAAGATGATTTCGCGCTTGCTGACGTTGATTGCGATGAATCTTCTGTTTCTTGTGTGCAGCATTCCGATTATAACGCTGCCGAACGCGCATGCCGCGCTCTATCGCTGCGCGGCGCTGACCCTAAAAGACGATGAATTCCCGCTGATTAAAACGTTTTTTTCAGCCTTTACGAGTGAATTTTTGAAAACTATGCTGACGGGTTGGATCGTTTTGCTGCTTCTGGCGGGCAGCATGTATGGCGCGCTGATTTACTGGGCGGTCTCATCGAATTTTACGATTGTGTTTTCGGTGTTCAGTGCGTTGCTGGGCTTGATCTTTTATGCAGCGTCGTGCAATCTGTTTTATATGCTTGCGCGCGTTCGCCTGCCCGTAGGTTCGCTGCTGAAAAATGCATTTTTGCTTGTGTTCATGCGCCCCGCAAAGGGTAATATCGCGTGCTTTGCAGCCTTTGCCATTCAGGCTGTCTGCATCTGGTATTTACCGACGTCACTGCCGGTGATCGCGCTGATAGCATATGCGCTTTCGGCGCTTATCGCGTGCTTTGGCGTGCGGGAGAATATCGAAACACATGTAGTACCGAAAAATGTGTGAAAATAAAATCAATGATTGATAAAAACAGAAAAGGAATATTATGAAACAAACTTGGTGGAAAGAGCGGGTATTTTATCAGATATACCCGCGCAGTTTTATGGACGCAAACGGCGACGGAATCGGCGATTTGAGAGGCATCATCGAGAAGCTAGACTATCTAAAATCCCTCGGCATCGGGGCGATTTGGCTTTGCCCCGTTTACGACTCGCCGAACGACGACAACGGATATGATATTCGCGACTATGGGAAGATCATGGCGGAGTTCGGCACAATGGCGGACTTTGACGCGTTGCTCGAAGGCCTGCACACGCGGGATATCAAGCTCGTAATGGATCTCGTTGTCAACCACAGTTCGGACGAGCACGCGTGGTTTAAAGCGTCGCGCAAGTCCAAATTGAACCCCTATCGCGACTATTATATCTGGCGCGATGGAAAAGACGGCAGCACGCCGAACAACTGGGCGTCGTTCTTTTCTCCCAGCGCATGGAAAAAAGACGAAACGACAGGGCAGTATTACCTGCATCTGTTTTCTGAAAAGCAGCCGGACTTAAACTGGGAAAACCCAGCGCTGCGGCAGGAGGTTTACGCCATGGTGAACCGCTGGTTCGACAAGGGCGTAGACGGATTTCGCATGGATGTGATCAACTGCATCGCAAAGGACGAAGGCTTGCCGGACGGAACGGGCGCGCCGAACGCGGCGGGCTATTCGCTCGCGTTCGAACGCTTTGCCAACCGCCCGAAACTCTATGACTATCTGCGCGAGTTGAAAGCAAATTGCTATGCGGGGAGAGACTGTCTTTGCCTCGGCGAAACGCCGTTTACCACGCCGGAAGAGGGAGCCAAACTGTTGGACGATGAAACGGGAATCTTCGATATGATTTTCCCGTTTGACCTGATGGAGATTGACGACGGACCATATGGAAAATACGATCCCGTGCCGTGGAAACTAAGTCGGTTCAAGCAGATCGTCAACATCTGGCAGAGTGCAACCGAACATGGCTGGGGAAGCCTGTTCTGGTCGAATCACGACCAGTCCCGCGCGGTGTCGCGATTCGGGTGTACGGACACGGAAGAACTGCGCGTCCGCTCGGCGAAGATGCTCGCCGTGGCGATGCATCTTTTGCGCGGCACGCCGTTTGTCTATCAAGGAGAAGAACTCGGCATGACGAACACGGCGTTTCCGGACGAGAGCGCGATACGCGACATCGAAGGCATCAACGCGCTCAACGAGGCGCGTATTACGGGACGGACAGAATCGGTCTGGCGCGGCATACTGCACAAAGGGCGCGACCATGCGCGAACACCGATGCAATGGAGTGCGGAACAACACGCGGGATTTACAACCGGCGAACCTTGGATCATGGCAAACCCGAACTATCCTGCAATCAACGCGGCGGCGGATGAGAACGACGCGGATTCGGTGCTCAACTTTTACCGCAAGCTGATTCAACTGCGAAACACGGACAAAACACTGCAATACGGCTCGTACAGAACGCTCTGGACGGAGCACGAGCAAATCTTCGCCTATGAGCGAACACAGGACGGCGAAACGTATACGATCGTTTGCAACATGAGCGGCAAAACGGCGGAGATGCCAACGATACCCGATGGAACAGTTGTGCTCTGCAACATGCCGGATTGCGCGGGAATGACGATGCAGCCGTATGAGGCGAGAGTTTACAAGAGATAAGAATATAGCAGCTCGAAGCGAAAAAAATAAAAAGATGCGCGTATCAGCGCAAAAAAACAGGACGATTTCGATCGTCCTGTTCGTTTACTGTGTCTATTTGAACGTCGATATCAGTTCATGAAGAATAAAATGCTCGGATTTTATGCAGGGGATAGACGATTATTACTGATTCGATCGATTATAAATTTTATTTCGCGGCGACCGGACCGGTTGATCCGCGGGTTACAATGCTGGGGCTGTAATCGACGAGATAGCTGAAATACCGGTTATTTTGCGGATATTCAATCCGGTTGATCAGTTCGTCTACCGCGATTTTGCTTCTGCTGCTCAGGTGAAGATCCAGCGAGGTAAGCGTTGGATTGCAAGTGTTGCAAACGAATGTGTTGTCAATGCCCATGACGGATACGTCTTCCGGTATACGAAGGCCTCTATTGTTGAGCGCCTGACAGATTCCGATTGCGACGAGATCACCGCTGCCGATAAAAGCGGTGATTTTATGGTGATCCATAATTTGATTACACAAGTTGCGGCCAAGATTCAGTTCCTGGTTGTCGTCAAAGTTATCTTCTTCCGTGTCTGTGTCTAAAATATAAAAAGTATCGCCGGCACCCATGTGCTCGTAGTATTTTTGCGCGCCTTCAATACGCCTTTTGCGCGACAGACTGATCGTATTGATCGGAAGAGAAATGAATGCAACTTCCCGATGGCCAAGATCATACAAGTACGAGGCCATCATTTCGCCTGCCTTAAAAGAATTTGTTCCAATTGTCTGCATATTATAGGTGCTGTCGCTTTCGCCCAACAACACGATTGGCACGTATTTATCGGCTTCGGCAAAATACTCGGGGTTCGAGGGGGTATAGGTAACGATAATGCCGCGGACGTTTTGCTTGAGCATGCTGTTCAGAAACTCCACTTCGCGGTCCGTCTGCCGCTCGGTGTTGAAAAACACGATTCCATAGCCGCGTTCATACGCATATTTTGAAACACAGGACAGAACATAAATAAAATACGGGATGGTCAAAGACTGCACCATAAGCCCAATCAACTTGGGCGTATGCCGCTTCATATCCCCCAACTGCGTATAGTTCAATTCTTTTGCGACATTTAAAACCTTTTGACGTGTTTCATCAGAAATACGGGCGCTTTCTTTGTTGTTCAGAATAAAGGAAACCGTGGTTTGAGAAACGCCGGCTTGTTTCGCAATTTGCTCCATCGTTACTTTTTTCATGCTGATCCTGCTTATTGGTTATATTTTTACTGATAATATACGTTAAAATTATTATCATGTCAATCGGATAATTTTATATGATTAGAGAACCAAAAGGTAATATAAGACGAATTATTATCGTTGATTCGGCGCTGTTTTAATGGTTTAATCCTAGTAACAGAAAAAATTAATCAAATTTAGATCGAAATCCAGAAAATCCAACAATCAAAAACTAGTAATAAAAACAAATAATATTACCAAATCGGCGCCGCGATGTAAGGATCGAAATTTCCGAAAGCAAAGCAAATTTTATTACTGCGATAACACCCGGAAGAATACGCAATTTCAAACGAATGCAGTAAGCATATAAATTCAACAAAAATAATGAGGAAATCAAAGTAAATACATTACTCAAAATAAGGAAACAAATATGAAAAAGAAACCAAATGTACTATTCCTACTCGCTGACGACATGCGGTATGATACCATCCACGCAATGGGAAACGATGCTATCATTACTCCGAATCTGGATTCAATTTTCCAGTCTGGAACGGCTTTTACAAACTCGTATATCCCCGGCGGCACCTGCGCTGCAATCTGCATGCCAAGCAGAGCGATGATCAACACCGGCAGAGGACTATACGGTCTGAACGATAACGGCTCCTATATTCCCGGCGAACATATTACGCTGGGTGAAACCTTCCAAAAGAACGGATATGATACATTCGGTGTCGGCAAATGGCACAACGGCTTTGAATCGTTTGCAAGAAGCTTCTCCTGCGGTTCGGAAATTTTCTTCGGCGGCATGTATGACCACTGGAAAGTGCCCGTTTATGATTACGACGACACCGGCGAATATGTGAACACTTACAACGACGTAATGAATCCGGGATACAATAATAACATTATGCCGGTACGCGCCAATCATGTCACCTGGGGAAAACATTCTACCGATCTGTTTGCGGACGCGGCATGCAATTGGATTCGCGATCGGGAAAGTGACGATCCGTTTTATATGTATGTGGCCTACATGGCGCCGCATGATCCGCGAACGGTTCCGCAAGAGTTTTTCGACATGTACCGGGTTGAGGATATCGAAGTTCCGGAGAACTTTGCCGGAGAACACCCGTTTGATTACGGCCAGAAAAACGTTCGGGACGAGCGGTTGGAAGAATATCCGCGTAAGCCGGAGGCGATACAGAAACACATTCGCGATTATTATGCGATGATCACACATCTGGATGCTTCCATCGGGCGCATTCTAGATGCTTTAAAAGAAAAAGGCCTGTTTGAAGACACAATCATCTTGTTTACGGCGGACAACGGCCTTTCCCTCGGGCAGCACGGATTGATGGGAAAAGCGAGCTTATATGAGCATGACATCAAACTGCCGCTGGCAATCAGCGGACCGGACATTCCGAAAAACCGGAAGGTAGACGAGAGAATATTTCTTTCCGATATCTATCCGACCTTGTGCGAGTATGCGGGCGCTTCCGTACCCGATTCCGTGAAAGGCGTTAGCTTTAAACCTCTGATTGACGGTGCGAAAAACACGCTTCATGAAAGCATGTATTACACCTTTAAAGACAAAGTCAGGGGGCTTAGAGAAGGCGACTTTAAGCTGCTGCTTTACAGAAGTCCGCGTCTTCCGTCCGGCGAACGTATCCAACTTTTCAATGTCAAGGAAGATCCGTTTGAAATGACCGATCTTTCGGAGCAGACAGAAATGAAGCCGATCATTTCGAAGATGATGGCGAGTTTGAAAGCGCAAGCGGAAACAAACGGCGACATGAAACACGAAACAGGAGACCGTTTCTGGTTTCATATCGATCAGATAGATGATGAATGCTGGGGATTTAAATAAGGACAAAACGGCATCCGCACAGGATGAAAGCATTCGGCAAAAAGAAGATTTCGTTTTAGGTTATAAACGATTAACAGCAGCAAACGAAATCTTCGATGAGAAAGACGGCGTTATCGATAATGCTTGCAAGAGAACATTATCGATGTTAAAAAATAAAAGGAGGAGAAAGAATGAAAAAGTATTTGGCGATCTTGCTTGTGGTGTGTCTGGGGCTTACTTCGTTAATTGGATGCACTGCTCAGAGTACAACGGCGGCGACCGAAACAACCACAACCGAAACCACTGCGACGGACACGCAGGATTCAGCAACCGAGGCGGTTGTTGAAGACAAAGAACCGCTTCGCATTGCGGTCATGGGATTCTATTGCAGCTGCCCGCTGGATGTCATTATTCAGCAGAACTGGCCGGAGCGCGACAATCTGCCGATCGAAACCGTTATGTTCAGCAACGGCGCAACGATCAACGAAGCGATGGGTGAATGGGATGTTGCCATAACGGGCGGCGCCTTTATCTACGGCCTTGCAAACCTGGATCAGAAACTGGTTGCGCATCAAATTGACGGCACGACGGGCACGGCAATTCTGGCGCGTGTCGGCGATCCGATTCTTGACACGTTCGGCACGGCCGGAATCGAAAACGTAGCGGGAACGCCGGAAACGCTCGAAGGAAAAACAATTCTGACCACGTTTGGCACGACATGCGATTATGTTCTGCGTCAATGGCTGCAGGCCGTAGGCGTAGACGCGACGAAGTGCAACCTCGTCAACCAGGATCAGGCAACGGTTTATCAGAGCTGGATGGCGGGCGAAGGCGACTATGCCGCGCTTGGCGCACCGTATTGCTACTATGACTGGACAGGCAATTCGCAGGTAATCGGCACGCTGCAGGACGTTGGCGGCAAACTCATGGAAGCTTGCGTTGCAACGAGCGATGCATATGAAAACCGTTATGACGACGTTGTGACATTTACAAAATGGGTTTATGAAGCAACGAACATGCTCGCGGCGGACAGCGACTATGCATTTACCATTTCGAAAGGCTTCTATCAGGAAGCCGGCAAAGACATTGCAGATGAAGACGTGTTGGCGGAACTCACAAACAAACCGTTCATCACCTCCGACATGGCAAGCCAACTCGATCTTGGAGATTTCGCCATTACATATGGTGAATACCTGATTTCTCAGGGCATGATCGACGAAGACAGACTTGAAGTGATCAAAGCCGCAATCGCGACGGACGTTTTTGAAGCGGCACTCGCACAGATTCAATAAACTAGTTGGGTTTTCATCCGGCTCCGGGGCGAATAAACGCCCCGGAGCGCAACATGATACGATAAGAAGTTAGATGAAAGTTACAAAAATGGATAACTACGAATATTTAAGGGAATGGGTAGATTGCGAATGAATGCTGCAAAAAGGGATAGAACAAAATATCGGATCATAATGGTGATATCTGTATTTGTTTTTCTGGGATTATGGTATCTTGCCACTGCGGTATTGGAGCTTGTGCCGGCACGTTCCCTTCCGGATCCGATCAAGGTGTTTTCAACCTTAATCAAGAAAATGTACGTCAAGATTCCGGATGGGGCGACACTGCCGCAGCACATTTGGGCAAGTTTGAAGGTTGCGATGCTCGGATATGTTTTCGGTGTTGTGATCGGTGTGCCTACCGGTATTGCGATGGGATGGTTTAAGTGGGTTGATAAAATCGTGCGTCCTGTGTTTGACTTTATCAAACCGATTCCGCCGCTGGCGCTCATTCCCGTAATGATCGTTATATTCGGCATCTCAATTCAATCGAAAGCAAGCATTATATTCTTTTCAACGGTCATTCCCTGCATCATAAACTCCTACTCGGGAATTAAACAAACCAACCAAATCCATTTATGGGTGTCAAGAACGTTTGGGGCAACGAACAGCCAGCAGCTTTTTACCGTTGCGCTGCCTTCTTCCATGCCAATGGTGATTGCAGGCCTGCGTGTTGCAATGGGGTCTTCCTGGATGGGACTTGTCGCCGCGGAACTGCTCGGCTCCACAAGCGGTATCGGCTACTTGATCTCGGTTGGTCGGGCTCTGCTACGGGCGGATCTCATTCTCGTCGGTATTTTAACGTTGGGAATCATCGGCATTTTGATCTCGTTCGGGTTCGATTTGCTCGAAAAGATATTAGTACCTGGAGGGTCTAAACGGTGAAAAAGAGTTCTTTCAAAAGCAGACTAATATCGATCGAAATGTCCTTGATTGGATTTGTCGTAATCATCTTCTTATGGTGGGTTGCCGTTCGATTCACGAGAATCGGGCTGTTGCTGCCGACGCCATTGGAAGTTTTAACCAAGTTTTTCTATTATTTGAACCACACGATCGGCAACAAGTATACGATGCCGATGCATCTGTTGATCAGTTTGAAACGCGTTATTATCGGTTTCCTTCTCGGCTCGGCATCTGGAATTATCGTCGGTATTGCGATGGGAAGATTTAAGCTGATAGAAGCGATGATAAGACCTGTTTTTGAGCTGATCCGACCGATTCCCGGCGTTGCATGGATTCCGCTTTCAATCGTTTGGTTCGGCATCGGCGAGACGGCAAAAACATTCATCATTTTTATGGGCGGGTTTGTCATGGTCGTCGTAAACACCTTTGCCGGAGCGCGGCAGGTGAACGAAAACATGATGGGCGTTGCCTATATGCTGGGGGCCAGCAAAGCGCAGGCATTCTTCAAAGTGGTGTTGCCGTCCTGTGTTCCGTATATTTTCGCTGGCATGCAGGTTGGTCTTTCTACCTGCTGGATGGCGGTTATCGCAGCCGAAATGGTAAGCTCGTTTGAAGGCGTTGGATGGGTCATCATTGCGGGGCAGGATACAAGCGACATGGCACAGATTTTTGTTGGAATTGTTGCCATCGCAATTACCGGATTACTGCTCGCGCAGATCATGCGCGTTCTTGAGAGATTACTTTGCTCCTGGAGAGAAAGAGGTGCCTGATGAATAACGACAGAAAAGCCGTCATCGAATGCAACCATGTCAGCAAGACGTTCAGCTCGCTTGCGGGGGATCATCTGGTTGTAAACGATCTGGATTTTAAAGTATATGAAAAAGAGTTCGTCGTACTCTTTGGCCCGGGACAATGCGGAAAGACCACGGTTTTAAACCTCATAGCGGGACTTGAATTACCGACGGAGGGCGAAATTATCGTTGCGGGGGAAAAGGTAGTTGGACCTTCCCCGAAGCGCGGCATGGTGTATCAAACAACGAATTTGTTCATGTGGTACAACGTACAGCAAAACGTTGAATTCGGCCCGAATGTTCGGGGCGTTAAAAAGCAGGAAAGACGAAAAAAAGCACAGCATTATATCGATCTCGTCGGGCTTACCGGCTTTGAGAAACACTTTCCGGTGAAACTCTCCGGCGGCATGCAGCAGCGCGTCGGCATTGCAAGGGCATACTGCAACGAACCGGAAATCATCTGTATGGACGAACCGTTCGGTCATCTGGACGCGCAGACGCGCTATCTGATGGAAGAAGAAGTTGAGCGAATCAGCGCGCAGGAAAAACGCACGGTTGTCTTCGTAACAAACAACGCAGAAGAAGCGATTTATCTGGCCGACCGGATTATTCTGATGCATAATCTGCCGACTTCTGTCCATAAAGAATATGTTGTTGACATTCCGCGACCGCGCAACTACGTTTCCCCCGAGTTCCTTGCTCTGCGGGAACAACTGACGCAGGACATGGATCCTACCCTGTAGAGAAGAGGGAGCAAAAATGACGGATGTAAAAGTAAAGGTTGAACACCTGACAAAGAGCTTTGGCGATTTGCTGGTTTTAGACGATGTTTCTTTCGAAGTTGCAAAAGGCGAGTTCTTGTGCATTGTCGGGCCAACGGGTTGCGGAAAGACAACCTTTTTAAACAGTTTAACGAAACTATACGAAATCGATTCGGGCTCGATCAAAATCAACGGACAAGACATCGACCTGAAGAAGAACAATATCGCATATATTTTCCAGGAATATTCAACGATGGAATGGCTCACGGTTGAACAAAACATCATGTACGGCCTGAAAATAAAACATGCGGATAAAAAGCTCATCAAAGAGCGCACGGAAAACGTCATGAAGATGGTAGGGTTGACGAAATACAGCCAGTATTATCCAAGCCAACTTTCGGCGAGCATGCTGCAGCGCGTTGTCATCGCAAGAGCGTTTGCGGTTGAGCCGGAACTGCTGCTGATGGACGAACCCTATGGTCAACTGGACTTGCAGCTGAAATACCATCTGGAAGACGAGCTGATCAACCTTTGGCAAAAAACGGGCACAACGGTCATTTTTATTACGCACAATATCGAAGAAGCAATTTACCTGAGCGACCGTGTGCTGGTGTTGACCAATAAGCCGACGAAGATTAAAAAATCAATTCAGAACAATCTGCCGCGGCCTAGGAAAATATCTTCTCCGGAATTTGTCAGTCTCAGAAACGAAGTTACAGACCTGATTAAGTGGTGGTAATCCACCAACTAGAGACGCACAACAAAGACGTTTATTGATTCATGAGGTGAAATTTATGAAACAAGATGGTATTCCGAAAACGATGAAAGCGCTGGTAGCGTACAGCGCAAGCGACTATCGATATGAAGAAGCATATCCGGTGCCGGCATGTGGCGCGGATGATATTTTAATGAAAACCGAAGGATGCGGCATCTGCGCGGGTGATTTAAAATGCCAGCATGGCGCCGCAATGTTCTGGGGCGACGAAACGCAGCCGTCCTGGGTGAAACCGCCGTTTATTCCCGGCCATGAATTTGTTGGAACCATCGCGGCGATTGGTGGAAATGTAAAAGGATTTCAGGTTGGCGACAGAATTGCGGTCGATCAGATAGCGCCCTGCGGAGAATGCAAGTTCTGCAAAACCGGAAGATACTGGATGTGCCAGCCGCATGAAATCTACGGATTTTTCAACGAGTTTTGCGGCGGCATGGCGGAATATGTCCGCATTCCGGTGAAGCGCTCCGTCGTGCACAATGTTCCGAAAGAATTGACGCTGGATCAGGCGCTTTGCATCGAACCATATGCCTGCAGCAAGCATTGCATCGACCGCGCGGATATCGGCAGCGAGGACATCGTCGTGCTTTCTGGTGCGGGAACGCTCGGACTCGGCATGGTCACATATGCGCGCTCGCGCAACCCGAAACTGCTGATCGTCATGGACATGAAGGACGAACGGCTGGAAAAGGCGAAGGCGTTCGGTGCAGATTTGGTTTGGAATCCTTCCAAAATGGACGTAGTTGCCGAAATCATGAAACTCACCGACGGATACGGATGCGACACCTATATCGAAGCGACGGGACATCCGTCCTCGGTTACACAGGGCATGTCGATGATTCGGAAACTGGGTCGCTTTGTCGAGTTTTCCGTGTTTGGCGCGCCGACAACGCTCGATTGGTCCATCATTGGAGACCGAAAAGAGCTGGATGTGCTTGGCGCGCATCTGTCGCCGTATTGTTTCCCATATGTAATTGAAAACATTCACTCCGGCAAACTGAAAACGGACGGCATTGTCAGCTCGATGTTCGAATTGAAGGATTGGGAAAAAGCATTTGAATATGCTTCCGGTAAATACGGCGATTTTAAAGTTGCTTTTCAATTTTAATCTAAAGTCAACATTGTGACGGGTTCCAGTTTGGAGAGAGAGGAATCCATAAATCGCGATCAGCGCTTCGTTTCGTGAAAGCGGAGCGCTGTTTTTTAACCGGCAGGGAAAGAGTGAAACGAGTAAGGGAAACCATATGGAGAACCACATGACGGATCTGGAAAAAGACCGGCAAAAAAGCGGAATCGAACGCGGAGAAGTGTATCTGGGGATTGAACTTGGTTCCACGCGAATCAAGGCTGTTTTGATCGACAATTCGCATACCCCGATTGCTTCGAGCAGTTTTACTTGGGAAAACCAACTGGAAAACGGAATTTGGACATACGATCTGTCTACGGCGGAAGCCGGATTGCAGGCGTGCTATGCCGATTTGTGCAGCAATGTTGAAGCGAAGTTTGGCGTACAGCTGGAGCGAATTGCCGCAATTGGGATTTCGGCGATGATGCACGGATATCTGGCGTTCGACGAACAGGATAAACAGCTTGCGCCGTTTCGCACATGGAGAAACACAAACGCGGAAGAAGCGGGGCGAAAGCTCTCCGCGATATTCGATTTTAATATTCCAATCCGCTGGAGCATTGCGCAGCTTTATCAATCGATTATTGAGTCGGAAACGCATGTATCGAACATTCGCTATCTGACCACCTTATCCGGTTATATTCATTGGAAGCTCACGGGGCGCAAAGTCCTCGGAATCGGCGACGCATCCGGCATGTTCCCGATCGATTCGCAGACGAAGGACTATGATGCGGATCTATTGAGCCGGTTCGACAGTCTGGTTCACGGCAAAGGTTACCCGTGGAAGATTCGGGAGATTTTGCCGCAGGTGCTGTGCGCTGGCGAAGAAGCGGGCAACCTTACGGAAGAAGGCGCGCGCTTGCTGGATCCGGGCGGAAAACTGAAGGCGGGAATCCCGCTCGTGCCACCGGAGGGCGACGCGGGAACGGGCATGGTCGCAACGGATTCGGTTGCACCGAAAACGGGAAATGTTTCGGCAGGGACATCGATATTCGCCATGATGGTGCTTGAAAAACCGCTGAGCCGCCAATATCCGGAAATCGACATGGTCACAACGCCAAGCGGAAGTCCGGTTGCAATGGTGCACAGCAATAATTGCACATCCGAGTTGGATGCATGGGTGCGGGTGTTTCAGGAGCTGCTTCATCTGACGAATGCGCAGATAAGCAAGCCGGAACTCTACGACAAACTCTATCTAGCGAGTTTGCAGGGGGCGTTGGACTGCGGCGGCGTCATCGTATACAACTATCTTTCGGGAGAACCGATTACGGGTTTACTGGAAGGGAGACCGATGGTGGTTCGCAGCCCGGAAAGCGTTCTGACGCTGGGGAACTTTATGCGCGCGCAATTGTACTCCACCGTCGCCGCGCTCAGGATCGGCATGGATACGCTCTACCGCGAGGGCGTAACGATTGACCGCCTGACGGGGCATGGAGGGTTGTTTAAAACGCTCGTGGTCGGACAAAAAATCATGGCGGACGCGCTGGAAACGCCGGTTTCGGTCATGTCGACCGCGGCGGAAGGGGGCGCGTACGGAATCGCGCTTCTTGCGGCATATGGACACCGGCGCGAAGCACAAGAATCGCTGGAACACTATCTGGAAACGCATGTGTTCAGCGAAATGAACATTCAAACGATTAAGCCTGAACCCGAAGGCGTAACAGGATTCCAGATGTTTCTAAAATCCTATACCCGCGGTCTTGCCGCAGAACGCGCGGCTGTTGAGAGCGTTGGGTAAATATGCTTTTATGAGACACACGCGAGGATAAAGCACAGATTCTATGCGATATGATCGTAAATTGAAAGGATAGATTGCATTGCCGCCGATTCACTTATTAATCAAACCCGCATCTAGCAATTGCAACATGCGCTGCAGATACTGTTTCTATCACGATGAAACAGAAAACCGCAGCGTCAAGTCGTTTGGATTCATGAGCGAACAAACGCTAGAGGCGATCGTTCAAAAATCCCTTTCATACGCGACGGATAGCTGCTCATTCGGTTTCCAAGGCGGAGAACCAATGTTGGCGGGGCTGGATTTTTTTAAGAATCTCATCGCGCTCCAGAGAAAACACAACACAAGGAATTTGAAGATTTTCAACGCGCTCCAGACAAACGGTACGCTCATAGACGACGACTGGGCAGCTTTTTTCGCGGAGAATCATTTTTTAATCGGTGTTTCGCTGGACGGAGATGAAAGCCTGCACAATCTATATCGAAAAGACGCACAGCAAAACGGTACGTTTGCACGCGTTATGCAAGGCATCGATGTGTTGAAACGGCACAACGTAGAATTTAATATTCTAACGGTCGTGACAGCGCAAACAGCAAAACGAATCAAAGAAGTCTACGCATTTTATATGAAGCACGATCTGGTGTATCAGCAATATATCGCGTGCCTTGACCCGGTTGGAGAGGTATGGGGCAAGCAAAAATATTCCCTGACGCCGGCTCTGTACACAAAATTTTTAAAGAACCTCTTTGACGTCTGGTATCAAGATAGAATAGCAGGCAAATTCGTTTACAATCGATACTTTGAAAATCTGGCGGCAATTTTACTTGGTCGCAACGCGGAGAGCTGCGACATGAACGGCATGTGCGCGGTTCAATACGCTCTTGAAAGCGATGGAAGCGTTTTCCCGTGCGATTTTTATATGCTCGACGATTACCGCATCGGCAACATCAACGCCGACAGCTTGGAACAGATCGACCGCAACCGCGACGCGATCGGATTTATCCGGCAATCCGCGGTCTTGCCGGAACAATGCAGAAATTGCCGCTGGCTCCGTATTTGCCGCGGCGGTTGCCGCAGGAACCGCATAGCAGAGAATGAATACGATTCGGGCGTTAATTATTTTTGCGAATCGTATCAGGAATTTTTTCCGTATATGCTGCCGCGCATGAAGGAACTGCTGAAATAGACGAAATCCGATTGTCTATCTAGAATCAAAAAGAACGCAATATAACGGAGATATGTTGGCTATGTCTGTATTTTTATCTGCAAAGAAAAGCAAGTATTGGCAATCGCCATACCTAGAAATTATCATCATGGTTTCGTCGATCGTCCTTGCGTATTTTGGATTGTTTGTGCTGTCGCTGGTGCCGCAGGTTCCGGCGGAAGGCGCAATGCAAACGTCCTCCATTACGCTGGTCGTTCTCGCGTTTTTCCTGCTGAGCATCGCAATTGCGATGATTTCCGTAATCGCGGGAATCGGCGGCGGCGTGATATTCACGCCGCTCATGTTGGCGTTTACCAGCGTGGACAGCCTTGTGGTGCGCGGCGCGGGATTGATTGTTGCAATGTTTTCGGGGCTGATCTCCACCGGAATCTTCATCAAAAAAGGTCTTGGTAACTATAAGCTTTGCATCACACTTACGCTGAGTCAGAGCGTTGGCGCGCTGCTCGGGGCAACGTTTGCGGTGTCGGCGGCGCAAAGCGCGGGGGCGCTCAGCGAAGGCTGGATGCGCACGAGCCTCGGAATCCTGCTTGCGTTTATCGCGGTCTATTTGTTTTTGGGCGGCAAAAAGCTGGAGTGGCCGGTGATCAAAAAGGTAGACCGGTTCACGGCCTGGCTGAAGCTGGGCGGCAGTTACTACGAGCAATCTGACGGGCAGCAAAAAACTTACGGCGTGACGCGAGCGCCGCTCGGCATTTTGCTGCTGTTCTTCATCGGGATGATCGGTGGATTTTACGGCATGGGCGGCGGTTGGGCGATCACGCCCACGTTGAACATGGCGATGGGACTGCCGCTCAAACTTGCGGCGGCAAACTCGCATATCATATTGGGCATCGGCAGCTGTGTTTCGATCTGGCCGTATATCAACGCCGGAAGCGTCATTCCGCTATTCGTGCTGCCCTGGCTTTCCGGACAAGTGATCGGCGGGTTCATCGCATCGCATATCTTTGCAAAGATTCGCGTAAAGGTCGTGCGACTGATCCTGATCGGCATCATGGTTTTTACGGCGTTCACGCTGATTACAAAGGGCTTGAATATCCTCAACTTAATGGGCGCAATACCGGCTTTGGCGCAGGTGATCATCTTTACGCTGATTCTGGCCTGCGTGATTGCGGTTGTGATCGTCAACAACAAAAAAGAGACGATTAACAACAAATCGAAAGAGGGAGCAGCTGCCGAAAAACCGCTTTCGATTCCGAAAACGAACCTGCCTGTCAGCGTTCGGACGTATGCGAGCATTATTCATGCGATTATGTTGGTGGTTTCTGTTGCCGCGCTGTTTATTCCGGTGTTTATTCTTGCCAATCCGGCGAACAACCTGTTGAACCCGAACACGATTTTCGGAGCGATCTTCAACGGCGCGTCGCCAGCGGAGATATGGGGGACCTCCGCATTCGGAACATTCCCGGGGCTAAAGGCGTTTTTCGAAAACTTAACGAAGTCCGACAGCTGGGCAATGTTGATTGTCGAGTTTGGCTGCGCGGCGGGTCTTGTGGCCGTTATTCCCGCCGTTGTGTTGCAGTTTTTCAAAGAGAAGGATCGTTTGAGTGCCTGTCTTGGCACGGTGATGATCGCTTTGATCGTTTGCGCGATGTTTGGTGTGATCTAAGGTTATGCATAGAGGAAAAGCCGAGCCATTATACATGCTGAACCGAAATAACGGGCGCAATAAAATCGCAAAATCGCGAAGGGTTTGCCAAGATGGCGCAGGGGATTATCTGATCCACTGCTGAAAATTAGATATTTCAGATTTTTATGACATATCCGACTGCGACAGACGCATTCAACAAACGAAACGATGAGAGTGACGTTGTTTGGTTTTATATATCATGTCATAGACAACGGATTTTATTAAAACGAATAAATTTCGCGAAGAGGGAGTGGTTATTTATAAGAGCTCTTTTTTGATTGAGAAAAACAAAATACATATATTGACATTTTAAGTTAGACGGTGTAAACTACGTAATGGTTAGACGATTCTAACCAAAATTTTTCGCACTAAGTTAGATGCGGTAAACTCTAATTCGGAGGAATAGTATGATGCCACTGCTGCTCGCAAACGTAGGAGAGGAAACCATCATCCGCAAGGTGGTAGGAGATTCGAAAACGAAACAACATCTTAGCGATCTGGGGTTTGTCATTGGCGGAAACGTCACCATCGTGTCGGCAATCGGCGGAAACCTCATCGTCTCTGTCAAAGAATCCAGAGTAGCGATCAGCCGCGAAATGGCCGGTTTCATAATTGTATAAGGAGGGAAAAAAGCATGAAAACACTGCGTCAAGCAAAAATTGGGGACACGGTTCAAGTTGTGAAATTGCATGGAGAGGGTGCCGTGAAGCGCCGGATTATGGACATGGGCATTACATCGGGGGTTGAAATCTTTGTCAGAAAGGTTGCGCCGCTTGGCGACCCGATTGAGATAATGGTGCGCGGGTATGAGCTTTCCCTCCGAAAGGCGGATGCGGAGATGATTGAAACGAACTGACGTTGTTCCGGCAGAGAACCACGCTGATCAATTTTGAAATAGATAAGGAGTAATGGCATGGATAGAGAAATTAGAATCGCATTGGCGGGCAATCCCAACAGCGGTAAGACGACGCTGTTTAACAGCTTGACTGGCGCAAATCAGTTCGTTGGAAACTGGCCCGGCGTTACGGTTGAAAAGAAAGAAGGCAAACTGAAAAAGCACAACGACGTGATTATCATGGATTTGCCCGGTATCTACTCTCTTTCACCCTATACGCTGGAAGAGATCGTTGCGCGTAACTATTTGATTAACGAGCGTCCGGATGTAATTCTCAACATCGTTGATGGTACGAATCTTGAACGCAATCTTTACCTCACCACACAATTGACGGAACTCGGCATTCCGGTCGTCGTTGCGATCAACATGATCGATATGGTGCGGAAAAACGGAGACAGGATTCATATCGATCAGCTTTCCGATGAACTTGGCTGCAATGTTATCGAGATTTCTGCGTTAAAAGGCGACGGCGTGATGGCAGCCGCAGAGGCGGCAATTCAGGCCGCGAAGCACACAAAGACTGTGCCTTTGCATACGTTTTCAGGCGTTGTGGAACACGCGCTGGCGCATATTGAAGAAGCAGCGGTGCATAACCTTCCCGCCGAGCGGCAGAGATGGTATGCCATCAAGATTTTTGAACGGGACGAAAAAGTTCTCGAGCAATTGAAGATTGATCCGGCGGTTCACGCGCACATCGAAAACGACATAAAAGACGCAGAGAAGGAGCTGGGCGACGATGCGGAAGCCATCATCACCAACGAGCGGTATATCTACATTGCCAATCTTCTGCGGGGCAGCTACCAGAAGAAAAACAGGAATGCTTTGACTGCGTCCGACAAGATCGACCGCGTTGTGACGAACCGCTGGCTGGCGTTACCGATATTTGCGTTCATTATGTGGGCGGTCTACACGATTTCGATCGGTACCATTGGAGACTGGACGGTCGGATTCATGAACGACACGCTGTTTGGCGAATGGATTATTCCGGGCGTCGCCGCTTTTCTGGAGAGCATCGGTTGCGCGGCGTGGCTGGTTAGCCTGGTTGCAGACGGCATTATTGGCGGCGTTGGCGCCGTGCTGGGGTTTGTTCCGCAGATGTTGATTCTGTTCCTGCTTCTTGCCGTTCTGGAGGATATCGGCTATATGGCGCGCGTTGCGTTCATCATGGATCGAATCTTCCGCAAGTTCGGATTAAGCGGTAAATCGTTTATTCCTATGTTAATCTCTTCCGGATGCGGTGTTCCGGGCGTTATGGCGAGCCGCACCATCGAGCAGGATCGCGACCGGAAAATGACGATCATGACTACTTGCTTCATTCCCTGCGGCGCGAAAATGCCGATTGTCGGCTTGATTGCCGGCGCGCTGTTTGGCGGCAGTTCCTGGGTTGCAACTTCGGCCTATTTTATCGGCGTAGCGGCTGTGGTCGTCTCCGGCATCATTCTCAAGAAAACAAAGGCCTTCGCGGGCGATCCGGCGCCGTTTGTCATGGAACTTCCGTCCTATCATGCGCCGGTTGCTTCCAACGTATTGCGCGCTATGTGGGAACGCGGATGGAGCTTTATTAAACGCGCGGGTACCGTTATTGTCGCGGCCAGTATCGTTATTTGGATTCTCAATTCGCTGACATTTGAGGGCGGATTCCATTATATTGGCGACGGCAGCGAAATGTCCGTTTTAAACGTGATTGGCGAAGGACTTGCCGTGATATTCATTCCGCTGGGATTTGGCAGATGGCAGGCGGCGGTTGCAACGATTCTTGGATTGGTTGCCAAGGAAGAAGTTGTTGGCGTGTTTGGTTCGCTTTCTTCTATGGCGAGTGCGGATTTGGCTATGGAGCTGGTTGAGCAGGGCAGCACATCCGGCCTTGCCATCATCGGACAGGAGTTCTTTGGCGGCAGCGCTTTGGCGGCCTACAGTTTCATGATTTTCAATCTGCTGTGTGCGCCTTGTTTTGCGGCTATGGGCGCGATCAAACGGGAGATGAACAACGCAAAATGGACTTGGGGCGCGATCGGCTATATGTGCGGGTTTGCCTATGTTGTTTCGTTGATCGTATATCAGCTGGGTGCATTCTTCACCGGCGGTGGATTCACGGCATGGACTGGCATTGCGATTGCTGCATTGATTGGTTTGCTTTACTTGCTGATGCGCAAAAACAGATACGAAGCCGGCACGCTTCGCTCCGGTGTTGTTTTCGCAGAGAAATAACTTGAAAGGAATTGGAGGATATTATTTATGAACTGGCCTACGATAATCGTTTCGGCAATCATCGCCACGGTGTTCGTTTGGATTGTTGCCGCATCCATACGAAACAAGAAGAAAGGAAAAACTTCCTGTTCCTGCGGCAGTTCCTGCGCCGGGTGCGCGTTGAAAGACAATTGTCATTCCCATACCTGACAGATTATCAAGCGTTGCGGAGTTCGGTGAAAATCGAGCTCCGCAATTTTATTTGAGGAGAAACGTTAGGGTAAATATCTTCAGAAGAACAGTTTTACCCAAGTATGTTGCGAAAATTTGGAAGCAGCGTTATATTTGCTACTGTAAGAATGACAGACGAAATAAGAAAATATTTCGAGGGTCTCGGGTTAGCTTCAAATAAAAAACTTGACTTGAACGCACCAGATGCGTATAAATATTGGTGATACCAAAAAGGCAATGCTGTACCTGAAAGGACAATCATGGAAAAGCAACCGCAGCTTTCGGAAGTCACAACACAAAGAATTTTGTATGAAATCAAACATGGTACATACAAAAATGAAACCAGACTTCCGCCTGAAGTGGAAATTGCAGCGCACCTGGGCGTGAGCAGAACCATCATTCGCGATAGCTTATCTACGCTGGAGCGCGAAGGATTCATCAGTCGTAAGCACGGTGTCGGAACAATTATCAACCGCCATGTGCTTGCGGTTGTTACGCGCATGGATTTGGAAGAAGAGTTTTTTGAAATGATCTCCAACACCGGGCGCGCAGCCGGGCTGCAATCCGTAAGAATTTCCCATTCGCTTGCCGACGGAACGCTTGCAAAAAAGCTGAACATTGAACCGGGTACGGAGATGATCCATGTTACGCGTGTTGTTACGGCAGATGGATTGCCCGCGATTTACTGCGTTGACAGTTTCGCAAAAACGCTTGTTGTAGATGAAAGTTACACGGAAGAAAATCTGGAAGAGCCAATTTTTAACTTTTTAAAGAAATATTGCCACTCAGAAGTGTTTATGGATTTAACCGAAGTGAAGGCGATTGCGGCGGAGGGGGATGTAGCAATCTGCTTTGGGGTAGCATATGGAACACCGATTCTGTTTATGGATGAAGTTGGCTATGATTTTAAAGGAGAACCGGTTCTGCATTCAAGCGAATATTATAATAACGGAATTATAACGCACATGGTATTGCGCAAGAAAATTTAATCAAAAGAAGAGAACGCAACAGATAACTTTGGCAAAGACGCCCGGTTTTGTACCGGACGTCTTTCTGTTTTGCGCTTGATTCATTAAAGTGGTGGTGCTTTTTCGGCCAATTTGAGTTTACGATGAGTGTTTTGCCATAAGGGATATTCTTAAAGAAGTATCACGAAAACCGGCAAAAAACTATTGACGAATGAAGAAGCAGAGGATATTATATACAAAATTGGTAATACCTAAAAAGGTAATACCAATTTTGATTTCGAATGTATCGGATATGGGGCGACGAGGTATCCTGATGCGCGAATGATGTACCACCACTCTGAACCTAGCTTACAGCGGTATCAAGGCGCAAGACGCCGTGGTATAGATCATTTTTTAGAAAGAAGGAAATAGAATGAAAATCAGACTAAAAGCCCTCTCAGCATTGGTTCTCGTTGCCATCATGGCGCTATCCTGCCTGGCTGGCTGCGCAAAAACCGAGTCCAGCGCTACTGAAACGGCGGACAAACTGAAGGTTGCCCTGATCCTGCCCGGCAAAAAGGACGACGTTTCCTTTAACCAGGCGATGTATGAAGGCGTAACGGCATATGCGGAAGCGAACAGCGACACGATTGAACTGAAAGTCGTTGAAAACGTATATGAAGTTGCAGATATCGAACCCGCGCTGACCGATTTTGCGGATCAGGGATATGATGTTATCATCGGTCACGGCTTCCAGTTCATGGAACCCTTGGTCGCAGTTGCTGAAAAATATCCGGATGCGTATTTCCTCCTCGGTACCGGCTATATGTTCCGCGAGAACACTGCCATCTATGATGTGGCGCTCGAATCCGGCGGCTATCTGATGGGCGTTATTGCGGCGTTGGCCTCTGAAACCGGTAAAATCGGCGTCATCGGCGGTGCGGATGCTTCCGAGATGGTTCGTGGACATGCCGGTTACAAAATGGGCGCGATGTCTGTTAACCCGGATATTGAAATTCAGGAAGTCTACACGGGCGATTGGAACGATACAGCGGCAGCATATGAAGCTGCTTGCGGCATGTATGATTCCGGCGTGGATGTCATCTGGCATTCCGGCGACGGTATCGGCCTTGGCGTTGTGCAGGCGGCGGTCGACAAAGACCA
Source organism: Clostridia bacterium (assembly GCA_003246365.1). Taxonomy (GTDB): domain Bacteria; phylum Bacillota; class Clostridia; order Christensenellales; family CAG-138; genus UBA7703. The sequence continues at coordinate 21,575 of QKAN01000124.1, forward strand.
GTATGTGCTCGGCAACGTGCAGGATCAGCTGGCGCTTGGCGAAAACAACGTTCTCTCCTGCGTGCAGTATCATTGGGAAGCTGTAATTGCGCAGATGTTCAGCGATATCGCCGATGGTTCCTTCCTGACGCTGTCGGATGATCAGAGAATTTTCTGGATCACAATTGCCAACGGCGGCATGGAATACACACCCATCAACGATCCGAAGGGCAGACTGACCGACGAAGAGCTTGCGACCATCGAAGATACCTTCCAGCAGCTCAAGAACGATGAAATCGAGTGGCCGGCCTGGGATTGATCGAAACAGAGCAATGAACCACTAAACGTTAGAATTCCGTACAGCTGCGCCATTGCGGCGCAGCTGTACGAGTTCAAGAGACAGGGAGGACAGCTTTGTGGAACAATTTGCAGTGAGCATGCGGGGAATCACAAAGATCTTTAGCGACGTGAAGGCAAACGAGAACGTTGATTTTTCGTTGCGTAAAGGCTCGATTCACGGCTTGCTTGGAGAAAACGGAGCGGGAAAAACCACGCTGATGAACGTTCTGTACGGGTTCTATCGGCAGGAAGAAGGCGACGTTTGGATCAACGGCGTGAAAGAGACGATAGACTCGCCGCAAAAAGCGATCTCCTTGGGCATCGGCATGGTACATCAACATTTCATGCTTGCCAGACCGCTTACTGTCGTTGAAAACGTAATGCTCGGCAAAAAATCGCGGCGTGGAATTTTGCTGGACACAAAGGAGACCGCGCGCGAACTAGCGGCATTGTCCGACAGGTATCGTATGGGTATTGATCCCTATAGTCATGTTTGGCAGCTCTCGGTTGGCGAACAGCAGCGCGTTGAGATTTTGACGGCGCTTTACATGGGCGCGAACATATTGATTCTAGACGAACCGACCGCGGTTCTTACGCCGCAAGAGACAGACGTTTTCTTTCACACACTGCGCGAGATGCGCAACGACGGCAAATCGATTATCTTAATTACGCACAAACTGGAAGAAATCATATCCATTGTAGACGAAGTCACGGTTTTACGGGACGGAAAAATGATCGGCACGAAATGCGTGGATGAGCACGTAACCAAAGACGACCTGACGAAGATGATGGTTGGACGGGACGTGTTGTTTCACTTTACGCCGAATACGCGAAAACCCGGAAAAGAAATTTTTCAAATTCGAAATATCAGCGCGAAAAACGGCAAGGGGCTTGTCGCGTTAAGCGACTTTTCATTGGACCTGCGCGAAGGAGAAATCGTCGGCATTGCGGGTGTAGATGGAAACGGGCAAAGCGAGCTTTGCGAAGTACTCGCCGGATTGCGAAAGGTTGAAAACGGCAACGTCGTCTTGGACGGCGAGGACGTTACCAATCGTTCGCCGCGCTTCTATATTGATAAACGCATTTCTTATATTGCAGAGGACAGACAGAACACGAGCCTTGCGCTGAACTGGAGTCTCAAGATGAATCTTGTGCTCAAAAATTTTGCCAGACCGCCGTTTGCAAAACACGGTCTGCTGCAGAAAAATGCGATAGAGTCACATTGGGACGAAATGCAGAAAGCATATCAGATAAAGGCAAACTGCTGCGATGATACGGCGCGCTGTCTCTCCGGCGGAAATCAGCAAAAAGTTATTTTAGCGCGTGAAATCGAAAGCGATCCGCGCGTACTCGTTGCTAGCCAACCGACGCGCGGATTGGATGTTGGCGCGGCGGAATATGTGCGCCAGAAACTGCTGGACACGCGCAACAACGGCGCTGCTGTTTTGGTTGTGTCGGCGGATTTGGAAGAGATTTTGCAGCTATCCGACCGCATTGCCGTTTTATACGACGGAAAATTGATGGGGGTTTTGCCGGGCGGTTCCGATCCATTTGAGATTGGTGAGCTGATGATGGGGAAGAAACTGGAGGGTGCGCAGAATGAAGCTTAATGTGAAAAGCGCAAGCGATAAACTCTTCGGCGCAGTTGGCATGGTGCTCGTAGCGCTGCTCATAGGTGGCGTGCTTGTGATCGTTTCAGGCAACAACATGTTTGAAGCATACGGTTCGCTGATTTCCGGCGCATTCGGCTCAAAACAACGCCTTTCTGAACTGTTTGTTAAACTTGTTCCGGTCATGATCATGGCGCTCGGCGTTTCCATTGCTTACCGGGCACAGCTTTGGAACATTGGAGCGACGGGACAGTTTTTAATGGGGTCGATCGCGGCTTGCGCGGTTGGATTGTATGTGAAACTGCCGTCTGTTCTGCTCGTTCCGCTAACTATGGTGGCCGCTATTGCTGCCGCGGGCGGTTGGGCGCTGTTGGCGGGATATCTGAAAAACCGATTCAATGCGAACGAAGTCATCACGACGTTAATGCTCAACTACATCGCGAATTACTTTTTAGAGTTTCTGGTTTACGGGCCAATGATGGATCCGGAAGGGCAGCTTCCGCAATCCGCTTTGTTGTCGGAAAACTTGCGGCTGCCGGCAATTTTTTCCGGATTCCGGGTGCACTACGGCCTGGTGATTATGCTGGTAGTTTTAGCGTTTGTTGTGCTGCTCTGGAAATCTTCATCAGGAATTCGCATCAATCTAATCGGACAGGGTGAGCGCGTTTCAACCTATGCCGGCGTCAATGTAAAAGCTACCGTTTTGCTGACCATGTTCCTTTCCGGCGCAATCTGCGGCGTCGCCGGATGGATCGAGACATTCGGTCTGCAATTCCGTATCATGGAAAACCTTGCGGGTAGCTATGGCAATATTGCTACAGTGGTTGCGCTGCTTGGCGCGCTGAATCCGTTTGGCATCGCCGCTTCGTCGTTTTTCTTTTCCATACTGTTGGTTGGCGGCGCAAGTATGCAGCGCATGACCGACGTACCATATTCCATAGTGGATGTCATTCAGGGGCTGATTATTATTTTCGTGATTGCGGGAATTGTCGGCCGCGGAAAAGACGAGAAAAAGCGCCAGGGGAGGAAATGCAAAAATGCTTGATCAAATTTTAACCGGCGGTTTTCTCGTGAGCCTTCTTGCCAGCACAATTCGTCTGGCAACGCCGATAATGGTTCCGGCGCTTGGTCAGCTATATACGCAGCGTACGGGCATACTGAACCTTGGTGTGGAAGGTAACATGCTAATGGGTGCAGTTGCAGGATTTGCAACCGCATATCTTTCGGGAAGCCTATGGCTTGGCTTGCTGGCAGGGATGATCGTTGGCGTGATATGGAGCGGGATTATGGCATGGCTTTCGATTACGATGAAAGCAAATCAGGTTATAGCAGGTCTTGGCATGAACATTCTCGCGGGCGGGCTTGCCGCTTACTGCTATCGCGTGATATTCGGGGTGCAGTCGTTGCCGCCGTCCATCACCTGCTTTCAAAGCGTACATATACCTGTGTTGTCTGACATTCCCGTGATTGGCCCGATTTTGTTTCAACACAATCTCTTGGTCTATCTGAGCTTTTTGCTTGTGCCGCTTACCTGGTTTATCCTCGAAAAAACTGTGTTTGGATTAAAGATTAAAGCGGTTGGCGAACATCCGCGCGCAGCCGATTCAAAAGGAATCAGCGTGTCGGGAATCCGCTATGCATCAGTGCTAATCGGCGGGTTGTATGCCGGGGCGGCGGGTGCGTTTATGACCATTGCATATCTCAATACGTTTACCGAAGCGGTTATCAGCGGACGCGGGTATATCGCTGTTTCAGTTGTAATTTTTGCCCGGTTTATGCCGGTGCGCTCTATGTGGGGGGCGTTGTTGTTCGGGTTTGCTTCTGCGTTGCAAATGCGGCTTCAGGCGCTCGGGGTAGACGTTGCGAACCAAATTATGCTAATGCTGCCGTATATCATGACAATTGTTGCGTTGATATTCGCCTCCAACAAGGCTGAATTTCCGAGTGCATACACAATACCTTATTCAAGAATGGAACGATAACATTGAAACGATTTTTTATGATTTTAATCTGTGCAAGTCTTTTACTTGGCACAGGTTGTGCCAAAGACAACAAAACTCAGGAACACGCCGAAGAACGGGTGCAAGCCTTTGCAAACGCGATTAATTACGACTATGAAACGCCGGAAAAAATCTATGCATATCTAACGCACGATTTTCGGGACTCCATGACAGAGGAAGCGTTTACGGAGGCGTTCAACAAAGAACGCTCTTATCCGTATCTTGTGCCGCTCTTTATCAATTACCGTTCGATCGAGATGAGCGACGATTTAGCAAGCGGTACAGCGCATTTTTCTCAGGCGGCGCGCCTGCCCGGCATGAAGTATGATCTTTCGTTTGTGTATGAAAACGGCGACTATTACATGATTGCATTCGAAAATTTTCCGGACGGAAGTTATCTGGATAAATTCGAGGATATACCATATTCGCTGGATAGTTATTTTGATGTGGACAAGATGGATTAGCGAGAGCTAACAAAATGGCTTAATGACAGAACCGCAACTTTACGGGAGGGAAATGAATGGGCATCGGGCAAGGCGTACAAAAGACGGACGCCGTGCAAAAGGCGATGGGCACGGCAAAATTCGTTGAAGATATGATTCCGCAAAACGCGCTGTATGCCAAGGTTTTGCACAGCACCGTTGCAAACGGACTTGTAACAAGTATCGATTGCAGCGAAGCATGGGAAATACCCGGCGTAAAGGCGATTATAACCTGTTTTGACGTGCCGGATGTGCCGTTTATTACGGCGGGACACCCGCTGAGCTTTGACCCAAACCATGACGATGTGCGCGATCGGCTGATTTTAAGCAAGCGCGTGCGGTTTTATGGAGACGAAATTGCGGCGGTTGCGGCGGTAAACCCGCTTGTTGCGCTCAAGGCTGTCGAAGCGATTCGCGTTTCATACGAAACATACGAGCCGGTATTTACCCCCGAAACTTCGATCAATTGCGAGCATCCCGTGAATCCGGATTATCCGACAAATGAGCTTTCCCGACTGGACTTTTCCATTCAGGGATCGGATGTGACATGGAACAAAGCAAAATTTTCCGCAGATGAAAAGATAGCGAATCGTGAGGACTTGATTGCGGAGCATTTCTATGTGCCTGCCGTGCACGCGGCGCATATCGAAAACAACGGCTGCCTTGCTTATATGGAAGGCGAGCGAATGGTCATCGTTACCTGCAATCAGGTGCCGTTTACAACGCGGCGCAATATTGCTTCGGCGCTGGGGATTCCGCTCGGAAAAGTAAAGGTAATAAAGCCTTTTCTCGGCGGTGGCTTTGGCAACAAACAGGATACGCTATACGAACCGATTGCTGCGATGCTCTCGCAGAAACTGGGTGGTGTTTGCGTTGCGCTGATTATGACGCGCGAAGAGACGTTCATGTGCAGTCGCACAAGGCACGCAATGGATTTTTATTCCGCACTTGAGCTGGACGAAGCCGGAAAAATGACAAAGCGCGCGGTGCGAATCAACGCAAACGGCGGCGCTTACGCCGCGCATGCGCATGCGATTGCAGCATATGCGGTAACCAACTATTTTCAAACCTATTCCGCAAGCGATGTGCAAATTGGCGAATCTTCCACGATGTACACGAACTTGCCGTCCGCGGCAGCCATGCGCGGATACGGAATACCGCAGCTTACGTTTGCAATGGAAAGCCAGATGGACGACATGGCAAAGCGGATCGGTGTAGACCCGATCGCGTTTCGCAAGCTAAACATGATGAAAAAAGGGTTTCTGGACCCGTTTGATCACTTCATTGTGGAAAGCTACGGACTGGAAGCTTGCGTTGACAAAGGCATGGAAGCGATGGATTGGTCCCGCAAACGGAAAGAATACGACGAATTCAACCGTAATTCGCCGAAGCTGAAAAAAGGCGTCGGCATGTCCATATTCTCCTACAAAACAGGCGTTTATCCGCTGCAAATAGAAAACGGAGCCTGCCGCATCGTTTTAAACGAAGACGGAACGGCGCAGATTCAGATCGGCGCTACAGATCTAGGTCAAGGTTCGGATACCGCATTGGCGCAAATTGCATCTGAGCTCTTGACGATACCGGAAGAACGTTTAACGGTTATGAGCGCGCAGGATACGGACGTAACCCCGTATGACGCTGGCGCATATGCTTCGCGGCAAACGTATGTATCCGGCGGCGCGGTTAAAAAAGCGGCGGAAATGCTGAAAGAAAAAATACTGATGCGAACGGCTGAAGTAAAAAAATGCGCCGTTGAACCATTGACCCTGCAAAACGAAGTAATTGTTGACACGATGACAGGGGAAACCGTTGCGACCATCGCAGAAATTGCGGCGTTCGTTCAATATTGTAACGATCACGTACTGCAAACCGAGCAATTGACGGCGGAAGCGACATACACCTGCATGAGCAACACCTTTGCATTTGGCGCATGCTTTGCCGACATTGAAGTAGATATACCGCTCGGCAAGGTTAAAATCAAAAAGATATTCAATGTTCACGACAGCGGAACGATAATCAACCCGAAACTTGCGGCGGCACAGGTGCACGGTGGCGTTGGTATGGGCGTTGGATACGCTATGAGCGAACAATTGCAATACGACCCGAAGACGGGGCGTATGCTGAACGATAATTTTCTGGATTATAAGATTCCAACCAGTATGGATGTTCCGCCGATGGAAGTGCAGTTTGTGGAAACTTATGAACCATCTGGTCCGTTTGGAAACAAGGCGCTCGGAGAGCCGCCGATTATACCGCAATCTGCTGCAATTCGCAATGCGATTTTGCACGCAACGGATGTTTCTATCCACAAGCTGCCCATGACGCCGCAAAACCTTGTGGAAGCGTTTATCGATGCGGGGTTGATCTGCGAGGACGACTGAGGAAGGGACAATAGGCAATGTACGATATTAAGAAAACCTGCGCTGTATACTCAGTTTCGGAGGCGCTGCAACTGTTGCAGGAAAATCCAGGCGCGCTCATTGTCAACGGCGGAACCGATGTGATGATCCGTTTAAAAGAACGAAAGATCAAAGAAGCGGTGCTCGTGAGCGTCTTACACGTTGAAGAATTGCGCGGCGTTTCGCTTCGCGACAATGGTGATATTGCAATTGGAGCGGGAACCACGTTTGACGAGATCTATCAAAATGCGTTGATACGCGAGAATATACCTGCGCTTGCGTATGCCGCAAATCAGGTCGGCAGTCCGCAAATTCGCCATGTTGCGACGATTGGCGGTAACATTTGCAACGGCGCGGTCAGCGCGGACAGTGTGCCGACTTTGCTTTGCTACGATGCTATGCTTGAAATAGCAGATTGCAACGGAATACATACCCTGCCGCTCAGAGGATTTCACACGGGGCCGGGTATGGTCGGTTTAGATAAAACGCGCGAACTATTGCAAACAATCATCATACCGAGGAATGAATACGAGAATCGATCTGCCTCTTATATAAAATTCGGTCAAAGGAACGCGATGGAGATTGCCACGCTTGGCTGTGCCGTCAGCGTACATCTTTCCGCAGACAAATGTAGTATTTCGGATATTCGAATTGCGATGAGCGTTGCGGCGCCAACGCCGCTGCGTTGCAGAGAAACGGAGAAGAGCCTGATCGGTGCGCCGCTGACAAAACAAACGATATCTGCGCTCCGGAAAGGCGTGCTAAACGAAGTAAAACCGCGCGACAGCTGGCGTGCATCCAAACAGTTTCGCTTGCAGTTGTCAAAGGAATTAAGCGAGCGCGCATTCCGGCAGGCCGTTGAAGCGGCGGGAGGGAAAGTTTATGATTAAAATAGTCCATATGAACGTGAACGGGACCGATGTGGAATTGGGCGTTGACGAATGCGAAAGTTTAACGGATACCTTGCGAAACCGCCTGGGGCTGACCAGCGTAAAGAAAGGCTGCGAAGCGGGCGAATGCGGCGCCTGTACAATTTTGCTCGATGGGAAGAGCGTAAACAGCTGCATCTACCTTACTGTGTGGGCGGACGGACACAGCATACTAACCGTGGAAGGGCTGGAGCACAACAGGGGAGAACTACATCCGATTCAGCAGGCGTTTGTTGACGAGGCTGCGATTCAATGTGGATTTTGCACACCCGGATTAGTTATGACAGGTGTTGAAATCGCAAACTCCGGCAAAACATATACGCGCGACGAACTGCGCGAGCTAATATCCGGGCATCTTTGCCGCTGTACGGGATACGAAAACATATTAAACGCATTAGAAAAGGTGTTGGGTAAAAAATGAGCGCTGAACAGCGGGATGTTGAATATTTAAAGCAGGCAAATGAGGTTGCAAAGCAAGCCAGAGCGAGCGGAAACACGCCGTTTGGCGCAATACTTGTCGACGAGAGTGGAATCGTTCTGATGAAGCAAGGCAACGCCGAGGGCGACACGGGAGACGCAACAGCACATGCCGAAATGGCGCTTGCGTCCCGCGCCAGCCGTGCATTTTCCAAAGAGACGCTTTGGAAAAGCACGCTGTACACCACCTGCGAACCATGCCCGATGTGTACGGGCGCAATATATTGGGCAAATATCGGGCGCATTGTCTATGGCGTTTCGGAACGGCGGCTTTTGGAGCTCACCGGCAGCGATGAGAAAAACCCGACTTTTTCTATGGGCGCAGAGGCGGTTATACGCTCCGGTCAAAAAGATATTCATGTGACAGGTCCGATACCGGAGATGGAATCGGAAATTACTGCGGTGCACGAGGGATTCTGGAACAAAAACAACTGAAAGGGCGAACATCGTGCGTACATTCGAGGAAATTCGCGAGACAATCTTAGCGGGGCTTGGCAATCAACCGTGCGACCTGAAACTGGAAAACGTCCGGTTGGTGAATGTCTGTTCGCGTGAAATATATTCGACAAATATCTACATTCATAACGGCCGCGTGGTTTCAATCAGCCCGGAAGCCGATTTAAAGTCGTTTCAAACAATTTCTTGCGGCGGAAAAATTGCCATTCCGGGGCTGATCGATACGCATATGCATTTTGAAACGACAATGCTCTCGCCGGAAGCGCTTTCTGCGGTCGTTGTGCCGAAAGGCACGACAACTTTGTGCGCTGATTTAATGGAAATTGCCAACGTTGCCGGCGAAGCCGGCATTCAGGCGATGCTGGATTCAATCAACGCGTTACCGTACCGCATGTTGGTTGAAGTATCGTCGCGTGTGCCGACTGCACCGGGGCTTGAAACCACCGGGGCTACACTAGGCGCCAAAGAAGTGCGCCAAATTTTGGATTGGCCGGAGAGCATCAGTCTCGGCGAACTGGATCCATCGAAAATTCTGTTTGTCAAAGATGAATACCTGCAAAAGATCGCAGACACACTCAGTCGGCGAAAGATTGTAAACGGCCACGCGATTGGGCGCATGGGGCAGGAACTGAATGTATACGCTTCAGCAGGAATATCGGACGATCACGAATGTGTCAATGCAGAGGAAATGATTGCGCGTTTAAGGCTCGGCATGCGTGTACTCATCCGCGAAGGAAGCACGGAGCGCAACGCGGATGCGCTGTTGCGGGCCGCAATTGAAAACGATGTGCCATTGGACGGCTTGTGCTTTTGTACGGATGATAAACATCCTTCGGAAATCCGCGAAGAAGGCCACATCAACTATATTGTTCGCCGCGCAATTGAGCTCGGCATGAAACCCGTTGACGCAATTCGCATTGCAACCATCAACGCGGCGCGGCATATTCGCATGGACGACGAAATCGGTTCCATTACGCCGGGGCGGCGAGCAGACATCCTACTGATGGACAGTCTTGAACGAGTTGAACCCGATATGGTTTTTTATGAGGGAAAACTGGTTGCGAGCGATGGTGCGTTAACGCAAGCCTGTACAATACAGCAATATCCGGCTTGGATTCTGGATACGGTAAGCCTGAAAAAGCCTATCACGGAAGAATCATTTGCCGTTGCAGCAAAAGCAGGGGATTCAAACCGCGTCAAGGCGATTGAGCTGATTGGCTTACAAATTATAAACAAAAGCTTTATTGCAGATTTACCTGTTTATAACGGACGAATCTGTGTCGATGTGGACGCAGACATTTTGAAACTTGCGGTTGTTGAGCGATACGGAAAAAACGGCAACGTCGGTGTAGGTTTTGTCAAAGGATTTCAACTCAAGCGCGGCGCTTTGGCGTTTTCCACCAGCCATGATCACCATAACATTGTAGTTGTAGGCACAAACGATCTAGATATGTCGGCGGCGGTGAACGAAGTTGTTCGGTTGCATGGCGGCCTTGCCGCGGCGGACGACGGACACGCAATTGCAAGCATGAGTCTGCCGATTGGCGGACTGATGAGTGACAAATGCGCGGAGGACGTAATAACGGAACTCGATGCATTAAACCGCGCCGCGCGTCAACTCGGCTGTCCCATGAAAGCGCCGTTTATGACGCTCAGTTTTGTTTCGCTTCCAACTGTGCCGGAACTTGGGTTGACGGATATGGGCCTTATCGATGTTATGGCGCATCAATTGATCCCACTTGTGATTGACGAATGAGGCAATAATTCGGAAAAAATCATGTAAGAGAAATAGAAAATAACTCAGAAAAGCACCTCTAGAAGTTACTTGGTTCGATGAACCGGAGATAACGTAAGGGGTGCTTTTTCGCACTTGCAACAAATCGTTGCATCATCTGAACTGCATAATCGGAACAGGGAAGGTACGATGCGAAAAATTGTGCTGTTTGTTTTTCACGAACGATAATTTTACGGCGTTTGATGTTGCAAATAAAAAAGTTTATTGAACACTTGAGCCTGAAAAATTCGTGTTTTCATTCGATTTTTCAGGTGATTGTTTGCGAGACGATGAGGCCTCGAACTGCCACACCGCTTGACTTGATAAAGTTGTCAGTTTATAATTTATAAAGTATGACAATAAATGCTTTTTAGCGAGGGCATCGTATGAGTGATGTAGAACGCTCACCAAATTATTTGAAAATCGCCATCCGGATCGCGGAAAGGATTGCAGGCGGCGATATGACCGTTGGACAACGGGTATCTGGAAGGTCGTCGCTGGCGCCGGAATACGGGGTTTCCCCGGAAACGATACGTCGTGCGCTGAAACTGCTGGCGGACATGAAAATCGTAGACATCAAAGACAAGAGCGGCGTTTATGTTCTTTCGGCGGATAATGCGAAAAGATATCTCAAGAATTTTGAAGGCTGGAACGAACAGCGCGAATCGAGAAATAAATTCAAAGCGTTGCTGGCGCAAAGCAGCGAATTGAATCGACAAATTGCGAAAGCATACGATGATATTTCGAATTCGCTGGAGGCCATTTCTGCTTCCAGCCGAAATTTACCCACATATGAAGTTCGGGTGAGTTCGGATTCACCGCAAGTTGGAAAAAGCATTGGTGCAATCAAGTTTTGGCAGTCAACCGGCGCAACGATTATTGCGATTCGGCGCGCGCAAAACCTGATTGTTTCCCCCGGGCCTTATGCGGAGTTATACGGCGGGGATGTTGTCGTTTTTGTCGGGGACGCTGCCACTGTTCAGACCGTTGATCGCTTTTTAGGCGGAAATGACGGCGCGACAGTGCAACTATCCGAACAGAAGGAGGAAGTGAATGATTCAGTTTGAGAATGTAACCAAACGATATGGCGAGATAAATGTTCTGGATGAAATTAGTTTTAAAATTGAACCAGGGCAATTCGCTGTGTTGATCGGTCCTTCGGGATGCGGAAAAACAACGACATTAAAAACGATCAATCGTTTGATTGAACCGGACAGCGGAACCGTCCGGATCGACGACGAAGATATATCGATGGTCAACCGGGTACAGCTAAGGCGTCGGATCGGTTATGTAATTCAGCAAATCGGTCTTTTTCCCAATATGACGGTCGCGCAGAATATTACGGTTGTTCCGAAACTTTTGAAATATTCCAAGGAAGAGTGCGACAAGATCGTGCATGACATGCTGGATATGGTGGACATGCCGTATGAACAGTATGCACATAAATACCCGACGGAGATGTCCGGCGGACAACAGCAAAGAATTGGCGTACTGCGTGCGCTGGCGGCTTCGCCTCCGATCGTCCTGATGGATGAACCGTTTGGTGCGCTCGACCCGATGACGCGCAGCGCGCTTCAGGATGAAATACTGCACCTGCAGAAAAAGCTGAAAAAAACGATTGTATTCGTAACGCACGACATGGAAGAAGCGTTGAATCTGGCCGATGTGATCATCTTCATGGAAAATGGAAAAATCACGCAGATGGCTCCGCCGGAAGAGATGCTGAAAAACCCGGCAAACGAAACCGTAAAGAATTTTCTCGGCAAACATATTGCGGTAGACGATCCGTCGGTTCTGACTGCGGCTGATTTCATTCGCTCAAATGTTGTAACCGTAGACAGCAAAAAAAGTCTTCGCACATGCACGGCGCAGATGATGCGCAGCAATGTTGACTCTTTAATCGTAACCGACGAAAACGACAAGTATATCGGCACCGTTTCCGTTGAGGACATCAAAGCGGCATCCGGCGATGACCTGCGCGTTGCCGATGTATTAAAGAACGAACGCGAAACGTTCCGCGTGAACGACGACGCAAAGCGATGCTTTGACATGCTGCTTTCCACAAAAACCAACTATGTAATTGTGTTAAGGGACGACGATACCGTCGCCGGCATCATCACAAAAACGAGCATAGCCAAAGCGCTGTCCGAGCGTCTCTGGGGGTGATGGCATGGAGTATCTGACAAAAATGATCGATCTCTATGGCGCGTCATTGCTTAAAAACATTGGCATACATCTTCTTTACGTGTTTGCTTCGGTCACAATTGGATTCATCCTCGGTTTAACGCTGGGAATCCTTTTATTCCGCTCGGAAAAATACGCAAAGATCATCCTGCCCGTGCTTTCCGTTTTCAACACCATTCCGGGTATCGTGTTTATCGGCATCCTGTTCTTGTATCTGGGCATGAAGCCGGCTACCGTTATTATCGCATTATCGATCTATGCGATGTTCCCGGTTTTGAAAAACACGTTTGTCGGGCTCACCAATGTAGAGCATCGCTATATCGAGGCCGCGCGCGGATGCGGGATGAACAGCAGACAAATTTTGTTTCGCGTTGAACTACCGCTCGCGATTCCGACGATTATCGGCGGACTGCGCATGGCGACGATTTATACCGTCAGTTGGACCGTGCTTGCCGCGATGATCGGTCTTGGCGGTTTGGGTGAGTTTATCTATCAGGGAATTAACATCAACCGGAACGACATCATTTTATTGGGCGCGATTCCGGCCGCGATATTAGCGATTGTTCTGGGCGTGCTGATCGATGTGCTTCAGCGCAAAGTGACGCCGCGCGGAATTCGAAAGGAGATCAATCGATCATGAGTTTTTCAATTATAATCGAGCATCTCCTGATGGTTGTTGCAGCCGTGTTTTGTTCCATCATTGTTGGGTTGCCGCTTGGCATAGCGTCTTACTTCTTTCCGCGTGGAAGGAGAACGATCCTGTTCATTGCGGATGTGCTGCAAACGGTTCCTTCGCTGGCGCTACTGGGCATCATCATGATTTTCGTGGGCGCCGGCAAGATGACCGTTATCATCGGCATCACCTTATATTCGCTTCTGCCGATTGTTCGAAACACATATCTCGGCTTGTCGGAAGTTGATCCCGGCGTCAAAGAAGCAGCGCGCGGCATGGGAATGAGTCCTTTTTACAGGTTGATCAAGGTAGAATTGCCGCTTGCTTTCCCGGTTATTTTTACAGGCATTCGAATTGCTACCGTAAACGCGATTGGCACGGTCGTCTTCGCCGCTTCGGTTGGCGGCGGCGGACTCGGCGCCATTATTTACAAGGGGATTCGCGTTATGAATATGAAATGGATCGCCTTTGGAACACTGTCTTTGATGGCGATGGCAATTTTGTTTGACGTTGTAATGGGGGTCATTGAAACACGGTTGAACCGGAAGTTCTCCGGCCCGTCATTAAAAACAGTTTCGGAATAAAGACGCAGTGAACCACTGCTGAAAGAAAAGAGATGATTGCGGAAAAACCGCATTACGGTTTATTAAAAAAGAAAGGATAGGGAAAATGAAGAAAAAATTTCTATCAATTGCACTTGCGACTATGTTGCTGATTTCAGTCTTTGCGATGTTTGGATGCGCAAAGAAGGCGGACACAGAGTTGACTGTTTATGAAGGAGACTATTCTGAAGTAACGCTTGCGCATTATCTCGTGAAATATCTGGTTGAGGATCATACCGATCTAACCGTTAATGTGAAAGACCAGATGTCACTGACGAATCAGTTTAAGGAAGCGACTTCGGATGATCCGAGCTGTGATATTTTGCTCAACTATGACGGCACACTCTTGAGCCAATGGCTGCAGCAGGATGTTTCCGTTATTCCGGAGGGAACCAGCTTGTATGATTATGTAGAAGCAAACATCAAGGAACAGTTTGGCGCAGACCTGCTTGGCAAAGTCGGCTTGAACAATACGTATGCGATTGCAGTTATGCCGGAAACCGCTGAGGAGTATGGTCTTGAAACATGCAGCGACTTAATTCCCGTTGCATCCGAATTGACCTTTGGAGCGGAAGCCAACTTCTTTACAGAAGAGTTCACCGATCGCTATTGGTCGTTTGTTGAAGCATACGGCTTGACGTTTGCGGATTACTCTTCTATCGACATCAATTTGAAGTATACGGCGATTGCGAACGGCAACTTCGACGTGACCGAGGTTTATACCACGGATGGCCTAAACCGTAAGTATGGTTTGGTTGTTTTAACAGACGACCTGAACTTTTTTCCGGAATACAACGGCGTTTATGTTGTGCGTGAAGGATTGTTTGACGATTACGCCAGCGTCGCACCGAATCTGAAAGAGGTTCTTGAAATGCTGACCGGACAGATCAGCAGCGAGGATATGTCCAACATGACATATGCCGTTGATGTGGAAGAAATGAGTCCGGCTGATGTCGCGCACGACTTCCTGCTTTCCAAAGGGTTAATCGAATCCTAAAGAAAACGCAATCAAATGATCAAAGCCACCCGTTTTTCGGGTGGCTTTATTTCTTGCTATGAATATCAACAAGTTTTACTTCTTTAGTTTTGAAGTCCAGCAAATTAATGCTAATTTGAAAATGCGATTATCGTTGCACACGTCCGCTTCCGTCACCGGAAGCCAATTTGTTTACTTCGCTTTCGGAGACGAGGCAGAAGTCATATTCCATCGTTTGCTTGAGGCAACTGGCGGCAACCGCAAATTCGACGGCTTTCGCTGTGTCCATGCCGCGCATCAGGGCATAAATCAAACCTCCGGCAAAGGAATCTCCGCCGCCCACCCGATCGACAAGATGGATCGGATACGATTTGGAAAACACGAACTCACTACCGTCGTAAAGCATGGCGGCCCAATCGTTATCGCTTGCAGAGATGCTCTTTCGCAGCGTAATCGCCACCTTTTGACAACCGAACTGGGATGCAATTTCTTTGGCAACCTGACGATATCCGTCCTGCGATAATTTACCGCTGTTCACATCCGTATCAACGGGACGGATGCCGAACACATCGGCCGCGTCTTCTTCGTTGGCAATGCAGATATCCACATATGGCATTAGCGACCGCATGACTTGGTTTGCTTTTTCTCTGCTCCAGAGTTTACCGCGATAATTCAAATCGCAACTAACCGTTAACCCCAGCTTTTTTGCTGTTTTTGCCGCGTCTAAACAAGCTTTCGTGGCAGAATCGCTTAGCGCGGGAGTAATGCCGGTAAAGTGGAACCATTCTGCGCCGGAAAAGATGGATTCCCAGTCATATTCTGTTGGGTCGGCTTCCGAAATGGCAGAATGTTTACGATCGTAAATAACCTTTGAAGGACGCTGGGAAGCGCCTTTTTCGACAAAATAAATGCCCAAGCGCTCGCCGCCGCGGAGGATTCGGCTTGTGTCTACGCCGTAGCGTCGCAGGCTGTTGACGGCGCTTTGCCCGATTTCATTTTCGGGAACTTTGCTGACAACCGCCGCATCGATACCAAGGTTTGCAACAGCGACCGCAACGTTTGCCTCGCCGCCTGCATAAGAAGCAAAAAAACTGTCTGCTTGCACAAAACGCAGATGATCGGGCGGGTTAAGACGCAGCATGATTTCTCCGAACGTGACCAGTTTTTTCATTTTAGTTCTCCTTTATCAAACGCGCGCGCAACGGAAACGTATTGGGCGGCATTCGCGATCAGCTTTTCTCGGTTTCTGTCGCGAATCAAGTCGCGGTTGGTCAGCGACCCGCCAATGCCCGCGCCCACGCAACCGGCGGATAAAAATGCGCCGAAATTTGTGGCATTTACGCCGCCGACGGCGAGGAATTTTACATGACTGATCGGGGCGGAGATGTTTTTAATGTAATCCGCACCCAGACTGCCGACGGGAAAAAGCTTAACAAAATCGGCTCCCGCATAATGCGCCGAAACTACCTCGCTTGGGGTCATACAACCGGGAATGGAAACGAGTCCGAGTGATTTTGTATGGCGGATGATATCCACATCGCAGTTCGGGGAAATGATCAAGCTTGCGCCTGCGCTTTCGGCAGCGTCTGCCTGGGATTTGGTCAGCACAGTACCTGCGCCGCAGATGCAATCATTGCCAAATCGCTGGATAATCGAACGGATTGCAAGCGCCGTTTTCTCCTCGCAGTTGACATCCTGCTGATCAAACGTGACTTCCATGGTTGAAATACCCGCTTCAATCAGTGTTTCCGCCAGAAACAGCAAATCGTCGCCGTAGATTTTACGGACGATCGCGATGATGCGCTGCTGCTCGATCTGTTCGCGAATTTTTTCTGATTGCATGATATAGAGCCTCCTTCTGAGTTGTGTGCTTTTTTTGTATTTTATGGAAGATGAACACTCCCGATATTTATGAGTGCAAGCGTTTCTTTCATAATGATGCTGCATTCAACGCGCGTGTCCTGCGCGGTAATGGTGCGTGTACCTGAAAGCAATTCCGCGAGCATCACAATGGCACGATACCATTCTTCAGCCGGCTTTTGATAAATGGTTGCGCCTACGATATCTTGTTTGATCAGCTCCGGCAAAGCGGATGTATGCTCGTGCCCGAACACTTTCACTCTTCCCCCAAGATTTGCATCCCGTACGGCAAGCGCGGCCTGATCAAAAAAGCCGTTGCTGACGTAGATGGCGTCAAGGGTTGGGAACATTTGGAGCGCATCTTTGGCGGAGGCATACACATGGCTGCGGATATCTTCGTCTGTTACTCCGGAAACCGGCATTACCTTCAATAAATTGAGCCCCGGAAGACTTTGACTGATTTTGCTCAATACGCCTGCGATGCGGCGCTGCGTTCCGTTAAAATTGTAGTTTGGAGCCAGCAACACAATGTTGCATTTATCTCCGCAAAACAGAGAAATCAATCGTGCAGCAAGATTGCCTAGCAAAAAATCATCCGGACCAAGATGAAACGCGCAACGGCTCACCGAAGCGGTCGGGTTGACAACGGTTGCATACGGAACGTTTTCTGGTATATGGCGCTCAATTTGATCGGCGGAGGAATCGTCTACGGATGTGAACAGCAGTCCATTTACCCCTTCCGCGATCAATTTGTCGATGGAAGCGATTTGATCCAAAACATCGTATGTTTCGGTATAATCGATAAGCAATTCTACGCCAAAGGGAAGCAGCTTGCTGCGGGCCAGCTCAATGCCCGCAGGAATTTCCGACCAGAAGTCGCTGTCGACCTTTGGGTAGGTGATACCGATGCGCAGATTGCTTTTTCGGTTGACCAACGCCCGCGCAATCTGGCTTGGACTATATTGCAGCTTGTTGACGGCGGCAAGCACCGCTTTCTTGTTTGCATCGGAAACGCGGCCGCGATTGTGTAAAACGCGGTCTACTGTTCCGATTGAAACACCGGCTTCTTTTGCGACGTCCTTAATTGTTGACTGCAGTGCCATACGTAACTGCCCCCATCCACGAAAGATATCAATATTATATACAGATTTGACTATACAACTGTAATAAATTCTTGTTTTCCATAGCCAATGTTTTTTGCGTAGAAACAGGATCCTCCGAGAGAAGCTCCGTTCTCGGCGGAGCATATAGACGCGCTTGTTACAAATGCGTCAGAAAGGGTAGACCCGCCAAAGCAAATGCTGGAGCATTGCTTCGCGCCGATTTCATATTCGGAAATCTGCTCTCCGTCTGGCGTGCAAACAATCACCTTTGCTCCACCCCAGAGAACGATCCAAAGATTACCGAATTTATCCACCGTCATCCCGTCCGGATCGATGGAAGGATCCAAGGAAAGCACGATTCGCGGGTTGCGCAGCGGACCATCCGGCGTATAATCGTATGCCGTAATAACGGAAGGAACAGAATCGGTGTGATAAAGCGTCCGTCCGTCGGGCGAGAACCCCATACCGTTGGAAATTTGCAGGTGATCCAGTAAAACTTCCGGATTTTTTCCGGCGGAAAAACGATACAGTTTGCCTTGCGTGTTATTGGCTCGTTTCGAACCGGAAAGCAGATTGCCTGCCGGATCGGCAATTGCATCGTTAAAGCGTTCGCCTGCATCGAAAGGTACGTTCCAGAGCGGGGTTGAGAAGACAGCAAAAGAGTTTTCACATCTTTTTGCGAGGAGCACACCTGCTTCGGTGAACAATATTAAGTCGCTTTGTTGATCGACCAGAAACGCTCCAATCTGATGGGGTGTTTCCAGAACGGTTCGGATTTGTTTGGTATCTGGCGCATACGCATAGATGATGCCGCGCAGAATATCCGTCCAGAAGAATTCTCCTGTCCGTTTATACCAGACAGGGTTCTCACCGAGCAGGCAATCCGGCGAGAGAATATCATGAAACGCTTTTGCGTCTGTCATTCTGTAACGTTACCGCCTTTCCGATAGAACTTCTGATTTTTCTGGTTTTCATTCTTAACGTTTTGCATCTCGGACAGAGCATCTGGTTTTTTCGGGGGTTACCATTCAGTAACGCTGCCGTCCTCCAGATAGAACATCTGATTTTTCCAGTTATGTCCTTCCTTTGCCATTTCGCGCACGGATGCTTCGTTTACATCCACGCCGAGTCCCGGGTTTGTCAGCAGTTTGATGAAGCCGTTTTCATATTGAAATGCTTCGGGGTTCTGGATGTAGCGGGACATTTCGTTGCCTTGGTTATATGCCATGCCGAGGCTTTGTTCCTGGATGCAAGCGTTAATCGATGTAAAATCGACTTGTAAACAAGACGCCAGCGCAACGGGACCCAACGGGCAATGCGGAGCAAGCGCAACGTCGAAAGCTTCCGCCATTGCGGCGATGCGGCGCACTTCGGAGATGCCGCCCGCATGACTTAAATCCGGTTGAATGATATCAACATATCCTTTTTGCAGCATATTTTTAAATCCCCAGCGGGTGAAGTTCCTCTCGCCGGTGGCAAGCGGGATACTGCTGCAGGCATGCAGTTCTGCGAATGCTTCTTCGTTTTCTACCAGAACCGGCTCTTCAACAAACAAGATGCGATACGGTTCAATCTCTTTGAGCAGGGTCTTGGCCATTGCCTTGTGCGGACGACCGTGAAAATCGATGGCAATACCAAATTCGTTTCCGACCGCATCTCGGATGGCCTGCAGCTTTTCGCAAAGCAGATCGATTTCTTTATAGTCGCTGATCCAGCCAACGGCGTTTGTGCCAAACATCTTTACGTTTCGAAAACCGCGTTGCTTTTTATCCAGCGCGCTGCGGGCGGCCTCCTCGGCAGAAGTGGAGTCAATCCAGCTGTACATCTCCATTTTGTCGCGTACTTTGCCGCCCAAAGCCTCGTAAACGGGAATGCCAAGCGCTTTTGCCTTGATATCCCACATGGCTTGGTCGATGCCGGAAATTGCGCTGGTCAATACCGGGCCGCCGCGGTAAAATCCGCCGCGATAGAGGGTTTGCCAAAGATTTTCAACGTTTCGCGGATCACTCCCGATGATCAACTCTGATAGTTCGTGTACGCACGCCTCGGTTGTTGCGGCTTTTCCCTCAACAACGGGTTCACCCCAACCGATAATTCCATCATCTGTTTCCAAACGGAGCAACAACCAGCGGGGGATGATTCGAAATGTTTCAAGTTTTGTAATTTTCATTTGTCATTCGCTCCGTAATAGTCGTTTTCCGGTAGAATCGGCAGCAAGGCGCCGCCGTCGATGGTGATACAGTTGCCGGTCATATAGGAACATGCGTCCGAGGCTGTGAATCGAACAATTTTTGCAATTTCTTCCGGTTCGGCAAACCGCTTGAGCGGAATACGGGGTTTGGCGAGCTGTACTGGATGATCTTTCGGCCAGTCTACGTCGGTATAGCCCGGGGCGATGGTGATCACGCGGATGCCGTATGGCGCAAGCTCCATTGCCGCGCTCTTTCCGAATTTTGTCAGCGCGGCTTTTGTTGGGCCGTAAATACTTGCCTGCGGCCAGCAGCCGTCAACATGGTTGGAAGAAATATTGATGATTACACCCTGTTTCTTGTGTTCTACCATATTGCGCGCGGCATACTGTGTTCCGAAATACGCACCCTTCCAATCGCTGAAGGTTAGCTCCATCCATTGTTCTTCGGTTACTTCAAGAAAGGGGTAAAACTTGCTTAGGCCTGCGTTGTTTACCATCAGGTCAATCGGACCGATCTTCTCAAAAAACGTATCAAACGCCGATTGTAACTGCGCGCAATTGCCAATATCCGCCTGAATTGGTATCGCTTTGCCGCCAGAAGCGTTGATTTCGTCGCAAACCAACTGCGCGCCGGATTTGCTGTGCAGATAGTTTACGCCGACGGCATAACCATTTTTACCAAGTTCCAATGCGATAGCGCGTCCAATGCCGCGTCCAGCGCCGGTAATAAAGGCTGTTTTCTGTGCCAAGAGCATTCACCCCGATATTCATATTTGTTTGAGACTGTTTGAATCACGTCTATGTGTACGATAACGCAAATGAATTAAAAAAATGAGCGGATTACGCCTGCTTTCAAGCTCAGTATAAAGTTGTACTTTTAAAAAGTCAACTATTGAATCTGATAAACGACATCTAAACGACATCGAAACGCGAAAACGCATCTAAATTTTGTGTTGACAAGCGTTTGACGGGTCGATATAATGCGAACTGTAGACAACACTCTGCAAAATTCAGATTCATTTTAGTATCATTTTTTTATTTCTAAGTTTTAGAACCTCTTTATTTTTCCAAAAAGCGTTAACGTACACGCATCTCAAGGGGTAAATTACATGAGTTATATCGAGTTTCAATCTATCAACAAATACTTCCCGGGTGTAAAAGCGCTCAGCGATATCTGTTTTCGTGCGGATAGCGGGAAAGTTTACGCGTTGCTCGGCGAGAATGGCGCGGGAAAATCTACGCTGCTGAAAATTATGAACGGGGACTATATGCCGAACGGCGGCAATATTGTCATAGACGACAAAGTGATGCATTTTGAATCCCCGAGCGATGCAATCAGCCAAGGCATCAGCGTAATCTACCAGGAACGCCAGGTATTAAAAGAAATGACAGTTGCAGAGAACATTTTCCTCGGCAACTGGCCGCTCATGAAGGCAAAAACGGTTGACTTTGAGCGAATGAACCGCGAAACGCGCGAAATTTGCAATCGCTTCGGGCTGAATTTTGAGGCGGACGCAAAGGTAAGCACACTGAGCACCGCAATGCAGCAAATGGTTGAAATCATGAAAGCCGTCAGACGCGATTCGAAAATCATTGCGTTTGATGAGCCGACAGCGAGCTTAAGCGATAAGGAAATCGATATTCTGTTTCGTATAATTGAGCAATTAAAACAGCAGAACAAGGTTATTTTATATGTGTCCCATCGCATGAAGGAAATCGCGCAGATTTCCGACGAAGTTGTTGTGTTTAAAGATGGACGTTTGGTCGGACAACTCGAAACCAGCAAAGCGAGCAGCGAAGAATTGATTCGCATGATGGTAGGTCGCCCGCTCGGCAAGGTGTTTGAAGAACTGCAGCGCAACACTGATATTGGGGACACCATACTGGAATTTAAAAACGTCACGACCGACTATATAAAGGATGTTAGTTTTTCCGTTCGCAAAGGAGAGATACTCGGGTTTGCAGGATTAGTCGGCGCCGGGCGAACAGAGATTATGCGCGCACTGTTCGGATTGGACCGAATCTCTTCCGGCGAAATATGGCTCGAGGGAAAGCAAATCAACTGCAAATCGGCACAGGATGCGATTCGACTCGGAATTGCGATGGTGCCGGAAGACCGCAAAGATCAGGGGATTTTGCCGAACATCTCGGTTAAGGGAAACATCTCCATCGCGGTGTTGAAAACATTACTCACCAAACTCGGTATGGTTGATGACGACAAAGAAACCGTAATTGCGGACAAAGCAATCAAAAAATACCGGATTCGGACGCCGGATGCAGACAAACAGATTTCCCAGCTATCCGGCGGAAATCAGCAAAAAGCGGTTTTGGCAAGATGGCTCGAGATGGAACCCAAGATTTTGATTCTTGACGAGCCGACAAAAGGCATCGACGTCGGCGCAAAGGCAGAGTTTTACAGCATTATCTGCGACTGCGCGCGAGCTGGAATTACCGTTTTGATGGTATCGTCGGAACTTCCGGAAGTCATAGGATTGAGCGATCGAATCGTGGTTGTAAGGGAAGGCAAGGTATCCGCGATTGTAGAACGCTCGGACGGAAACGAGGAAACGTTGTTGCATTTTGCAATGGTAGACGAAAAATCCGGTGCGAATGCCAAATAATAGAAATACTGAACGGCGATGATCGCTGAAGTTTATTACCATAGGTCTTTTTCAAAGGTAACTATCGAAAATTCTTGAAAGTTCAGGGTGAGAATTATGCAAGGGAATCTGATTACACGGTTTAAAAAAAGCGACTTTATGGAGAAGATATCGCTTGTCATTGCGCTTGTCGTGATGGTGGTGCTGTTTTCCATTTTTAATCCGAACTATGCGACCAGTCAAAACCTGACAAACATATTGGTTGCTTGTTCTTTGATGGGTTTTGTGGCGATCGCTGAAACATATTTGATTATTGCAAATCAAATCGATCTCTCTGCGGGGTCGATGGCCGCCTTTTCCAGCGTGCTGAGCGCGCTTCTCGTAAAAGCCGGATTTGCTCCCTGGATCGCGCTTATATTGGCGGTATTGGCCGGTTGCTTGATCGGCGCGATGAATGCAGCTTCGATTAACCACCTAAAGCTCCAACCGTTTATCGCAACGCTTGCATCCATGTCGATTGTACGCGGCTTTGCCTACATCCTTTGCTCCGGCAAAGCGGTCGGCATTTCCAACGCGGCATACAACAGAATCGGATCGTTCCGCATACTCGGGTTTTTGCCGATTCCTGTTCTTATCCTGGTTCTTGCCTATATCATTTTCGGAACAGTGCTTGCAAAAACATACTTCGGGCGCAGCATCTATGTGCTCGGCGGTAATGCTTATGCCGCGAAACTCGCGGGTCTTAACCCGACGAAGATCATCTATAAGCTGTATATCATCTCTGGCGGCATGGCGGCGCTTGCCGGTGCACTGCTTGCAGCGCGTATGAATTCGGGACAGCCTTCCTCGGCAGACGGACTGGAGTTCGATGCGGTTACGGCGGCGGTTCTTGGCGGCGCGGCATTTACGGGCGGCACTGGAACGATACTCGGAACCCTGCTGGGCATGCTGATTTTGCAGGGGTTCAACACAGGTTTGCTGATGCTTGGCGTACAGACGTTCTGGCAGCAGGTTGCAAAAGGTGCGCTGCTTGTTATCGCGTTGACGTTCGACTATCTGCGTAAGCAATCCCGCATCAAAAAAGAACTCGAGGAGAGCAAAGCGCTTCGTTAAACAGAAGCCGGATTATGTCTTCAACCCGTGTCTGCGCAGTGCGGGTTTTGATAGAGCAAAATCAAAAGGAGGAAATATGATGAAGAAAACAAAATTGGTTCTTATCATGGTTATGGTTTTAGCAATGTCGATGACGGCCCTGCTGGGATGCACATCGACAACGGCTCCAACAGAAACAGCGACAGCGGACGCAACGGAAGCCCCGGCGGAAGCTACATCTGCGGAAACTGCCACAGACGACGGATTTGTAATCGTTGGCCTCTATAAGATGGGCACTGCGGAATGGTTCCTGCAGGAAGGCGAAGCCTCCCGTCAGATCATTGAAGCAGCGGGCGGCACCTTCAAGTACATGGACTGCGAAACCGATGGCGCGAAGTTCATGGAAATGCTGGACACCTGCATCGCTGATAAAGTTGACGGCGTTTTGACCTGCATCCCGGATCAGAACCTGAGCCAGGCTGCTGTTGCGAAACTCTCCGAAGCCGGCATTCCCGTGATTGCCTGCGACGATGCACTCGAAGATGAAAACGGAACCCTTCTTGCTCCCTGGGTAGGAATCGATGCATACAACATTGGCGCCGGCATCGGCGAATGGGCTGCACAGTATATTCAGGACAACAACCTTCTGGATGACCCGAGCTTCGGCATTATGCTGATGACTGCGGATACAGTATCCAGCTGCGTACCGCGCACCGAAGGCCAGATTGACAAGCTGACGGAACTGCTGCCCGGTATCGATGCAAAAATCTATCGTGCGGATCATGACACCAACATGGAAACCGGTAACGTTGCGGCATCTGCCGTCATCACCGGTAACCCGCAGATCACGAAATGGCTCGTCCTTGCGGTTTCTGACGAAGGCGCTGTTGGCGCAGCGCGCGCGCTTGAGTCTGCTGGCCTAGCGGCCGATTCAATGTGCGTAGGCCTCGGCGGATACTATTGCCCCGAAGAATTCGCAAACGAGACCTCTCCGTTCCGTGCGGCGGCCTACTTCTCTGCCCGCGGCGTAGGCGGCGCGGCAGCGCAGGAAATGCTGGATTACCTCCAGAACGGCACGCCCATCCCGGAAAAATATGCTGTTAGCGCAGATATCGTTGAATATGGCGATGATCTGGCGACCATCATGCCGGAATATGCCGGATAAAGACTGATCAAAGAACACGTATGAAAGAAGGGGCCGTAGAACTTCTACGGCCCTTTCTAAAAAAAGCTTGGTGCTAACGTTGCTTTTATAAGCACGATGAAACTTACCATCAAAAAGAACGATACTCGAAAAAAGCCGCGAAAGACTGGAAACCATGAACGATCACAAATTAAAATTTGAAGAAATGTTGCCATGTGAGCTTCTGAATCAAATCAAAGGAGCTTCCATCGCATATATTCCGATTGGCAGTATGGAATGGCACGGCCCGCATATGGCAATGGGGATGGATACCGCGCACGCATATGCGGTAGCGCTCGGTATTGCGGAGCGTCTCGGCGGGGCTGTTTTGCCGCCGCTCTATGTTGGAACGGAAAAGAAACGTTCACCGGAAACGCTCAAAAAAATCGGGTTCAGCGGAGATGAAAAAATCACCGGCATGGACTTTCCAAACAATACCGTGAAAAGCATGTATTGGCCGGAAGAATTGTTTCGAACCGTAATACAACAGCAGGCGAGATTTCTTTGCGATATGGGCTTTCAAAATGTTGTGCTGGTGAACGGACATGGCGCGGACAACCAGATTATGGTACTGGAACAAATAGCGCAGGAGCTGTCTAGCAGCACAAATTCGCGCGTGATCGCGCAATTTGTTTTGTTTGAAGGCAGTGGCGCGGGCGTTGGTCATGCAGGGTTGCTTGAAACAGCGGTGATGCAGGCGCTTGTTCCGCAAGGGGTGGACATAACCGCTCTTCCAGAAAAACCGGAAAAGCTGAAAAACACAGAATTCGCAATTGTGGACAGCGAAACGTTCTCAAACGGAGGGAACGATGACAATACCGTGCGTTACGATCCGCGCGATGCAACGGTAGCGCTCGGAAAGAGCATTATTCAATATGAAGTGGAACATTGCCTAAAAGAGCTGATGTTAAAAATCGAACGCTGATAGGGGGCAATTTGCGCTTCGGATTGGGAAAGCGTATCTGCGACTTCCAATCCGCTATAAAAATGAATTTGAACAAACCGGCGGATTTCACATGCGCCGAGACAATAGAGCGGAGACTCTGCCGCGGTTGAAGGAGTACAGAGCAATGGAATGCGCACAATTGAAGCACGTCGCATCGGGCGTAAAGGTATGGCAGGAAGATGTGGTGATTCCCACATATCCGGTCGGCGAACCAAATCACAATCCAATTTTTCTGGAAAAGCGGGTTTATCAGGGGAGCTCAGGAAAGGTATATCCGCATCCTGTTATTGAGAGCATTGGCGATGAACCCGAGAACAAGACGTATCGAGTGGTATGTCTTGAAAACAAATATCTGTTTATCATGGTTTTGCCGGAGCTTGGCGGACGAATTCAGCGCGCATATGATAAAACGAACGGCTATGATTTCGTTTATTATAATCAGGTAATCAAACCGGCATTGGTTGGCCTTGCCGGACCATGGATTTCCGGTGGAATCGAGTTTAACTGGCCGCAGCATCATCGTCCGAGCACGTTTGATCCGGTGGAATACGACATGGTGGAACACGAAGACGGCAGCTGCAGTGTCATAGTAAGCGAAATTGAAAACATGTTTCGCACAAAGGGAATGGCGACGATGACGCTGCTTCCGGACACGGCGTATCTAAAGATTGACGTTCAACTCTACAACCGCACCTCGTTGCCGCAGACATTTCTATGGTGGGCAAATCCAGCTGTAGCGGTCAACGACAATACGCAGTCCGTTTTTCCGCCGGATGTGACCGCCGTGATGGATCACGGAAAGCGGGATGTGTCTTCGTTTCCGATTGCGACAGGGGTTTATTATAAACAGGATTATTCCGCGGGCGTAGATATTTCACGCTATAAAAACATACCGGTGCCGACGTCATATATGGCATATCGCTCCAAATATGATTTTGTCGGCGGATATGATTATGGAAAACAGGCGGGCATTTTGCATGTTGCAGATCATCATATTTCGCCTGGTAAAAAACAATGGACATGGGGATGCGGCGATTTTGGTAAAGCATGGGATCGCAATTTAACCGATGAAGACGGCCCGTACATTGAGTTGATGACGGGGTGTTTTACGGACAACCAGCCGGATTTCACCTGGCTGATGCCGTATGAAGAAAAAACATTCACCCAATATTTCATGCCATACCAGAAGGTTGGCGTGGTGAAAAACGCAAACATAAACGCGGCGGTCGCGCTGGAACTGCAAGGAAATCTTGCTTCGATCGACGTTTATACGACCACGCAGGTTGATTTGGCAAAGGTTGTTCTTTTTGAAAACGGAGAGACCGTTTTTTCTCGCAGCGTTAACATTTCCCCAACTGCTGTATTTCATTCAGAGATTCCTGTTTCCGCGTCGCGTCCCGATTTGCTCGAACTGCGTGTTTTTAACCAGCAGGGCAACTTGATTATTTCTTATCAGCCGGAAACGCCGAACGATGAACCAATGCCGGAACCCGCAAAGCCGGTACCGCTGCCGGAAGATGTTGCGAGCAACGAGGACCTGTTTTTGTATGGATTGCATCTGGAGCAATATCGGCATGCAACTTATCGCGCGGAGGATTATTATCGGGAGGGACTCAGACGCGACCCGACCGACACGCGAATAAACAACGCCTATGGGGTGTTGTTACTGCGCCGCGGACAGTTGGAAGAGGCGGAAGTATATCTCAAAGCCGCAGTCAAAAAGTGGACGCGTTCGAATCCCAATCCATATGATGGCGAGTCGTTCTATCATCTCGGCGTATGCAGAAGATTGTTGGGAAAACGCGACGAAGCATATGATAACCTGTACAAAGCGACATGGAGCGCGGCACAACAGGAAAACGCATTTTATGCGATGGCCTGCATTTGCGCGGAAAAGAAAGAAGATACGCTCGCGCTTGAGCATGCCGAACGCGGCCTTGTGCGAAATGCCCATAATATGAAGGCGCGCATGCTCAAAACGGCATTGCTGCGCAGACTGAACAAAACGGATGAAGCGTTACGCTTTGCCCGGGAAACGTTGACAATCGATCATATGGATCTGGCAACGCAATATGAGTTATCATTTGCGCAAGATGGCGATAAGACCGCGCTAAAAGCGCGACTGGCCGCCAACCCGAACTGGGCAATTGAACTTGCGCTGGACTATGCGGATTGTGGATTTTATGACGACGCTATTAGCGTTCTTTGCCAACATTGCGAAGGCAAGGACGAAAAGTGCGTTTATCCAATGGTATACTACCATCTTGCTGCAATCTATGAGTGGGCCGGATGCACAACAAAAGCCGATCAGACCAGAAAACTTGCCGGCGCTGCGCAATCCGACCATTGCTTCCCGCACCGGGTCGAAGATATGCTTGCTTTGCAGGCTGCATTGGCGCTGTCGCCGGAGGATTCGCGCGGCTGGTATTATCTTGGAAACCTCTATTATGACAAGTTGCGCTATGACGATGCGATGCATGCATGGGAAAAGAGCCGCGAAATCGACGAAGCATTTCCCACCGTGCACAGAAATCTTTCGTTGGCATATTTTAACAAGAGAAGCGATGCTTGCCTTTCTCAAAAAGAGATGGAGCGAGCGTTTACCCTGGACGAAACAGACGCGCGCGTTTTGATGGAGCTCGATCAACTCTATAAAAAAATTGGAAAAACGCCGAAAGAACGCCTGAATTTTTTGAAAGAGTATATTCCGCTTGTTGTTTCCCGGGACGATCTCTATGTAGAATTTGTGACGCTGCATAATTTAACCGGACAGTACGAGCGGGCGTTGGAACTGATTGAGAGCCATCGCTTCCATCCATGGGAAGGCGGAGAAGGCAAAGTTTCCGCGCAGTATATCGCAGCCTTGGTGGCGCTTGCGCAAAAAGCGATTCTCGAAAACGCAACCGATAAAGCGCTGGAACTGTTGGTTAAGGCACAAGTGTATCCGGAAAATCTAGGCGAAGGCAAGCTGGCCAATGCAAAAGAAAATAATATCTTCTATTGGATGGGCAGAGCATATGCGGCCGCAGGGGATCACAAAAACGAAACGCGCTGTTTTTCCGCCGCGGCGATGGGAGACGAGGAACCCGCGGGAATGATGTATTATAACGATCAGCCACCCGAAATGGTATTTTACAAGGGGTTGGCACTGCGCGAACTTGGCAGACAAGCGGAGGCAAAGCGTTGCTTCGACCGACTCGTATCATATGGAATGCAGCATGAGAACGATCATGTGCGGATCGACTTCTTTGCGGTTTCATTGCCTGATCTGATGATTTTTGACGAAGATCTGGATGAGCGCAACCAAATCCATTGCCGGTTCATGACCGCACTTGGTCTGCTAGGAAACGGGTTGACGAAAGAAGCGCGCGAGCTATTGGAAAATACGGGCTTGCGAAGCCCGAATCATCAGGGAATTCAAACGCACATGGAACTGCTGAAATGGCTCGGTTAACGTATAACAAAACAGTAGATGGCATAAACGCGGTTGTTTTGGAAAACGAACAACTGCGTTGTGTCTGCCTGCCTGAATTCGGCGGAAAAATCGCATCGATTTATGAGAAGCAAAAGGGTTTTGAACTTTTGTTTCAAAACCCGAAACCAGCGTATCGACATGCTGCTATCGGAGACCATTTTGGCGATTATGAAGCCTGCGGATTTGATGATGCGTTTCCAAACATCGATGCGGGTGTTGTGCAAACGCCGCACGGGGAAATTCAATACTTTGATCACGGGGAAATTTGGTCGGCTCGCTTTCATTCTCAAATAGACGGAGAAAACCTGACGCTGAGCTATGAGAGCCCGTATTTGGGATATCACTATGAGAAAACATTATCACTTCTTGAAGATACGATTACCATACAATATCGAATTACAAACAGAAGCGACAGATCGTTTCCCTGCATTTGGGCGTGTCATTGCCTTGTAAACTATAGCGAGGACATGCAAATCGTGTTTCCGAACGGGACGCAACGGATTCAAACGGTGATGGATACACCTCTGCTGGGCGATGCAAATTCAATTTACCGGTTTCCCAAGGATACAATTGACGGACGCGATTATGATTTTACAAGTGTTCCGCCTATGGACGGAAAAACGATGCTGAAATACTACTGCGCCGATACGGTGTTGGAAGGTGTTTGCGGATATCGCTATCCGTCTCAGGGCATAGAAGCACGTATTCGTTATGATTCGTCAAAGCTGCCGTATTTGGGATTCTGGTTAACAGCGGGGGGATATCGCGGAGATTGCAACTGCGCGCTGGAACCAACAAACGGTTTTTTCGACAGCATTGAGATTGCACAAAAAAACAAAAAATGTCCCGAGCTGAATCCGGGAGAAGAGAATGTTTTTAGCATTTCAATATCGTTAGCTGAATTGTAAATTTAAGTGTCTTTTGTGACTATGTATTTCTCTGAGGTACCTGTAAAAGAACAAAAAATATGACGATAAAGGAAAAGCTCTCCGTTTGGAGAGCATTTTCTTTCTGTAAACATTTAATCTGAAATCCGATTGGTTAATGTTCCGATACCTTCAATACTGCAGGAAACGACATCGCCAGCTTTCAGGAATTTGGGCGGATGAAAGCCCATGCCGACGCCGGAAGGGGTTCCCGTTGCGATAATCGTTCCGGCCAGAAGCGTTATGCCTTGCGATAGTTCGCTGATGATGTCTGCAATTCCAGTGATCAGCAGCGAAGTTGTGCTATTCTGCCGGAGTTCTCCATTGACGGTTGAACGAATGTTCAGAGCGGGCGGAAACTGAATGCTGTCCGCGGTTGTGATGCAAGGTCCCATCGGCGTAAATCCGTCAAGACTTTTTCCAAAATACCATTGCTTATGGCTCGTCTGTACGTTTCTTGCGCTCATGTCGTTCAGAACCGTATAGCCGAAAATATAGTCTGCCGCTTCTTCTCGGCTCACGCGACTTGCGTCTTTGCCGATGATAATCGCGAGCTCGGCTTCATAATCCAAACTGTCCACAATATCCGCGTGCGCGGGGATCGGTTCGCCGTCCGCGACGGCGCGATTCACCCGCTTTGAAAAATAGATGGCACTGGGGCGTTCCCCGCCGAACGCATCCGCGTGAAACGCTTCCGCTTCTTTCGCGTGTTCTCGGTAGTTGATGCCAAGGCAGATGACATCCTGTGCCGGATGCGGAATCGGAGAGAGCAAAGTAACGGCAGTTCGAGCAACTGAATCTATGACCGACGCGTGCGTCTTCTCGCTTAATTCTTTCAGTCGCAGCAGTTCTTCAGGCGAAGCACCGCGAATCAACTCAAGCATAGAATCATAGTTTATGCCTGCGCTCGAAACAGGAAAAACATAGGATTCCGTGTGATCGAGCACGCCAACTTTGACTTGTTCTTGATTGGAAAAAGTGACGAGTTTCATCTTAATTCTCCTTTTGCGCCGACAAGCGCTGTGTGCTCCGGCGTTTGAATTTTGCGTCGTTCAGACTGATAAATACGATGGACAACAAAGAAATTGCGCATCCGGCCAGTGATATGGCAGATAACGAGTAATGATACAGTTTCGTGCTGAACGGCAGGCTTGTGACCGGCTCAAGCAAACGGATGCGTGAACAAAGGCAGTTTGCCGATTTTGCCCTGTTTGAGCATGAGGATGTAAAACACATAGACGCAACCGGAAGAAAACGCCAGAAAAATGCCAAGCAAATTTCCAGAAGGACTTCCACCGCAGATGAAATATAGCCCGGCTGCAGAAAACAGCATAGCAGAAAAATGGAACAACGTCAGCCTTTCCTTGAAAAAAGCTACCATATCACACGCATAAAAAGACCTGACTCAGCTGGTATGTGAGTCAGGTCTAATTCTTGTGATGTTTGAGTGTTTATTTTTGATTGGGATAGGGGCGACATTGCTGGATCGAATTAATTGGAATCGTTCTTTTCTTTTTTTTCTTCTACGCGGTCGATGGCTTCTGGTTTAACCGGAGAATACAAATCGGTTGTCAATCCAAAGAATAATCTGGACTTTTCAGTATGCTCCTGCGCGAGCGCAATGGCTTTATTACGATTGCCTGCTTTCAGTGCAGCGAGTAGCTTTGTGCGATTTTCAATAACGGCGGCTTTGCTGAAAGCGGGGAGACTGCCCACTTTATTAACCGTGATTTCGCGGATGGACGTGAGCAAATCCATTAGAAATTTGTTATTCGTTGCGCGGGCTAATGCGTAATGAAAACGAACTTCTGTCTTATTAAAATCGTCTTCCGAAATGTCCGGATTCTGAAGTTCCCATAAAATCCGTTCAAGTTCAAGGAGCGTTTGATCGGAAAGATTGTTTGCGACAATACTCACGACGTCCACTTCTAATAGATTTCTCACCTGCAAAATATCGGACATGCTGCAAATATCCATGCTGAGCATAGTATGAAACAGCGAATCATAGCATTCATTTGCTGACGCGCTTACATATTTGCCGCCTTTTTTGTTGACAAGTATTCCTTGTGAGGTTAAAACCGTCAGACATTCCCGAATCGTTGTCCGGCTAACGCCCATAATTTCACACAGATCACTCTCGGTGGGAAGCTTGTCACCGGGCTTCA
>QKAN01000235.1 GCA_003246365.1 Clostridia bacterium
ATACCGTTGCTCGAAAGCAGCAACTTGGAATCTGTGAGTTTGATCGCGGCGTCAATGGGTTGCTCAAATGTCGCCGTTGAGGAGAGTTTGCCTTTGAGCGTGTATGTCAGCAGCTGCTCGCGAGACGCGACGACGAGTCTGCTTCCCATGATGAATGCGGAAACGCCTTCCGTAGGCAGTTGCAGCGTGGTTTCAACCGAATTCGGAGAGGATTCCTCTTCCAGGGTAAGAATACGAACGGTATGAAAGTCTCCGCCGCGCGGCGTCAATAAAAACGTCGGGGTTCCAGATGCGTTCGAAAAATCAAGTGACTCATAACCGTAAATCATCGTACGGTAAATCTCTTTGTTCCCCTCGTGAATATAACGGATAATCTGGTTGGTGCATACGACAAACATGCTGTTTGATGTAATGTAAATATCGTTCACAAGCTGATTCTGCACATGAATCATGCCCGTGATTTCCTGCTTGCTCAAATCGTATGTCGAAATGGTTGTCGTCGGCGCACCCGCGTTTATATTCAGCGTTTCAATCCACAGCATTTCATTTGTTGTGGTATAAAACCCGAAGTCGATGATGCATTGATCCGAAAACGACAGGTCGGAAATCTGTTCGCCGCTTCTCGTTATAACAAGAACGCTCTCTGTGTCGTCCTCCGCCTGACGCAAAACAGCCAGATAATTTGTTCCGCATTCAACTTCCTGAATCAATCCGGTAAACGTCAGCGGCGTTTTTTCTCCGACAACCTGCAATTGCGCTTCGTTAAACACGACCGTCATAGACTCGCTGCCGGACATGCGAATATCCGACGCGCCCATACCATAGGTATAGTTTTTCTTGCTGTCGGTCAAGTGATAAAAGTGAATCTGACCATCCGTCTGATACAAAAGGCCGTCGCCAGTATTGATGTAAGTCGATTCTGTCGATATCGGTGTGATGTCCATCGATACGGTGGCTTCCTGTTTGTTAAAGATAAACTGGAAAATCACGAGTCCTACGCCGAGTACACCGAGTGTAACCAGCGAAAAAATCAGTGTGTTGTTTTTCTTTTTCTTTTTTTTGCGACGAACTGGCGCACCCGCGCCGTTTGCCGGAGTGTACGGCCTCATGCCGTTTTGTTGTACTGCCATTCAAAAATCCCCTATGTTCCGCTTTAGTCTATCAGTCGGCGCAGACCCTGTAAAGCAAACTTTCTGTGTCCCGCGCCAAATGAAAGAGCGCCTATTGCGGAACAATCACCCACATTGCCTGCGGTATAATTTTAAACGTAACCGGCGTTCCCGGCAGTATATCGCCGTCTACATCCAGCAATGAAGCCGGTTCGCAAACTGCGGTCAGTTCGGTTGTTGTAAAGTAAGTTACATACTTTGTTGTCAAGTGTTCACCCTTCATAAACTTGGGCAGAATCATATATGCCTTCAGTTTGGATACGCTGTGGATCACGCAAATATCCAGCAATCCGTCAAACGGATCGGCTTTCGGCGTCACCATCATGCCGCCGCCAAAATGCGTGCCGTTTCCTGCCGCAATAATCAAGACATTCGATTCCATCGATCCTTCCGGCCAGGTAATCTTCGTTTTTCTCGTATACATATGTACGAGCGCCGCAATCAGCCCGCGCAGATATGCCAAAGAACCGTTTTTCATGCGCTTCTTGTAGATTTCAACATAGCGTAACACATCTACATCAAACCCGAATCCTGCTACGTTAAAAAACAGCAGGTCATTCGCCATTGCCGCATCCATATGCCGCGGTTCGTTGTTAAGAACGATATCGAGCGCGGCCAGTGGATCTTTGGGGATTTTGAGCGGACGGATGATGTCGTTGCCCGTTCCGCAGGAGATGATGCCAAGCGAAACATCCGTGTGAATTACCGCGCTGGCAACTTCGCGAATCGTTCCGTCTCCACCCAGCACAACAATTTTTTTCACACCGTTTTCAATTGCCGCTTTTGCCAATTCTGTGGCATGTCCCGCATAAGCGGTTTTTTCCGCGGTAAACGGTATTCCCCGCTCCGCAAGCGCATCTGTGACCAGTTCATAAGCATTCAGGGCGGCTCCGTTTCCCGCAACAGGGTTCCAGATTAAATGCAGCTGTGACTCCATACCAATACCCCTCCGAATCAATTTTCAAAATTCCCAGATTTCACCAAAGTCAGTATAAAGCATTTGCAAAATCGTATCAACCCTGCTTGATTATAAGCATCGGCGAACCGGACTATCTTACCATATGAAAAAGCCGGATGCAAAAACAATCCGGCAGATACTGCCGGATTGTTCGTTGTAGCGTTTCGCTCTTATGGAGCGCTCGGATACATGCCCATCAACTGAACATATCCCGCCGCACCGACCGAAGCCAACAGCTCCGCGCGATAGGTTGCGCCGGCAGAGGTTGACGCTTCGTATACCTCTTTGCGCTCCTCTCCGCTGAGCAGGCTCAAAAATGTCTCGCAGTTTTCGCGCGAGGTAGTCGCCGTAGAACTGCTGCTCGAAGAAGAACCGCTTCCCGAGTGCTTTTTGTATTGCGCAAACAGCTGCAGCGCCGCAGAATAAGCCAGTTCGTATGCATTCGCTCGCTGTTCGGCGTTGAATTCTTCTATTTGTATCTGACGATCCGTTTCGTTTTCCACGCCTTCCGAAACATACTGTGCCAGCGTGGAACCATAATTTGATTCCAATGTGGCAATGTCGCTTGCTTCGTCATTTTGCTGGCGATTTTTTACGTCGGTCACATATGTGCTTGCACCCATTCCGCGCGCAATTGCGTCCGCGTCAAGGTTCGCTTTGTTCTTTAGCGTCTGCTCCTGACGGTTTGCAATTGCCTGATCATAGCTGGGTCGGAGCCATTCTGCAATCGCCGCACGTATCTCTTCTTCGCTCTTGGCTGTATACTCGACCTCTTCCGGCGCAAATCGGCTGTACATGTCTTCGATAAAACCGCTTAATACATCTACATCGCTTGCGCCGCTGGACGTTGATCCGCCGGATGATCCGCTGGTTGTACCGAAATCAAGTTTTTGTTGTCCGATTCCGAGGTCGTATACGCCGATGGTCGTTGCCTGACTGGCTCCGCCTCCGATTTTAATTGACATTCGTTCTCCTTTCCTCCCGCCTTATTCCGCCTCGGCGAGATAATCTTCAATGTCTGAAAGTTTCCGATAAAGCGTTTCAAAGTTCTGGTTCAGATTCCCCTCGTTTTGTGCGGCGGCAATATCGTAGTCCTCTTTTGAAGCGCTCTTTTCCGCCATGCGGGAAAAATATATCGGAAACAACGCCTGCATTCCCGTTTTGTCAAATGCCATCGTTTTGTCCTTTCTTACAGCACGCGCCGCTGCATGTCCATAATTAACTCAACGCCGCCGTCAATCGTAAATTGCGAACCGTTGACGTTTCGAAATACGAGCTGAAACGCCCTTCCTTCTCCGGTGAGCCATAGCTCCAAAATTCGCTCGCTCTCGCCCGGCATGAGTCGTTCGTTATAAACCGTTCCGCTTTCCGTCAGTGCTTCCAGAGACAATATTCCGCCGCTGCCGCGCAGATACAGTTCTTCCAGCCGTTTGTTTACCGCCTTGCTGTCGAGGTCGGTCATAGGCGTTTTCCAATAGGCGTCGATTCGCGCGCCGTCATACGTTTCACCCTCATCAAAACGGCAAATATATCCGTTACCATCGAGCACATACAGTGTTCCGTTCGCCGCGCAAAGTCCCTTTGCCGAAAAGCCTCGCCGCATCATGTAGGTCGCCCGCGTAAGGTCGTAAACAAGTATCGCGTCGTTCGCGCCCTCTCCGGTTGACTCCTGAATAGAGAAATAAAGCTTGTCTTCACAGAATGCGCCGATGCTCGCAG
Source organism: Clostridia bacterium (assembly GCA_003246365.1). Taxonomy (GTDB): domain Bacteria; phylum Bacillota; class Clostridia; order Christensenellales; family CAG-138; genus UBA7703. The sequence continues at coordinate 3,847 of QKAN01000235.1, forward strand.
AGAGATTCGCGTTTTGAAGAATCGTCCGTACCTTTTCCGCGTCCGCTTTTCGCTGCACCGTCTGTCCGTCAAAATAATACATTCCGTCGCCTGTGAGAAAAAACAGCACGTCGCCGATTCGAACGCAGGACGTGTGCGTCGGCTGACGCATCGTTCCGTTAACCGGCTGTATGCGGTAGTTACCCGGTCGGTCGCCCAGCAGTCGGTAGAGTGAATCCCGCTTGAAGATCAGAAGTTGGTTGCTCAGAGCGAACAACCCGGTAATCGGGTCGGAATCTGTGCCAACATCGACAAATCCTCCGCTTACATTTTCGCTCTCTTCCGCACTTGTCCAATATTCAATGGTGCGCGTGTCTCCCGGTGCCTGGCTGTAATAAAGTCTGCTCGGGTTATCCGCGTCTCCTGCAGCAAACAGGCGGGAGTAATAGAGCTCCACGAAGTTTATCGCAATGTTCGATAGGCCTTCTTCGCTGCCGAACGCTTCCGCTTCTTCGCTTTCGCCGTCCCATTTTGCCATGCGGGAAACACCGCTTGCGATCAGCAGGTATTCCGTACTCGCAATTTTTACGTTCTGAAAATCATACTGCGCAGCGGACGCCTCCTCGCTGAACGTGTAAATCAGCTTCCATTCCCCAGCTGTCTCGTCCATTGCATAGAGTTTATCGCCTGTCGCGATCATCAAATTTCTTCCGGACGCACGATTCCAAACATAAAATCTTTTAACGTCCTCCGGCGAAAAAAACGCAGTATCGTTCTCGCGTACATATCCTTTTGCGACGCTGAGCCGCCCGCCGGAAGTATCCATATTGCAGGCGTCCGGACTTTCTCCGTCGTTTAGGCGGTTGTCTGTTACGCCCTGTTGGATGCCGTAAAACACCGGAATCCGGTATTGTCGCAATGCCATTATGGTTTCCTCCCTTCAGCGGTTCTCAATTGCATATGCATCCGTCTCTCCACGGTGCGCACGCATCATTCTTTTTGCCGCGTTGTAAATTTCAAAACAAGCCCTTGCCGAGGCTATACTTGCAGCGTCTCCGCTTGCGCGTTCGCGCCCTACCGCATAGGAAATCATCGCGCCGTGGCACCATTCGGGAAGATCCGGTACATCCGTGTCTACCTTCAACTGTTCCGGCATATAACGATAGGTCACCAGCACATCTCCGTCTGAAACGGCAGGCACGCGCAGCAGCTCTGTGCTGACCCCGTAGTAAAACGGCAGCCGCGTGTCTTCGCGCGTGAGAGCAACAACCTTCACAACGCTCAACGGCAGGTTTCTCAGGTCGAGTTCTCCGTTTGTCAGCGTGAGCGTATCGCTCCTTCGCGGCTGAAACTCGCCTGTCAAGTCGATCATCGCGTCGTTGAGATAGCGCGTCAATTTGTCGCGCCAGCTTTCGAGCGTTTGCGCGTCTGTTCCGCGGTCGAGCTGCAAGAGTGCGCCCGTAAGCAGTTCTTTGAGCGTCATGCATGCGCCCTCCTTTACGAAACTTTCTTCCCGCCGCTCTTACGGTAGGAACGCACGCGCACTTCGCTCTCATATCGCACCTGCGCGCTTTGGGATATCAGTGTCGCCAGACTTTTCGGAACCGCGACCGGTTCGCCTGTTTTGATGCGGAAAAAGTGACCGTTGATTCCGCCTTCCCAGTACGTTTCACCGTCTTCCTGCTGAATCGTAATCGTAACCTTCGGCTCCGAAGACAGCGTTTTTCCCGTTATGGATGAAATGTTGTCGATTTCTGCTTCGCTCATATATTGCATTGATTGATCCTCCTATTTTTTATTTGGGGAGAGCTCATCGCCCTCCCCGTATTTCAGTGCGTTTACAGGCTGACCCCGTGTTCAACACGCACAATCCAGAGATTGTTGAGAATTTTTGCTGTGTAAGCGGTCACTTTTGCGCCGACCGTCGCGCGCTGATCGAGCGGGTCCGCCGCGCCGCCGCTGCCGACGGGTTTTACGATGGTCTGCAGACAGCCCTCGCCGTCTACATCGATAATGCCGTAGGCGTCGGAGCCGAACACCAGTGTTGCGTGGATGTCCGTCCCTTTCTTGGTTTCCGCGTCGATTACGCCCGCATCCTCGCTGTATACAATCGTGCCCGCGGCAATCGCACTTGCAACCGTTTCGCTCAGTGTAACCGTCTTTTCCGCAGCATCAGCCGAAGAAACGGTGTATTCGGTTTCGCCGATTTTGATTTTTGCTCCCGCGGTGAGATAGAGAACGGATGCTTCCGGCATATCCGAAAGGGTGACGACCGCGCTGCCTGCGTTGTGCGCCGAAACCGTGGTCAGCACGCTCTGCGAAAACACTTTTGCTTCCGTGCTCTCAACGAATACAACGCCAAAGAGGCGGCCGATCTCACCGGAGTAGATCTGCTCCACATCGGAGTATTTGGAAACGTCCTGCCAGAGCGCATCGCTCTGAAGGTCGTAGGTCGCGTCCGGCGAGCAGATGCAAACAAAATGCGGTTTGCGGTTTGCGCCGTCGCTCGTTGCGTTGAACATGCGCGCCTTCGCCTTTTTCAGCGAACGCACTGCCTTGCGGATTTCCGTTACAGTCAGCTTGTCGTCCGCTGCAAGCGCGAGACGGTTTGTCTTTCCGTTGGCATACTGAACGTTGGTACCTGCGCACATTGCGTCGCGGGTGATCCATTCCACAACGGTTCCGAGCTGTTCGCCGAGCAACTCCGTGCTCTCCACAAGAACCGGGTCAAAGCTCGTCAAATCCAGAAGATCGCTGACCTCAACGTACGCGCCGTACTGTTTCACCTCGGCCTCAATCTTGCTCTGGGCGAGACTCTGTCCTGCCGGCGTTACGCCTTCTTCAAGAACAAGCGCATTGGTGTCCGGCGTAAAGAGTTCGTATCTGCGGAATTCAACGCGTTTTCCGCTGTTTCTGGGAATGCTGCGCTTCTGGCCGTAGCTTGCGTGCACGAGTCGTGTTCTTGCGATTTCGAGCAGCGTGCGGTCATAAAACGTCTTGTTGCTGTATGTCGTGTTCGCGGTGTTTACCGTGGTGTTGCTGTTGCTCATTTGGTTTCCTCCCGTATCTTAGAGTCTGGTTTTTCCGCCGTCTCGGGCGGTCTTTTTCATCTGCTGCATGAGTTCACGAAACGCATCCGAACTCATGTTGCGGTAGTTTGTCGCCGCCGGTGCGGCCGACCCGCCGCGCGTGCTTTTCGGCAGGGCGCTTCGCTCGCGCATGCGGTTGCTTACGCGCTCCATTGCGCTGTTTTCCGCTTCTTCCGCGCGCTGTTCCGCGGCATAAATCCGGATTCCTGCGGCTGCGCCGTATTCGCGCATAAGTGAAAGTAAATCCGGGTCTTTCGCCGCCGCCTGAAGGTCGAATCCTTCCGGCAGTTTCCCTTCGGAAATCAGCGTGGAGATTTCGTTCACCAGCGCTTCAAACTCCGGGTCGTTCTGTGCCATACCCTGGGCTGGTGCAGCCGTCGCGCCACCAAGCCGCTGGGTCATTTCGTTTTTTATGGATTTCATAGTTTCCTCCCTGTTCTTCCCGCCGTCAGCGGGGATGGTTGCTGCTGTGCCGCTGCCATTTGCGCTTTCTCGCTTTGTTCCTTCAGTTGTTTCAGCAATTGATCCTTGCCTTCAAACACCATCAGTTCAACCGCTTGTGCGGGCGACATCACGCCGCTTTGCAGCATTCTTAGCGCAAGCTCGTTCTGGCTCATTGCAGAAAATTTCGTTTCCTGCTGCGCCTTAACCGAAATATAGAACTCAATCGGAAGAACCGATCTGCCCGAAGTGCGTTTCACCAGCATCGCGCTTTCGAACGTCTTTTCTTTCGTCTCTCCGTCGATGGTGACGTTCACCTTTCTGGTAAAGAAGTTGAATTCTCGCTCGACTTCGATTTCTAGGCGCACCGCGTCGCGGAAACTTTCGTGCATCGCCCGCGCAATCATTCTCGCGCGTTTGTTGCTCATCTCCTGCATCGCGGAAATCGCCGAGGCCGCTGTTACACCGCCCGTCGACATGCCGCGCGAAAAATCATCGGCTCCGCTTTCCTGTTTAATGCTCTCCCGAATGCTCTGAATATATCCGATGATGTAAGCCGGCAGCGGTGGTGTGGAAAACCATGTGACGCCGTTGAGACTTTCGCCGCGGTGCACCTCTTTGCTCCAATCGCGCAAATCATCGGTGTCAAAGCCGCTCGCTTCGGTAACCAGCAGTTTGTTGTGGCTCGCCATCAGTGCGTTTTTCAGCACGATCTGGTCGAGCTTGTCCGCGTAACGCTGCTGCGTTTCAAACATGTCCACCAAACCAAGGCCGAGACAGGAGCCTTTTCGCACAAACATCTGTGTAATCAAAAACGGATATACTCCGTGTTCAAAAAGTCCGTCCGGCTTCACATCCCGGCTGTCGGAAAGCACCTGGTTCCCAGCAATCTGCGCCATGTGCACGCTCGAGCGTTCGGTCTCCGCGTCAAATTCGCGCCACCAGTACTCGAGGAAAAGCATCGCTCCGCTTCTGTCGCCGTGCAAAATTCCGTCTTCCACAGCATCCGGCGTGCCAAAAGCGTCTGCCGTCAGAAATGGCGCAGCCTTCGGAAAACGGGATTCAATATATTCCCGCGTTTTCAGCGAAATTTTAAAAATCGCCCTGCTCTCCTGCGCATCCGTCACGAGCGGGTCAAACAGAATACTCCTTACGTCCACCTGTCGGATAAACGCACCGCCAAGTCCGCTGTTGAGCGCATTGTCATAGCCTACTTCCTGTACGCAATATCCACCTACGAGCAAATCGTGCACCAGTTTTCGATACTCTTTCACATACCCGTCCGCGTCGTGGTTCTGGCGTATGATGGCCTCAATCACATGCGCAATTTCGCTGTCAACCGGGCTCTCCGGCAAAATCACTGCCTCCGGCACACGGTCCAGCAGCTCCGATTTCACGTTTTCAATCGTACTTTGCAAAATCGGCGTCACCGGGCGTGGCTCGTTTCGGTCGGTCTGCGGCACATCGTGCCAGTGATCGCCGCGATACATGCGCTCGCAATTCTCAAGCCGTTGCCATTCGGTAACATACGCGCTGCGAAACTCGCGAAATAACCCATATGCCCTCTCGCAGAGCGCGCGCTGATGCTGTGTTTGGTCTGTTCCTTTCATTTTTTGTTTCCTCCTTGGGATTCAACCCGTTTACAGTCCCGTAAATCCGTCCGCATGCGGTTTAGAAACCGCAAACGGGTCGTAAGCGCGCGCCTTGGCTTTCTTCGGTTCGTTCGCTGCGGCCGGTCTCGACATCAACCCGTAACGCAGCGCCTCCGGCGCGTGGTCTTCGCATCTGCCGCTAACGTCTTCAACAAAGTTATCGTCAAACGTCAACATCGGCAGTGTGCGAATCAAGTTTTCGCAGTTGCGAAATATCTGCAATCGCGGCAAACCGTCGTCTGCCTCCGCCAGATATTCCCGAACGCGCTGCCAGCCCGGTATGCGGGCGTTGTCCGCTTTAATCAGCGGTACGCCGCCGTGGGCGAACACTTCCGCAATGCTCATGCCGCTGAGATCCCCGCTTCCGTTCATGCCCCGGTTTTGCCAGGCGTCCGGCGAGGCGGCGGTGTATGCAATCGCTTCTTCTCCCGTCATCTGACGGATGCGCCGTGCCGTCTCGCTGGAAAGCACCTGACGTTCGTAATATTCGCGGTATGCATACACGCGCCCGCCGGGCGCTACGGCAAACCAGAGAACTGCGCAGGGGTCGTTATATCCCCAGTCCATCGCGCGAAATTTGCGCCATGCCTTCGGAATCGTAAACGGTTCAACGACATGCCTGCTTCTCGAAAATTCTCCAAAGTACTGCCCCGCCAGCACATCCCAATCTCCGTCGAGATAGGCGCGTCTAAGCGGCTCTGCGAGGTTTTCGAGCGTGATCACATAGGACTTGTCCCGCATCAGAAACGGATTGTCTGTGACGCGCGCCGGAATGAAAACGTAATCCTCCGCCTGTTCGCTTCCGCGATACGTTCGGTCTATGAAAAGTCGCTTCACCCATGTGTGCCCAACGCCGCCGGGATTGCATGTATAGTACATGCGCGGCGAAAAATCCGTGCGTACCGAGCGGTTGCATGTTGTCAAAAACTGCATCTGACTCTCGGTAAACTGGGTGGCTTCCTCCAAGCCGATTACGTCGTATTCCTGCCCCTGATAGCGGTATACATCCTGTTCATTGTCGCAATATCCGAGTTTGATGCGGCTGCCGTTCGGAAACGTGAATACGCGTTGCGTTTGGTTGTAGTCAACAAACCCTGATAATTCCGTTTGCAGCGCCCGCACATGGTTCTCGGTCAACTCCGACAGCGTCCTTCGGAGCAGCAGGATTTGGAGTTTCGGGTAGTGCAGTGCGAGGAGTACGAGTTTTCTTCGAATTGCCCAGCTTTTCCCGCCGCCGCGCGCGCCGCCGTAGGCTGTGTGCCGGGCTCTGCTTTCAAAGAATTCCCGCTGACGTAGATTTGGATACCCCTTTAATAAGAATTCCATGTCACTCGCTCCATCCTTCCTTGTCCTCCAGCACGATTACGATGCTGCGTTCTTCCTCGTCCGGCGGCAGTTTTTCGCCGGTACCGAGTTCTTCCAGCAGCTTCGCGGCAACGCTATACTGGAGTTCACCCAGTAGCGCGTGCTCAACAATGTATCGCCCAATCCGGCGGAGTGCATCCGAAAGCAGTTTGCTCTCCGTTCCGTCTCCCCCTTTTCGGCTCTTCGCGAGGATCTCGCCTTGCGGTATTGCGAGGTGCTCGCTCAGGCCCGCAAGCGTATACGGCGTTTGCCGGATCGTCACGCTTCCGTTTTTCAGGGTCACGCGCTCCGCCGTCGCATCGCATGCGGCAAAATACGCTTCGATTTTGCTTTTGAGGGATTTTTGTCTGGCCGATTCCATTCGATCGTGCTCCTTTCTTGCGTGGCAGCGGATTTTGTCGAGGTTTTCCCGCCGCCACAGATAGCGTAACGCCATGAAGCCACAAGAATTTATCGGAAAATCGATGCAAATTTTTGTAAGAATGAATTTGCGGTAAAACAAATACACGCGCCTACAATTTCGCGCGTGCGTTCGTCACTTAACTTGCCATTTCTTTCGTGGTATGATTATCCCGATTTAAGGAAGCATGCTTCCCGTGATATGCGCGTTTCTCGTGTCGCGTGTTCGAAAGGACTGGTAGAGATGAAAAAAATATTACCTTTAGTTTTATCGATTTTGCTGTTGTTTTCTGTTGCGGCCTGTAGTAACCAGGCGGTTTCGGAAACCGCGATAAACGATACGCCTTCTGCAGCAGCAACGCCGGAGGCAACGGAAGAACCGGTGGCAACAGAAGATCCGGCTGTTTCTCTTCCGAATCCGGTGGTCGAGGTAGAAGATTCCGTCGATTTTTACGATCTTGGATTTATCATTACGCCGCATCAGCAAGCGGAAAACATTAGCTATAGCATCATTGATAATTCCATCGCGCAGATTATATTCACGTTGGATAGAGACTCGTTCACATACCGCGCCGCCATTACAGATAGCGATATTTCCGGCGTATACGAAACGTTTGATGCGCTGCCCCAGTCGCTTGAATTGGAAGGACCGGGTTTTAAGGTAACTGTACTGATTCGTTTTATCGACGGAGGCAATGGCGGTGGATTGGCGCAATGGAGCTTTGAAGATGTCCAATATTCGTTTTATACGCCCGATCCAACAGACTATGAAGCGCTAACCGATGTGCTTTTACCGATCATCTATTATGATTTGCCGTTCGCTTCCTGCTGCGGTTAACGGCTTTCGTAAAGTTGAATCCCAAAACAGAAAAACGCCCGAACGGTAACTCCGTCCGGGCGTTTATTCGCTTTGCGTTACTCAGGTTTGGGCGCGCCAACCGGGCAAACGTCCGCGCAGTTACCGCAGTCGATGCACTTATCGGCGTCGATTACGTAAATCGAACCTTCGCTGATCGCTTCGGTGGGGCATTCCGCCGCGCAAGCGCCGCAGCTGATGCATTCGTCAGAAATCTTATATGCCATGATCCGTTCCTCCGTATCTAAATTTCGTAAACATTATAACACAGCGGAATAAAACGTCAACAAAAAGGGAAGTAAAAACAAATTTATGACTAAAATTGTCGTCCGTTCGCCGTGATTTCCAGCGTTATTCCCGCTTTTCCGGCTGCGTCGTCGGTTGTTTCGGCCGGTTTGGCACGTTGTTGCGCCTTGGCTGCGTCGCGTTTCTTTGGCCATCCTGCGCGTTGTTGTTTCTTTGTCCCTGCTGCTGGGGCTGTTGCTTGTTTTGCGCGTTAGCGCCGTTCTGCTGCGGCTGTCTCGGCTTGTTGTTCTGCCGCGGTTGCTGTCCGTCCGTTCTTCTTTGCTGTGGATTTTGTTGCTGCTGATTCTGCTGTTGGCCCGCGCCGTCCTGTGCGTTTGCGTTCGGTTTGTTTCCGCTCTTTCCGCGTCCGCCTCTGCGTCTGCGCTTGTGGTCGGGGTTTCGTTCCTGTGACGGCGCGTTATTCTCTGCCGCCGGTTTTGCCGCCGCTTCCTGCTCGTTCTCGGCTTTCGGTGCCGCTTGCGCAGGGTTTTGCGGAACCGGCAACGGTTCGCCGGGTTTTGCAAGCGAAGCATAGTGGAACTCACGCACGTCAATCGTACCGTCCGGCATGGTCAGCCGTACTTTTGTCTTTTCTGTAATCACGTTGTTATCTACAACGATTCCGATTCCGTCCGGCGTAAGAATGTCGCGGTTAATGTGCGGCATCTTCCGCTTCATGTCTTCATAGCATGCCTGTTCATATTGCAGGCAGCACATCAGCCTGCCGCATAGCCCGCTGATCTTTGTGGGGCTGAGCGAAAGATTCTGCTCTTTTGCCATTTTGATGGAAACAGGATGAAAATCGTCGAGAAATGCTTTGCAGCAGACAACTCTGCCGCAGGAGCCAAGCCCGCCGAGCATCTTTGCTTCATCACGCACCCCGATCTGCCGCAATTCAATTCGCGTCCGGAATTGAGATGCAAGGTCCTTCACCAGTTCGCGAAAATCAACGCGCTCATCGGCAGTGAAATAAAAAACCAGTTTGCTGCCGTTAAACGAATATTCCGCGCTCACAAGATGCATATCGAGCTTATGCTGTTCAATTTTTTGCTGGCAGATGTGGAACGCGTCGCCTTCTTTTGCGCAGTTTTGTTCGCGCATCGTTGTGTCGGCATCTGTCGCGGGTCGCACAACGGGTTTGAGCGGAGCGACGATCATCGTCTCCTCAACCTCCATGGCAACCTGTGCAACTTCGCCGTATTCCTGTCCGCGCGCGGTTTCAACGATAACGCCGTCCCCTTCGCAAAACTCAAACTCCAACGGATCAAAATAGTAGATGCGTCCGCTCGATTTGAACCGTACGCCAATTACTTTCATGTGTTTACTCCTTGTCGCGTTTCCGCGCCGCAGTTTGTCATCCGCGCGCTGGACCGCGTATCTTCTGATTATTTCTTTTCAGGCTTATTAAAATACAACTTTGCCAACACGCTATCAAGCGTCAGATATACGCTTGCTCCGGCAATCAGCTTCTGCTGCGATTCGCCTAACATTTCTATGATACCTTGTATCTGCGCGGTTGTAAAGCGGCTGTCTATGCGCTCTATCAGCGATAAGTAATCGCTGTTTCTCATTTCTGCGCCGCCAAGCGAATGTGTCATTGCATCGTGAAACAAACTGATGTAAACGGAAATCAGTGCAATCGCAGATTGCGCATCCCCGCGCTTTTTCTTTTTCCCGCCTTTTGGTTTTGCTTCGTCGTCGTTTGTTTCTTCTTCCGGTTCGCCGCCCGAAACCGTAATCAGAGCAGCTGCATCGGAAAAAGGCGCATAATCAAATATTGCCTGTTCCAAAATTTTGAGCGCATCGTCACGAAATTTCAGCTTCTCCGGTTTGGCGTATTCTAGTGCACGGCTGAAGATTCCGTCCCCCAACGTCGCAAAAAATCTTGCTTCATGTTGTTCCATTCCTTCGCTCGCAAGCTTCCTTGCCGTTTCCTGAATGTTTCCGGCTCCAAGTCGAACAATGACGCAGCGTGATCGTATTGTTGGCAGTAACCCAAATTCGTTTCCCGTAAGAACCAGTAAAGTATCGCTGTTTGGCTCCTCCAGCGTTTTAAGCAAAGTATTCTGAATCTGTACGCTCATGTTCTGCGCGTTTAGAAAAACAAACGCCCGCCTTCCGCCGTTAAACCCTTGCATTGCCGCTGAGGAAAGCAAAGTTCGAATGTCGTCAACTTTTACCGTTCCTTCGCCGATTTCATAATAATTTGGGCACGCTGTTAGCCGTTCCGGCGCATCTTCCTCCAGGCAATACAGCGCAGCACATCGCCTCGCCAGCTCGCCTTTCCCGCTTCCTTCCGGGCCGGAAAGCAGTATTGCGTGCGGTACCCGCCCCGCCTTTATTCCATCAAGCAGTTGTTGCTGCATTTGTTTCTCCGTTTTCTTTCATGACAAATATGTTTCCGTTGCGCACCCCAAAGAGCGAACCGCCGTCCTTTTCCTGCGCCGTGAGATAGTCGATCGCGCGTTGTTCAATTTCTTCACCAGGCATAATAAGAGCGATTCCCGGTGGATATATTCCGATCGGCTCCGCCGATACCCGTCCTTGCGCTTTGTTTAGCGCAAGTATTTCGGTTTTCGAAAACACCGCCTCGCGAATGCTGGCTCTCTGTTTATTCGCGATAAATCGTATCTCTTCGCCATTTGGTTTCGCAATAATCGATTTGTGAATCGGTAGTTTTTCCAGCTCATCCAACAGATGTTCGTACCAGGACGGCTCATCATTCGGTGTCGTAATCAAAACCAGCCGCCGTGCATCCGCCATTTCCAGATAGATTCCGCTTTTTTCGAGTTGCGCCTGCGCTTCATACCCGGTATATCCTCTGCCTGTCACGTCGATTACAAGACGCGTGCGGTCACGCTCTGCAACTCCCAACCCGAGAGGATCGTGAAAAACAGAATACCCTTCCATAGATTCAATCTTGGTTTCCAACTCGATGCACCGCTGCACCTGTCCGGTCCAGTCGCGTCTTTGCGCAATATATACGGACCAGTCAAGCGATGTCATCAACAGATAAGAAGGACTCGTTGTCTCCGTCATAGCGAGCGCGCGGCGAACGCGTTCTTCCGAAATCCGGCATTCGCCAAGATGCAGGCTTGCCGCCTGTGTCAGCGCGTCCATCGTTTTATGCTGCGAGTGCGCGAACAGGTCTGCAATGCCACCCAAACCGCTTGGGAGCGCGTTTGAGAACGGATAGTGTGCCCCGTGCGCCGAATCTACCAACAGAAGCGCACCTCGCTTGTGTGCCGTCTCAGCCAGTCCAGCTACATCCGCACAAAACCCATATACATTCGGCGATGTAATCAATACGGCTGTTGCTTGCGTTTCCTCCAGAGCGATATCCAGGTCTTCCGGTGTAATCATGCCAAGCAACCCGCGGTTTTGATCATATCGCGGAGAAATATACCGTGTTTTAATCCCGCGAAGAGCCGCACCGCTCACAGCGGAATGGTGACAGTCGCGTGAAAGTAAAAGTGTATCGTCATTTTCCAGCGCAAGTATCATCGCCTGCACTGCGTTTGTTGACCCGTTCACAACGAAGAATGAAGCCTTTGCGCCGTAAACTTCCGCCATTCTCTTCTGCGCGCCTGCTATCGCGCCTTCAGGCGCATGCAGATTATCCGTGTTGCTTAATTCGGTTACGTCCCAAAGCGGCAGTTCGTCGCGCCAAAATCCAGCTAGTCCGCGTCCCTTGTGTCCGGGCATGTGAAACCGTGCACCGTCTTCGCGTGCATATGCACCGAGCGCCTCTTGCAAAGATTCACATTTTTTATTTTTACGTTCGTCCATCCGTTTGATCGCTATTCTTTCTGTGCTTTGGCAATCTGCCATTGCGCGGTCAGCTTCTCAAGAAATTCTTCACTCGATGCAATGCAATACATAACGTCTTTCCCGTCTTGTGTTATTGTAATGCATGTTGTATTGCGTTTTGATTGCACCGATGCATTCGTACATGAAAAACATTTTTTCTGTTTTTTATCGTATCTGCTAATTTCGGTAATTGTATTCAGCGATGTTACTAATATCGTGGTCTCTTTTTTACCTGCAACTTTTTCAACCGCAATTAGCTCGTCGGTCAGCGTATAACGAAAGCTGACGAAATAGTGTAAATATACATAAATAGCGCCCACTGCGATAATCACATATAACGCAGGTTGCACCAGATATCGCGGAATATTCCATCTCGCATCCAATAGATTCGCCAAGGAAATCACGCCGATGATAAGCGCAATCAACGCGGTATAAATCGCCCCGGGAGAACGATTTATCTTCCGCTTTGGTTCCGACACATCAAAAGCAATCAGGGAAATAACGTTGTTATCTTCCATAAAAATATTATAGTAATCGAGATGTAAAACGTCAATCAAAGACGAGCAATTTAAAGTATACGCGAGAAATACGTCAATATTTTCATTTAATCTCCGCTCATCGGTCGCGCTGTTCATTGCATAAGGTGTTGAATTCATGTAAAATCTCCGAGTAACGTTCCTCCTTAGCTCAGTCGGTAGAGCATGCGGCTGTTAACCGCAGTGTCGTTGGTTCGAGTCCAACAGGGGGAGCCAAAACAAGACAGTCCGTCATTTGACGGGCTGTTTTTTTTCTTTCCGACGTTGAATTCGCACCTATGTCATTGCTTTAGCGGCCGCATCTGCGGCTGTTATCTGTTGCGGAGCCGAGCGCGCCCAGTGGGCGATGAAGCGAGGTGGAGCAAGCCCAGCGCGGACGTTTTTGGCCGCCGCTTTAGCGGCAACGCGAAACGCCCATGTGCGCAGGCCGCGTGTCGTTGGTTCGAGTCCAACAGGGGGAGCCACCAAAAACCCACTTCCAAACCCACTCAGCGCAAATATATTCCAAATCGAATTTAAACGCTGTCTTTTTTTCTGCTTATAAGGTTCGCTATAATGAACGACAGTAAAATTGCATATGATAACACTTCTATGATTACGACAATTTTC
>QKAN01000056.1 GCA_003246365.1 Clostridia bacterium
GGTAGCAGTAATCGCTGCCGCGCGTCACAATAGAGCAGCCCGCGGTTAAGAACACGCCGCTCAGCATCATGATTGCGATGAGGAATGCGAAAAATCGTTTCATTTTCTACCCTGATCCTTTGAAATTTACCCCCCCGGTAAAGCAAACTATATTATACCAAAGTTGCGCCGCGGGTGAAGCGAAACCGATAAAAGTTAATAATCCTGCCACGATTCAGGCGGCAAAGAAGGGGGATTGTGAAGGAAAAATTCTTACAATTGTTCAATTCGGAAATTATCGTAATTTTTTACCCAATTCTCAGTATATGTTTGATATAGCTTTCGTAACTGGAAGTAAATTCAAATATCAAGGAGATTAGTATGCGCTCAATTCTAACACGAATCGGCAAGAATAACGTCGATTCCAAACTAAAAGACAACGATGTTCTGAAACTCTACGAAGGAAAGAGTACTGCGTCATTGAAACCAACGGAACCAGAACTAAGAACGAAACCACCCGCCGTGTTTCCTGCAAAAATAAGCGCAGGCGTCGGCGCACAGTTGGGAGCCAGCAAAAAACCGTTTTTTCTTGGTCATGCGGATAAAGGTAGCACTGTTTTCCCGGGGAATTCATCGGAATATGAGAAAAACACGTCAAAGGATGGGTCTAATGCGAAACCCCCATATATTCCAATTAGTGTGGTAACAGGCGGCCGAGACACCACCACGGTTTCGCCAAAACTGCGTGCTTACATACTAGGGGGGGTGCCCTCGGCGACTTCTGCTATACCAAATGAATATGCAGATCTTGCAAATGTTATGAATAAGGTTGGGGATGTGATCAACTTCGAAAACTGGGCAGATCTGACCGCAAAGCAACAATTGACGGTCGCGCAGCGAGCGGGCCTGTCGGAACAGGACAAACAGACATTACTCAATACATCGTCACACTATGTCGAGACGATAGCAAAAATTCAGGATGTATTTGAGAACCGGTATAATCTAGGGATCACTCTTGCGGATGCGCGCAATGTTGCCAAAGAGCTGTTCGATATCGCAAACGAGCGGGAAGAAGCAACCACGAGAACCGGCAAATATGAACAGGATGCAGTGTTTGCGCCGAAGGCACTACGGTGGTTAGATGAGAAGGAGAAAAAAATACTGGAAGATCTGATAAAAAATGCAGGTGAAACTGATTGGGATACAGAGTATACTGGAGGACATCCACAGCACGATACATCAGACGATGGATCAGGTTCAACACATGACGGAAATGCGAACGGCTTCATTCAGGTGCCTGGAATTCCAATCATCGGTCCGGGGAGAGATAATCCGCCTGTAAACTGTTATGGTTACGTCCTTATGAACTTAGGAATTCAGCCAAGCAACGGTAATTATGATATTCAACCAGGAATGCTTTCCGAGACGAGGGTTGGTGATCACGCTCACGCTGATGGCAGTGATCGTGCGTTGAATACTGACACAGAGTCCATCATTAATTATATTATTCGCGACATTGAGAAAACCGGTAGAGACATAAGAATGATTGAATCTAAAGAAGATGCCGCTGAAGGAGAAACACTTGTCGCACTAAAGAATGACAACTTCTTTTTTGGAGGTGACCAATACCATGTTGCGATACAGCTGCCAGATGGTACATGGGCGGATAAACGAGGTACAGGTAATGAATCAAGACAAGGAGAAATAGATAATCCTGATGGACCTTGGGTAGCAGAATGGTGGAAGTATGTTTACGATACAGAGACCTACTATTTTGCGATTTCCGAACCGTAATCTATGTAGCCATAAGTAAGAACCATAAAGTAATAAGAAAGGAATCAATAATGGGAAATGAATTAGGGAATCGCTATAGTTACAAGAGAAGTCTTCACTGGATCATCAGCGCCATCGGCACATTCCTCTTTGTGTTTTTGATGATGCACATGTTTGTGCTTCATTTTTCGGGCGTCTATGATGGGATGTGGCTAATACCTTACTTTAGCATTCCCGCTTATTTTTTCTGCCTAACAATTGCGGCCAAATATTGGATAGAAGATAGCCTCGTCCGGCGGCGATCATTCTTTATTTCTCTGATCATCGCTGCCGTAATACTGTTTTTTAGCGGTTTATATTTCCCATCCTCGTATGTTCTCTATACCGGATTTCGAAGTATTCTTGCCGCGATGGCTTCTGTTGGAGTTATTCTGTATAGCATTTTGAATACCCGAAAGAAAGAAAAAACTAGTCAGCAGATAAAAGCTGGACAAGGAACCTTGCAGACAGCAGGAACCAATAAATGGAAACAAGTGGCTCGAATCGTTTGCTTGCTCAGCATCTGTTGTGTGTTGTTTGAGAACTGGCAGAAGTCAATCATGGTTTCATATGGTATTTTGACGAATGAGTACTACAGTATGAGTTTACCAACGTTTTCTCATTATTTTCTCAGCATCCTCTCCGCAATCCTGCTTGCACGGTTCGTCAAGGCGGAGTTTGTTCCGCGCGGCACACCCGGTGAGCAAGATGTTTCATGTGAGCCGGAGAAAACCAACTGAGTCAAATGGATAAAAAAAGAGGCGAAGCAGGTTATCTGCATTCGCCTCTGTCTATTTTAGGGAATCTAAACTATGCTATGATTGGAAAAGCATGGGGGATACCAGAATTTACTCTGTTACAACAAGCCGGAGCGGCCGAATTGCGGGATCATGGGGGGTATGGCTTCATTGGATCACAACTAGAATCTCTTGATAAAAAGAATAATGGATATGGCGATCAAAAAGACGATCAAGCTATGATTACCAATGGATTCAATATTTACAACCTATTGGATTGAGGGGGCAATATGAAAACCAGAAAGAAAATAGCGATAATATTGGCAATCTTAAGCGTTGCTGCTATTGGATCTTGTCTCGCAATCGATTTATCATCGGGTTCAGATTTCATTATTTCTACTGATGATATTGAATATCATACGAAGGAAGAGCTGACCGATCTCTATTGGCAGAATAAAACCCTGTTGAATGACGTAAAAAACAGCGTTCTATCAAACAAGGGCATGATGCAGGAGCTAATTGATTTCAAGGAAGGTGATACTGGAATACTAACAGATTATCAGAAAGAATACTTTACGGATGAAGAATGGGCGAACATCGTCTCCGTATTTGAGAATCTTCATCCCTATATGCTGATGATGGAGCGTAAAGGTCGCCCGTTGGTTTTCTATATTGCTTGCGGCCATTTGAAACAGGGTTCGACTAGCTATGCAAATTACCTTTATTGGTTCCCAAACGAGGAAGAACGGGAGTACCATGAAAACCCCGGTGTCTTTCCCGATGGCGTCTTCACGCAACTGGACGAGGGTTGGTATATAGTCGAAACAACGAGTACAAGGTAACGAAGATATCCTCGAATATTAAAAGAGGCGAAGCAGGTTGTCTGCATTCGCCTCTGTTTTTGTTTACGATTTCAATGGATCATCCAGCCCGCACAGCTTCAGGCTCACATCATACAGCCGGTTTGCGCTGACGAGGTTTTTGCTCGCCTCGCTGGAAGGCTCGATTTTGCAGCGGTAGAAATACTCTCCGCTGACGCGATCCAGCGTGGGCTCGCAGGCGAGATAGACGCTCGTCTTCGCGCCCTCGTCGCTGTCCATAAACAGCACCTTCATCAACGACGCAACCCAGCGGAAGCGGTCGTTCGTGCGGTTGACCACGATGTCCGTCGCGACGATGCCGGGGTGAACTGCGTTCACCGTCACGCGGCTGCCGCGGGCACGGAGCTTTTCCGCAAGCGCGCGGGTGAAGAGCAGCGTGCAGAGCTTGCTGTGTCCATAGGCGGCAAATCGGTTGTAGCCGCGCGTATAGTTCAGGTCGTCAAAGCGCACGTCGCCCCAGCCATGGGCAATGCTGGTCATCATCACGACTCTGCCCTGCTCACTTTTTTCCAGCATCGGAAGCAGCAGCATCGTCAACAGAAAAGCGCCGAGATAGTTGACACAGAACGTCAGCTCAAACCCCTGCTTCGTTAGTTCCCGATGGCGGCCGAGGATACCCGCGTTGTTGATCAGCGCGTCGAGCTTGCCGTATTTTTCCGCAAACGCGGTGGCAAACGCGCGGACGCTGTTGAGGTCGGCTAGATCCAGCCGCATCAGGTCAAAGCAGCGTCCGTCCACGCAAGAAAGCTCGTCCAGCGCCACCTCGCCGCGCTCTTTGCTGCGGCAGGCGAGCACGACGGTAGCTCCCCGGTCAGCAAGCTGCCGCGCAGTCGCCTTGCCGATGCCGGCGTTCGCGCCCGTGACGACCACGACTTTCCCCTTTAGTTCCCCGTTCAAAAAACCATCCATGGCAAAGAGTATATCGAAAACCGTGATCGCGCGCAACACAAACCAGCGCGGCTGTTGCCCGACAGAGTGCGCAGCAAATCCGTCCTTTCCGAATATCGCAAAATTCTGTATACTATTAAGTTGTAATGATAGAAAAAAACGCGGCGAAAACAGCCGCGCGGGAGAGAATAGTATGTTTATCGCAGACGGTTGGAACGATTTTCGCGTGCTGGACGCGGGCAACGGCATGAAGCTCGAACGCTGGAAGGGCATCACCCTC
>QKAN01000095.1 GCA_003246365.1 Clostridia bacterium
TTTTTATTTTCTCTTGATGAAACAGAGCAAATAATCATCCGCTAAGTCTTTTTTACAAGAGACCACCGCAAATATCTAATGAATAAAATGCTTTTTGATAATGTTGCAACTACAAAATGGGGTTTATCAGAAAACGAACGCAATAATCAAAGATAAATTATTAGTAATTATTACATCGTAAGTATATTTCTATTTAAAACTCTACGCCTAACTATACCGATTCGTCAAGTAAACAATTATGTCTTTTTGAAAATTAAGTTATTTCTCAGCAGTCGGCAGTTGTACACCCAACTGCGTTAAAATTTCACTTGCGGATGTCAGAATTGTCTCGTCATCTCCCGCATCCAAACACGCGAGTAAATCGGAAACGGCGGCGTCATAATTCTCCAGTTGCAGATAGCAAATCGCACGGTTGTAATAACATTCCTGCATCAGATAGTTGTTATCTATCGCTGCACCGTAAGCTTCACATGCACCTTCATAATCCGCGGAAAGCAGACATCCGGTTGCAATATAGTAATTATTGTCTGTCATGGTCGGGTCCGCCGCAAGGCTTCTTTTCAGGTAGCCAACGGAATCTGCATAATCGCCAAGCTGCATTTGTGAAAGCCCCATGCGCTGCAAACATTCTGCGCTTGGCGATTCCCAGAGCGCTTCCGCCTGTTTTCCATATGCGATTGTGTTCGTATAGTCGCCTTGCATATAGGTGCAAAGCGTAATCTGAACATAGCAATCCGCCGGATCCGGATAACCGAGCGCGATCGCTTCGAGCATATATGCCTGCGCCGCCGCATAGTTCTCCTGTCCCATCTGCGATGCGCCGAGCAGATAGTGCACGGAGCCATCCGGATCTTCATTGTCCTCCAGATAGATCGATAAATACTGATCGCCCAACGCAAAATCTCCGTTGAGCAACGCGGCGCGCGCAACGTTCATGCAGTCTGTTGCGCTTTTCGTGAGCGTATATGCCGCCATATATTCGTTGAGCGCATTCTCATACTGTTGCATGCTTTCGTACAAATTACCAAGCAGGGTACGGTTGTCTGTGTCATACGGAACCAGTTGCAGATATGTGTGGATCTGAGATGCCGATTCTTCATACCGCTCTTGTTCAAAATATATCTGCGCTAGCAGTAAATGTGCTAGCGACAATGTATTATCGAAGTCCAACGCCTTAAGATAACAAACTTCGGCGTTCTCCATGTCGCCACTGAGCACATACGCGGAACCGAGCTTCAACTCGCGGTTTGCCAAAGAAGCCGTATCATCCGCATCGGTCGCAGCTATGCTGCCTTCGTATAATACCGCCGCTTCCGCATAGTTGCCTCTTCCAACATACATGGAAGCAACCTGTTCATATTCTTCCGGTGTTTTCGGTTGTCTACCCAGTTCGCGCAACAACATCTGCACACGCTCCAATGTTGGAGCGGCTAAATACGCGCTCTCTCCCGATAACGTCTGATACGCGCTTTCGGCTGTCGTCTCGGAAATCGTCGCGTCATCGTCATACGGTTTTACGATTCTTGTCAGCAAAAGTAACGCGGAAGAAAGCATCATGGCAAACGCAAGAAATACCGCGAGAATTCGCTGTATCAGTTTTCGTCTTGCCGGATTCAGTTTTTTGATCGTGTTCTGATTCTGTTCCATATCTCCGCCGTTTGAATAAACGATTTACTCGAACCTTACCGCACAACAATAACACAACGTACGTAAATAATCAAAATATCAATATTGAAAGCAATGAGACGTTATTAAAAATGCTGCGCGAGGAGAATTTGCAGTTTTTCTCCCCTGTGCAGCACTCTGACATTCTATTTGACTATGACTGAATCTATGTTTTATGAACGATATACGCGCGCTTCATACGGTTCAAGTGCACGTGTTTCTATTGCTCCATTTATATTTCGAAGAACGCATTCTCCTTCTATGTCAGCTGACAATTTTGCTTCCGAATCGCTCATGTTGCAGACGATGATAAAAGTTTCTTCATTTAGCATTCGTTGATAGCCAAAAATCTGCTTATGCTCGCGCTCGATCATCTCAAACGCGCCGTAAATCAGCGTCTCGTTTTCGCTGCGAAAGCGCAGGAGTTTGCGGTAATAGTGCAAAATGCTCTCCGGGTCACGCTCAGCAGCATTAACATTGATTGTCTCTGCATTCGGGTTTACCATCAGCCAGGGTTCGCCCGAGGTAAATCCGCCGTTTTTTTCGGCGCTCCATTGCATCGGCGCGCGCGCGTTGTCGCGTCCCTTTTTCAGAATCGCGTTCCATGCGGCCTCTCCCTCTCCTCGCGCTTCCGCCAGCGCATAAAATTTCAGGCTCTCGAGGTCACGCAAATCTTCAATGCCGCGAAACGGCACGTTTGTCATGCCGATTTCTTCCCCCTGATAGATAAACGGCGTACCCCGCATCAAGTGCATCGCCGTACCCAGCATCTTTGCCGAACGGACGCGCAGCTCTTCCGTTTTCGTGCTGCAGAACCGGGAGACAGGCCGCGGCTGGTCATGATTCGACCAGAACAGACTGTTCCAACCGTTTGACAGTGCAGTTTGCCAATCTTCCACGATTTGTTTCATTCGCGCGAGATTCCAAGGTATAATCTCCCACTTGCCGCTTTTTCCGCTGTCAATGTCCATTAGGTCGAAGGAAAACACCATGTCCAGCTCGCCTTTTTCCGGATCGACGTAAGAATACCCCGTCTCACTGCTGGAAAAAGGCGTCTCGCCGACACACATGCAATCCCGTCCGTCGAAGCATTTGTGTCGCATCTCCTGCAAGTAGTCGTGCACGTTCACCTGATCGGCAAAATACTCCGGCGCAAACACATATCCTTCCGGCGTAGGCTTGCCGGAACCGTCCGGCAATCCTTCCGCTTTCGCGATCAAATTAATCACATCCATGCGGAATCCGTCTACCCCGCGGTCGAACCAGCGGTTCATCATGGCGTAGACTTCTTCGCGGACGGCAGGGTTTTTCCAGTTTAAATCCGGCTGTTTTTCCGAAAACAAATGCAGATACCATTGTCCGCTTGTTTCGTCATATTTCCATGCGGATGGCGTGAAAAAAGACGCCCAGTTGTTCGGCTCCGCTCCGTTTTTCCCATCCCGCCAGATATAGTAATCGCGATATGGGTTGTCCTTGCTCTTGCGCGATTCCACAAACCATGCATGCTCATCCGAACTGTGATTGACCACAAGGTCCATAATCAACCGCAGGCCGCGTTCATGCAATCCGTTCAGCAACGCGTCAAAATCCGCCATCGTCCCGAATTCCTGCATGATCGCTTCATAGTCGCGTATATCATAACCCATGTCGTCGTTTGGCGAATCATACACCGGATTGAGCCAAACCGCACCAACGCCGAGTGAGGCGATATAGTCCAGTTTCTGCGCAATTCCATTCAAATCGCCAATTCCGTCGCCATTCGAATCAAAAAAACTGCGCGGATAAATCTGGTACACCGCGCTCTCTTTCCACCATGCTCTGCGAATTTTATTCGACTCCATATGATTCACCTTTCGGTTTCTGATTTTTGTTTCTCTCTTGCGCCCTCAGCAAGAAGCTTTTTGACCGCCTTATGAAGCAAGTTGTTTCGACCGGAATCAAGCAGTTTCAGCATCGATTCAGCAGCTTCACGGGAATGTCCATATCCCGGCATGAGTGCGCCAATCTGCGCAGTATCCAGAGTTTCTTCCGCCCGACGTATTGGTGTAAATGGGTTTGCTTTTTCGCCTTCCATAAGCCTTAGCATATCTTGCGCTGCTTGTACCTGAATTTCCTCAAACGCCGCCGCTTCTTCCCCGCGCATCGCACGCAGCAATCCCGTGTATAGATGAAACAGCACGCTGTTTTGCAGCTCTTGCGCAGTTCTGCGTACGGGTTCGTTTGCTTCCAGTCCAATTGCATCCCAGCCGTTTTTTACCCAAAGATATCGTCCGGCTCCATGGGGAAATGTTGAAAGCTGCTCCGGCAGTATGATCCCGTAATCGCAAAGAACTCCGTCTGAAAACAGTAGTTTCACCGCATCGCCAAAGCAAATCTGAACTCCATCAATCGGACAGATAGATTCGAGATTATTCACGGTAGACAGCAACCGCTCTTTTGCCGTCGGTTCCGAAAAAACGAGAAAATCGAGGTCTGAATATGCGTCAAACCGTCCGCGCTCCGCATTGGAACCAAACGCCGCAACGGCAAGGACACCGTGCTCGCGCGCATAATATTCCGCAATCTCGTCCATGCGTTTGAGCGAACGCTTATCCATTTCGGTTCGCATGACTTTGTTAAAACTCCGCAAACTGGATGTCTGACAATTCTACGACGCGTATATTCGCCTGTTCCACCTTACCGTTTTGCATGACAACGCGGTTGCCAAACGAATCCGAATAATCGATATCCGCGTTGCCGGAATACGCAACTACGGGTGTATTGAGACAATCAACTCTGTTGCCGACGTCCCCGCCGAGCAGCATATTCTCCGGCAAATTCAGCGCGATTGCACCGGGCGTGCGCAAAAACACCGGAATTTCATTCCGCGTTGCATCGACAAAAATCGTGCGTCCGCCATCCAACGTTTCGCACGTTAAAATGTGATACCAGCGTCCCTCCGGCAAATAGACGTCTCGTCCAGTTGCGCCTTCTTCCAAAATCGGAGCAACGAGTAAGTCTCCGAGCATAAATTCATCGTGGCAATGCTGCGCGTTCGTGTCATCCGGATATTCCAGCACCAGATGCCGCATCATCGGCAACCCTTGTTTTACGGAAATCTTCGCCTGCCGCAACAGTTCCGGCAATAGATTCATGCGAAGTCGCGCATAAAACCGCGCAACGCGTTCCACGCTCTCATCGCCCGTATGCAGCGCCATGTTCCAGGGGCTTCTGTCGTTGACCATCCCCGTATCGAATCCACCGAACTGGCCGCCGAGCGGTTCGCTGTGCCATTGCATCACAGGAACAAACGTCGCCATGGCGGTTGACCGCAGATAAAGTTCCGCGCTTGGCAGCGGTCCGGCAAATCCGCCGATATCAAAACTCCAGAATGGTACGCCGGAAAGTCCGAGCGATAATCCTGCGCCCAGCGCAGAGCGCATTTCGCCAAATGTTGACGATTGGTCGCCTGCCCAATGAATCGGGCATCGTTGCGCGCCGAGGTACCCCGCGCGGGAAAAAAGCGTCCTGCCGTTTCCAATCGCTTTCGTATACGTCTCTTCATATTCGGCGACATAGCGGTTGCGCATTGAAACGCCGTCTTTTCCGTTATGAAAACGAACGGACAAATCGTGTACAAATTCGCCGCCGTCGGTCTTGAATCCGTCAACTCCCATTTCCAGCAAATAACGCCGTTTTTCCATCCACCAGGAGCGCAGCCCTTCTACCGAAAAATCCGGCACGTGTGCACCAATGAACCATTGCCGCGGAATGCGATATGCACTGCCGTCCTCATTCAGCACGACAAATCCTTTTTTAACCGCGTATTCGTCGTCGCGCACATGCTGATCGCAGTGCTCGTCCGCTCCTAACTCTTTGAGCGCCGGAATTTGCCAGAGCACAAGACGAATGCCTTGCGCGTGGATGCGGTCAATCATCGCCTGCGGATTCGGCCATGGTTCCTGAAAGCTGAAATCGGCGGCGTGGAACGCATCGCTTCCGTCTTTTAGTTTATATTGCGCCCCGTTCCAAATATAAAACGTCGCCTCATCGCTCCAAGCTTCTATCACCAGCGCAGTCGCGGGATAGTTGCCCGCTTCGATCCGATCCAACTGTTCTTCCACATCCTGCTGAGAATCCCAACGGTTTGCAGACACCCATGGGCCGAACGCCCAATCCGGCGGAAGCGCCGCTTCCCCCGTCATCTCGACAAACTGCGATACGATCTCTTTCGGCTTGCCGAAAAGAAAGATAACTTCACACTCTTCCTGCGGCAGCGTGATTTCAACGTGCCCTTTCGTCAGCACAAACGTCGCCGCCGCGTCGCTGTTCACAAACACGCCGTGACCATCGTTGCAAAAGAAAAATGGCAATGGAAAATAAGTATTTTCGCCTTGATGCGTAAACTTTTCTATAATGGTGCATTCCGTTGTTTTGTCCATGCGGTCTACGCCGTCGAACCGTTCGCCCATGCCGTAAGCAGTAGTTGCGTCGCAATCATACGATAAAACGGTACGTCCGTCTTCAGATCGTTCGCACAGGTTTCGGATAATTTTGTTGTTTTGGTTGATGTACCGGGTCATATTTGCCTTTCAAAACACCCCGTAAACGGGGCGTTCATTTGTGTAATCAATTTTAATATTGACGGTTACAGCCGTCTTGTCGATTCTCGTTCGATAATCTGCACCGGCAGTTCGATGCAGCGCGGTTCCTGAATTCTGTTTTCAATTTCGTCTAGTATAATCTCTACCGCCAGCTTGCCTTTCAGCTCGATATCCTGCCCGACCGTGGTGATCGACGGCGAAGTATATTCCGATATGTTCAGGTTGTCGAAGCCCATAATCGAGATATCCTGCGGCACGTTTAGCCCCATGGAGAGCACTTTTTTCATTGCACCCATTGCGATAATATCCGCCGTACAAAACATCGCGGTAATGCCGCTCGCTTGTTCAAGTACTTTCCCCGCGCATTCCACGCCGGACTGAAAGCTGACGACGCCCGGAACTACCAGTTCCTTGCGGTAGGCAATACCGCTTTCCTGCAACGCCAAACGATACCCGTCGAATCGCAGTTGCGTAACGCCCTGTTCGCGCAGCGCGCCGGAGATAAACGCAATGTCCTTGTGTCCGCGGTCGATCAGATATTTTGTGGCGAGATATCCGCCGCGCCGGTCGTCAATTTTCACCTCGTGGAACCGTTCCGGATTCTGGTAGGTGTCGATTAATACAACCGGCATGTTCGCCTTTTTCAGATCGCTGTAAAACTCCTTCGAGTAGGAACCGACGATGATCATACCGTCCAGACTTCTTTGCTGCGCCAGTTTCAGAAAGCTCTCGTCCGCGTCCGTGCCGGACACAATAACATGATAGCCTTCGATGCGGCATTCATATTCAATGCTGCTGAATAACTTGCTGTAAAAGGGGTTATCGAACATGAGCTTGCTGCCGGGCTCCGTCTGCGGGCTACAGATTCCAATCAGGCGCGAACGGTGGCTTGCAAGTCCCCTTGCGGTATAGTTCGGCACATAGCCGAGACGCTGCACCGCGTCCAGCACCATCTCCCGCGTTTCGGGACGCACACCTTCTTTGTCGTTGAGAACATAGGACACCGCCGCAATCGACAGTCCCGTTTCTTCCGCAACATCTTTAATGGTAATTCGTTTCGCCAATCGAAACCCCTTTCCCGCGTTGACCGCGGTTTGCGATTAACCTTTTATTCCGCCGAGCGTCAAGCCGTCTTTCATCTTGCTCTGCGCAAACAGATAGATCATGATGACCGGCAGAATCGAAATCAGACTGCCTGCCATTTGAACGCCGAAATTCCGTTCAAACTGTCCGTTGACCATGCCCAACGCAACCGGAACTGTCATCATCTCGGTTTTTGTCAGCATCACCAGCGGCCAGAGATAATCGTTCCATGCATCCATAAACGTAATAACCGTATATCCGGCAATCACCGGCGCGGAAAGCGGAAGAATCACCTTCCACAACACCGTAAAATACGATGCGCCGTCTATGCGCGCGGCGTCGATATAGTCGTCCGGAATCGTTCGCATATGCTGAACGAGGAGGAAGATACCGAACACCCGAAACAACGACGGAATGATCACGCTCATGTAGGTGTTGCTCAACCCCGCGCTGTTAAACAGCATAAAGAGCGGAATCAGCGTGCTTTGAAACGGAATCATCAAGGTCGCCAGATATACCTTTAGCAGCGCTTCGCTACCGCGAAACGGAATCTTCGCAAACGCGAATGCCGCCATGCTGCACGTTACGATGGAAACAACCGAGTAGGATACCGAAACCACCGCGCTGTTGAGCAGCACTCTTCCAAACGGAAAACGGGAGAATAATTCAACAAAATTATCCAGTGTCAGTTCCGATGGAAACCATTCGATCGGATATGTAAAAATCGCCGTTTGTGTTTTGATCGAGGTTATGATCATCCAGTATAACGGAATAACGATCATAAAACCAATGCCGATTGCAAACACATAAAATGCAATATTTGAGAGCGCTTGTTCGCGTTTTTTCCTGTTACGCATCATAGTTCACCCACTTCTTCTGGAGTTTTTGCTGCAGATACGTAAACAGAAAAACAATCAGAAACAGCAGCCAGGACAGTGCGGATGCATATCCCATTTTATAATAACTGAACCCGTATTTATAGATTCTTTCGACAATCACCTGCGTTGCGCCTGCCGGTCCCGCGTTGGTCATAATCATGACCTGCGGAAATAGCATAAACGAATTGATCAGGCTGATGATCAGCACAAAGAACACCATCGGTGTCAGCATCGGCAGCGTGATGTTCCAAAACCGCTGCAAGCTACCAGCTCCGTCGAGCTGCGCCGCCTCGTAATACTGCGGATTGATGTTCTTTAATCCGCCAAGAAAAATCAGTCCGTAAAAGCCCATATCCTTCCAGACAGAAGCCAGCACAATGCCAACCATTGCCCAGTCTTTGTCCTGCAACCATGCGGGACCTTCGATGCCGATGCGAGCAAGAATATCGTTTAATATGCCGTACTGCGGATCCAGTACCCATTTCCAGATAATCGCACCTGCAACCCAGCTTGTCAGCACCGGAATGTAATAGAGTAGCCGGAAAAACGCGGAACCTTTTCGCGGCTTGTTCAGCAGCATCGCGATGGACAGGGACGTTATAAGCATCAGCGGGATATAGAGCACGAGATAATATCCAACATGCAGCAGTGACGTCCAGAACTCTTTGCTGTTGAGAATCTTTTGATAGTTTTGCAGACCGACAAAATTATCCTGCCAGAACGACAGCGATAATATCTGCAGCCCTTTGATTCCGCTCCAGGACGTAAAACTGATTGCGAACGACAGCGCAAACGGTATGGCTGCGATCAGCAAAAAGCCAACCATGCTCGGAGCGAGAAAGGAAGAAGCGGCAAGTAGATTATTGTTCTGTTTTTTTTGCATGCTCAGCCTCCGGTTTCGGACGGCGGGGGCAACATATTTCGTTGCCCCCGCGCGCCATAGCATCGTTCGTTAACCCAGCGTAATGGCTGCTTCCAGTTCCGCCTGCGCATCATCCAGCGCCTGCTGCGGTGTTTTGCTGCCGTTGGCTGCTGCTTCCAGCTCTGCGCCGAGAATGTCCGCCATCTGGCTGAATTCGGCAATCTGCGGCACCGGCACAACGTATTCGAGAGAATCAAATACTGCCTGACGATTTGCCGGCGGAGTCAGCGTTGCATACTGATCCATAGCCGACTGATACATGGCGCAGGGCAGTTCCCAGCCAAGCTGGACGCGAAGCTGCGCAACCTGTTCGCTCGTTGCGAGGAATTCAATCCATTTATAAGCTGCTTCCGCATTCTTCGAATCTGCGCTGACGCAAAGACCGTTTGCAAAATAGTGCGTCGCCTTTGTTACGGCGCCGGGCTCCACTGCGATGTCCCAGTTGAACGCGCAGTCCGTCGTGAAGGACGGGAACGCCCAGATACCGGTAACGATCATGCCCGTTTTGCCGAGTTTGAATACGCCCCATTCGTCAAGGCTTCCGCGCTGTTCGGTGCTCGGGCAAATGTTGGTGACTAGCACGTTGTCGCAAAGGCGCTGCAGCGCTTCAACGTTTTCTGAACGGTTCACGGTAAATGCGGTGTTGTCGTCGTTGAGAAGTCCGCCGCCGTACTGTTTGACCACTTTGAAGAACTCATATGTAGAAATCGGCTGAATCAGGCCATAGTAGTCGTCGCCAAGCGCTTTGATCTTCAACGCTGCCGCGTCTGCATCCGCCCAGGTCCAGTCCGCTGTCGGATAGGAAACGCCGGCCTGATCAAATAAGTCTTTGTTATAAATCAGAACGACCGTCGAATAGCTGTACGGCATGCCGTATCTTGTTCCGTCAAGAGAGAAAGCCTGTACGGATTTTTCCGTCAACACACTCAGATCCGTTGTGCTCGCCGCGGCAAAGTCGTCCAGCGGGAGAATCGCGTTCTGGTCAACATAAGACGGGAACGCATCGACGCCAAGTTCGAAGCAATCCGGCGCGTCGCCGCCGCCGATACGGGTCTGCAGCTGCGTTGCATATGTGTCGTAACCGAAAGTTTCAATGTTAATCGTGATATTCGGGTTTTCTTTCTCAAACAGGTCTTTCATGAGGCCAAGCGTGAGAAGGCCGCCTTCGTTTGCGGAGAAGTTCATGAAGTCAATCGTAATGGGTTCATGCGTAGTACTGTCCGCCGCAGGTTCGGTTGCAGTTTCGCTTGCTTCAGCGGTTGCTGCGGTTTCGGTTGTTGTCGCAGCCTGGCAGCCGGAAAACAGCCCCATAACCAGCATAGCGACCATAAGGATTACCGTGAGTTTTTTCAACATGATTCTTTCCTCCTTTTAAACTATCCTTTAATCGGTTGATACGGCATCCTTAAACGCTTAAGTTTGCAAATTCATTTTAAACCATCTGCTTAAATTTTTCAATCGTTGGAATCGCAAAAGATGTGAATGACGCGTACTTAAACGCTTAAGTTGATTTGATTATAGTCTACATCATTTTCTATGTCAATATGCTTTTGTCGTTTTTTTCTAAATTCGCTTAATTTATCGAGTGATTCACGCAACGCAATCAAACTTAGTTATTTATGTTGCGTGTTGATTACTTGAACATGACGTAAAAAAAGATATAATACCAATAAACATGAGAGGAGCATTTGAAATTGGCGCGATTAGAAGACGAAGAAATCAATTTATTGAAAGAATGCGTCCGCTCCTTTCATCAGGTAACAGGGTTGGGATGTCTTGTTTCTTCGCCGGATGGCGAATCCGTATTTGAAGCCGGATATTGCGTGAACGCCTGCCGCCTATGTAAAATGCTCGGCGTAGGCGGCGAACTTTGCGCAATTTCCCGTTCCCGTGCTTGGCGTGAGGCGGAGCGCTTTGGCGGTAAATATATTTACAACTGTCCGAAAGGGCTTACGTGTATTGCTACTCCGATTCAAACAGATTTTGATACCGTTGGTTATGTTACAGCCGGTCCATTTTTAATGGTAGATGCGGATGACTTCACACAATGTGAATTACAAACCTGCGAATTGGATAAAACGCAATTATCGCAGATTGAAGATCAGCTGCGTTTTATTCCGTTTATCCCGCCGGATAAAGCGGAACCTGTCGCGAAACAGTTCTTCCTGTCCGTTGGCGGCGTTGGAAAATCATATCGAATTGGTGCAATGCTGGATCAGCAGCAAAACATCCGTTTAATGGGTGATTTAAGCGTTTTTACAAGCGACGCAAAAACGAGCGAACACCAACCAACATATCCGTTGCAAATCGAACGAGCGTTTTTAAGAGCGGTCTCTGTTTCAGATAAACCGCAAGCAGAAGCTCTTTTAAACCAACTCTTAGGTCATATTTTCTTTTTAACGGGTGGAAATTTTTCATATATTCGAGCAAGAATCTGCGAATTGCTGGTTCTGAGCGCACGCGCGGCAATAGACGGCGGCGCCGATGAAGCCGCGATACTTGCTTTGTGCCAAACCTTTATCGAGCAGATGCAGGAGATTTACGACGTCGATAAACTCTGTTTCTGGCTAACCGGCGTACTCAAGCAACTCATGTCATTGCTATTTAGTGACGAAACGGCAGGCGATCGGGATATCATGCCATGTGCGCTGTCATATCTGCGCAGTCACTGCGGCGAACGCATCACGCTGGACGAGGTCGCGCGCGTCGTGCATCTGTCCCCTTCCTATTTTTCCCGTTTATTCAAGGCGGAAACAGGTCAAACGTTCAGCGACTATCTTCTTTCTCTTCGCATTGAATACGCAAAGAACTTCTTGCGTCGCAAAGATTGCACATTAACAGAAGTCGCGGAACAAACCGGCTTTTTTGACCAAAGCCATTTTATCAAGGCGTTTAAACATGCAACCGGCGTTACGCCGGGTCTCTATCGAAAACGACGCGAACGCGGATATGACGAGTTGCAGCAGGCAAAGAATCAATATTAATCCGGGTATATAAAGAAACACCCTGTCGCATCGAAACGCGTCAGGGTGTTTTATGTTTCTTCAACAGGCTGCCTTGCAGTATTGCGCAGCTTGCGCGGCAGCGGCGGTTGCATCCGGTGTGTAGCTGTCTGCGCCAATCTGATCGCAGAACGCCTGTGTAATCGGCGCGCCGCCAACCATAATCTTCACCTTGTCGCGAATACCAGCTTTCTCTACTGCTTCAACAACGTCTTTCATCACGTTCATCGTCGTCGTCAACAGCGCGGAACAGCAGATAATTTGGCAGTCATTATCAATTGCTGCTTGAACGAACGTCTCCGGCAAAACATCCGTGCCGAGATCGATAACTTCAAGGCCTTTTCCTTCCATCATCAATCGCACAAGATTTTTTCCGATGTCGTGCAGGTCGCCCTGAACGGTGCCGATGCAAACCTTTCCGGCCGACTTGACGCCCGCTTCCTGCAACAGTGGCTTTAGCATTTCAACTCCCATATTCATCGCACGGGCCGCGACGAGAACCTCGGGAACAAACACTTCATTGTTCTTGAATTTTGCGCCGATAATCCCCATGCCGTGCAGCAATCCGTTTTCAAGAATATCCTGCGCACTATATCCCTCTTCAATGGCCGTCGCAACCAATTGCTTGACCATCTTTGCTTTTCCTTCTTGCAGTTGTGTGGAAATTTCGTCTAAAACCGCCATTGATGCCTCCGTACATACTTTGAAGATTCTTTTCTTGTTTTCCAACGCATTATAGCAATTGTTTATCATCTTGAAATAGTATTAGCATGCGAATTATTGTAATTTAATGCGCTTTTCTTTAGATTGTCATAATTTTACAATCTAACGCATCGCATTACAATTATTTGGTTTTTCTCCTGCATATAATGTGAAAAAAGCAAGGAGCCGGAAATGCAAAATCAAAAAGAAATATTATTCGCAACGCTTCGTCATGAAGAAACGTCACGCGCGCCCTGGGTGCCGTTTGCCGGCGTTCACGCGGGCAGGTTGATTGGCGCGAGTGCAACCGAAATGCTGACAAACGAAGATACCTTGGTCAAAGCATTGCTTGAAGTCAATAAACTATACAAACCGGACGGGCAACCTGTTGTGTTCGATTTGCAGCTGGAGGCGGAAGCACTCGGCTGCGATTTGCTCTGGGCGGATTACAGTCCCCCTTCTATCAAGTCCCATCCGCTCGAATCGACAATGAGCGTTCCCTGCTATTGTACCCTTCCTAAAAAGACGGATGGTCGAATTAAGATGGTTCTTTCCGCAATGCGGCGCATGAAAGAGCAGGTTGGCGAAACCACGGCGTTATACGGGCTCATTTGCGGGCCATTCACGCTAGCGAGTCATCTGCGCGGCAACGATATTTTTATGGACATGTACGACGATGAAGAATTCGTAATTGATCTTCTGAAATATTGTATGGAGTGCGGTAAGCGGATGAGCAGTTATTATATTGAGGCGGGAATGGATGTCATCGCGGTTGTCGATCCGCTTGTTTCGCAAATCTCTGTCAATCATTTTAAACAGTTTCTGCACGATCCATTTTCCGAGCTGTTTCATCATATTCGTTCCCAAGGCGTATTTTCTTCATTCTTCGTTTGCGGCGATGCTACAAGAAATCTTGCAGCGATGTGCAATACTTCGCCGGATTCTATTTCGATTGATGAAAACGTAGATATCGCAGCAGCAAAAGAAATTACCGACCAATACAACATTGCAATCGGCGGCAATATTCCGTTAACCTCCGTCATGCTGCACGGCACCCAACAAGACAACATGAAGTATGTCGTCGACATGCAAGATCAAATGAGCACAACGCGGAATTTAATCGTCGCGCCGGGGTGCGACATGCCATATGCCGTTCCTTTTGAAAACGTAATCGGCGTCGCGCAGGCAGTTATCCAACGTGAGGAAACACGTAAAATGGTAGCGGATTATACCTCCGCAACGTTCGATATCGAAATCGACCTGCCGGATTATGCGAACCTGAATAAACCGCTTGTCGAGGTATTTACGCTCGATTCGCTCACTTGCGCAGCTTGTACATATATGATGGAGGCTGCGAATGTCGCAAAAGTACATTTCGGAGAAGCAATCGACCTGGTAGAGTACAAGTTTACTGAAAAGGCTTCGATCGCACGGTGTCAAAAAATGGGTGTGAAAAATCTGCCTTGCATTTATATCAATGGCGTGCTCAAATTTTCTTCAATCATACCCAGCCGGGATGAAATGCAATCCGCAATTGATGCCGTATTGTGAAGTCCGTCATCGTTTTATCGAAAACAAAGGCGGATACGTGTTACTGTGAGGGAACATGATCGATTTTTATTTGATTACCGGGTTTCTCGGCGCCGGAAAAACATCCTTGTTAAAATCAATTTTGCCGTTGTTTGACGGCAAGAGCATTCGTCTGATCATCAATGAATTTGGCAAGGTCGGTCTGGACGGCGCATTGATGCGCGAACTATGCTCAAATATAACCGAAATCACAAACGGTTCTATCTTCTGCGCTTGCCGTCTGGATCAGTTTGAGCAGGCGTTGAATAAATCGATTGCAGACAAACCTGACGTCATTCTTGTTGAGGCAAGCGGGCTAAGCGATCCGGGCACGATTCGCAACGTTCTTTCCGGTTATGAGCATGCCGGTTTATTGAACTATTGTGGCACGATATGCCTTGTTGATGCACCGCGTTTTCAAAAACTGATCGAAACCGCGCGCGCCTGCAAGAAACAGCTTGCCGTTGCTGATTTGGTTCTGATCAACAAATGTGATTTAGTCAATCCGGAAACCGTTAATTCTGTTGAACAGCTGCTGCACGGCATCTGTCTTGCTCCGGTAATTCGCACTTCTTTTGGAAAAATCTCGCGGTCGCAATTGGAAACCATGCAACCGATCGATCATGCGATCGAACCAGATCACAGACCAGATTTAACCTTGCAGCGCGAAACGCTTAAGATTGCTGCGGCGTGTACGCACCGACAGATTCTTCACATTTTGTCACTGCTCGCGGAAGACACATACCGGATCAAAGGTTTTCTTGCAATCTCTGACGGTAATTTTCTGGTTGACTGCGTCGGCGATGATATTCGTGTAACTCCACACGAAGGAACAATGAATCATGCAAATGCGCTTACGCTGCTCTCCGGCGAAGGCATGCCGTTGCGAAAATCGATACAGCGAATGTTGTCGGAATTTCATGCATTGGTTACTTATCTGTAAAACGAACTCGAAAATCTGACAGCACTCTTATCTGCATTTTAATGTTTTATAATACTTTCTTTCGTCAAAAAACATTGGTGCGAACAGGATTATTTGTTAATCTAAAAAAGACAGCAACTTTTGAGCGATTCTTCGCAAAGAATCAGTGGAAGCCGCTCCAAGGCCAACGATAGAATGAAGTTGCATTTTCTATCACTTCTGAACAAAATAGGAGGGCCTCCTGTGGAAAAAACAAAACGAGAAGTCAGCATCGGCGAAAAGTTGATATTTGCCTGGGCAAATTTCTTTGATGGCGGCGGCCAGACGGTAGTCTCCGTTTTATATCTGATCTTTTTGACAAATGTAATCGGAATCAACGCCGCATGGGCAGCAACGGTCATCATGATTTCAAAAATCTGGGATGCCGTTTCCGATCCGATTATGGGCGTCATAACCGACAATACGCGCAGCAAGTTCGGGCGAAGAAAACCTTATATCTTTGCCGGCGGCATCATTCTCATCGTTTCCATGGCTCTTCTCTGGAACCCGATCTCTTTTACCTCGCAACTTGCAAAAATTATCTATGTTGTTGTAACTTACTTGTTATACTCAACCGTTGCAACCGTTATTTCGGTTCCATACAGCTCGTTGAGCACAGAAGTGTCCACCCGTTACGAAGAAACGAACCGTCTCAATTTCATGCGACAGGCATTTTCGCTGATCGCTACCGTTGTTGCGTCTCTGGTTCCAACTGCATTGTTTGAGAAACTCATGGATGGCAACATGACCATCTCGCAGTTTTATTTCTCAATCGTGTTTGGATTCGGCTTGTTCTTCGGCATTCCGCTGATATTAACCGGCATCTTCGTCAAAGAACGCGTAAAATATGGTGATAAAAAATCCAGTTTCTCAATTAAGCAGTTCATAAAACCGTTTCAGGTAAAATCTTTCCGGAAACTGCTTGGCATCTATCTTTGCCAGGCGGTAAACCTGGATATTGTCTCCTCCATCGTTTTGTATTTTGCGCTTTATGTTATCACAGGCATGAGTTCCACCGTGTTTATGGGATCGTTTTTAGCCATGCAGATGGTCATGCTCCCCATTTGGATGTTCCTCGTAAAAAAGGTGCCAAAAACAAAGATCTACCGGTTCGGCCTGCCGTTGTCCATGGTGTGCGCGCTTTTCATCAGCACCTATCCGGCAAACGGCAATCCAATCTTTGTTTATATCGCTGCCGCGCTGATGTCCATCGGCGTCTCCGGCGCGCAAACAATGAGCTGGATTATATTTCCGGATGTTGTCGATATCGCGCAGCTTGGTCTCGGTGAACGAATTGCGGGTTCGCTGAGCGGCGCAATGACCTTTACGCGAAAAGCGGCAGCTGCCGTTGCAATTTTCTTTGTCGGTAACATTCTGAATCTAACCGGTTTTATCGAGAAAACAACCGCGGTTCCGCACCCCGTGCAACCGCACAGCGCAATTATCGGAATTCGCGCCATACTAATCTTCACATGGGTTGTAATCATGGGACTCGGTTTCCTGCAAGCGAAAAAATTTAATCTTTCACCCGCGCTATCCAACCGCGTCAAATATTTTCTACAAACCGAAACATTGACCGAGGAAGAGACCGCGGAAAAAGAAGCGCTGATCAAGGAACTGGTTTAATCAATCTTTCGCATCTGTCGTTCGTTGTTTCTTCCGGCGCGTTTGCTTCCTCGCGCCGGAAGAAATTGCGTTATCCAAAGGAAGGAATCCACATCTATGTACACAATTGTCCTGCTCGTTTTAATCGTCGCTTCACTCGCCTACTTTTTTGTGCCCAGTTTTCTTGTTGCAAAAAAAGTTCTGCATCCGCGCGCAAAAACGCTGGATGATGTAAAACGCCTGCACGAAGAAGACGATATCTTTCAACCCGAATTTTTGAACGGAACCAAAAAAGAAGAGCTCACGCTCAAGTCAAACTTTGGTTACGATATTTATGCGTTTGTCATCTATAACCAAAAACCGAGCAACCATGTCGTCATTTTAAGCCATGGTGTAACCTGCCGTAGCGAACTCATGTTTCGCTACTTGAAAATCTTTCTGGACGCCGGATATAACGTGATGTTTTTAGATCACCGATGCCACGGGCGAACTGGTGGTCCATCGGTCAGTTATGGCTATTTCGAAAAATATGATCTTCTAAAAGCCATATTGTGGGCAAAAGCACATTTTTCTGGAAAGATCGGGCTCCATGGCGAAAGCATGGGCGCGGCAATTTCCATGATGGCTGCGGGGCTTGCCGATGTAGATTTTTTAATCGAAGACTGCGGCTACTCGTCGTTTGCCGAGGAGTTGCGATACAATTTGATCGTCACCCCGGGAACGCGAGAATTGATTCATTATCCATCCTCTCGGCTCATCATTCGCATTCGGGGGCATTACGATGTTGAAAAGGTTTGCCCTGCCGAAGCTGTAGCGGACACTTCTATGCCGATCTTAATCATCCACGGAACCGAGGATTCATACGTCCCGTTTTCCATGGCAGAAACAATATTCAACGCAATACAACATAACCGCAAACATATTTACGCACCGAAAACCGGACACGCGTATGCGGTTAAATATGACACGGTTGCATATAAGCATCAAATTGACAGTTTTTTGAAAAAATATGATTGCTACTTCGGGACGGAAATCAACGTCGAAGACGTCTGAAGTAAAAATCATCCGTTGGTGTTGTTATAGCAGCACTTTTATTGGAAAGAATCTGTATATCTGTCGTCCAGCGAATGATTGCTGACAGACAAATAACTCTTCCGGTAATTTGTCGGTGAAATCATTTTTTGATCTTTGAATACGCGGTTAAACGTGCTGATGCTGCTAAACCCGCTCATCAACGCTACGTCAATTACGCTTAACTCAAAATTTGCGAGCAGCGCTTCTGCGTGCTCAATCCGCAAGTTATTCAAATACTGGTGAAATGTTGTGTGCGTAAATTCCTTGAACAATCTCGTGAAGTGATATTTGCTGAATCCAAAATGATTCGCAACGTCCGTCAGCGAAATATCCTGTGTGAAATGTTCGTTGATATATCGGCAAATATCCAGAAGTTTTCTAACATGTTCGTTGTTCTTCCTGCGTACCGTTGTGTGTGTTTCATCTGATTTTCGTTGATAGATTTCATGTTTCAACAAGATTAGATATATCTGAATAAAGTAGCTGTAAATGGTCGCTTCGCGCAAAATTGCGTTGTCATTATATTCTCGGATTATCTCTTTGGCAAAATCATAACACTTTTGATGTGCCTCTTTGTGCGTCGCCGGCGACATGACCAGAACCGGTGGCAGCAAGTTGATCATCGTGTCGAATTCATTCAGGTTGTAAAGTAACGTCAGGTCGAATTGCATGAAAATTCGAGTGCCTGGCGTTTTTGGCGCAATTAGGCGGTGCAGCGCTCCGGAATTAATGAAGCAAAGATCGTTGGGTTGCAGTTCGTATACTTGGTTTCCGTTGACAACCTGATAGCTGTTTTCCAACGGAAGAACAATCTCCACCCCGGTGTGCCAATGTAGAGGATAATCCTCGCAGCTTGTATTTTTGTAAATACGAAACTTCGGAATCCCTTTTAAATCGTCCGGGATGATCGTCCCGTTCATTGTAGACAACGACATGTTTTCTCTCCGAATTCGTAGATCTGTTGAATTTGCACTTCACAGGATATGCGTTTTGATTTTCTGCGCAAAAAATGCTCATCATTTTCCGCGCTGCTTACGTTTTTATTTTACAATCGAACCCTTCTAAAGTCCAGATTATATCGTTGGAAACAGCATGTTGTACTACAGATGCGAATATTACATATGCGTTATTTTCTTTTGCAGAGTACCCGCAATATTTGAGCAAATCACCGCAAGCTTTCAGTAGAATGTTTCCCCTCATTGCAGTAAGATTCAAACGCTAGAAGTATTTCATGGCTGTTTAAAAATGCGTTTTGTTCAGCCAAAGAAACAGGAGTGACCGCACATGGAATGGGAACAGTGCTGGCTCAATTATCACAAAGTTGACTATAAAACATCCCCTGCTTTTCAACATATTTATCATAACAGCGATGATTGTCGTGTTCTTTCTGCCGTCCAAGAGTTAAAAACGGGTCTTTCCGCAATGCTCGACATTACTCCTTTTAGTTCAAATCAACAACCGGAGCGTACGCAGCAATCGATTCAATTGGTT
Organism: Clostridia bacterium; assembly: GCA_003246365.1. Taxonomy (GTDB): domain Bacteria; phylum Bacillota; class Clostridia; order Christensenellales; family CAG-138; genus UBA7703. Next base: position 19,536 of record QKAN01000095.1, read on the forward strand.
ATCCTGACGGATCAACTGGATCGATATGGATTGGAAGGGTACGAGATCGCCCTCGACGGCAACAACATAAAGATTCTTGCGGCTACTGGCGCAGGAATCCTATACGGTTCTTTTTCTCTGTTGCGCGGAATCGCTGCTTCCGTTCCTCTAGAACAGCTATGCGGTATCGACCAACCTTCCGCGCCTCTTCGCATGTTGAATCATTGGGACAATCTCGACGGCAGTATCGAACGCGGATATGCCGGCAATTCGTTTTTCTTTCAGGATTCCAATGTTTTAGTCAATAGCCGAACCCGCGATTATGCCAGACTCGTCAGCTCTATCGGCATCGATGCGGTTGTCATCAATAACGTAAACGTCGTCAACGATGCAATTTCTTTAGTCACTCCAAGATATTATGATTCTCTGAAAAAGCTATCAACTACATTTGAAGCGTACGGAATCAAGTTGTTCTTGAGTCTTGATTTTTCAGCTCCAATCGATTTGAACGCTTTGGAAACCGCTGATCCGTTCGATGAGAAGGTTCAGTCTTGGTGGAATCGTAAAATGCAGGAAATATTTTCCGCTGTTCCGAATTTAGGCGGCTTTTTGATTAAAGCGGATTCGGAAGGACGGCCCGGCCCGTTTTCCTATGGCAGAACACATGCGGACGGCGCAAATATGCTTGCCAGAGCGGTCGCACCCTTTGGCGGGTCTATCATTTGGCGTTGTTTTGTCTATGACTGCCAGCAGGACTGGCGCGATAAAAGTTCGGACAGGGCAAAATCTGGCTATGATAATTTCATGCCTTTGGACGGACAATTTCTGGACAATGTCGCCCTGCAAATAAAAAACGGTCCCATGGACTTTCAGGTACGCGAACCCGTTTCTCCTCTTCTCGGCGCAATGCAGCAGACAAACCAGATTCTCGAAGTTCAAATTACGCAAGAATACACAGGGCAGCAGAAGCACGTCTGCTATTTGGTTCCAATGTGGCGAGAGATTCTTCAATTTCACACATACTGCCAAGCAAACAACGATAGAGTTGAAGATGTGATCAGCGGAAAAACATATGGAAATCAACTTTGCGGCATGGCAGCGGTCGCAAACACGGGCAATGAACCGAACTGGACGGGGAGCGATCTTGCGGCGGCAAATCTCTATGGTTACGGTCGATTGAGTTGGAATGCAAATTTATCCTCGGAACAAATCGCATCTGAGTGGATTCAGTTGACGTTTTCTGCAAATCCAAGTGTCGTTCGCGCAATCTCCGATATTCTTATTTCATCTTGGCCTGCGTATGAAAAATATACGAGTCCACTCGGAATCGGTTGGATGGTCAATCCCGGCCATCACTTCGGCCCTAATGTGGACGGGTATGAGTATGACCGTTGGGGTACTTATCACAGAGCAGATTTCGAAGCAATCGGCGTTGACAGAACTTCTGGAGGTACCGGATATACCCGGCAATATTTCTCACCGAATTTTGAAACCTATGACGACGTAGATACTTGTCCGGAAGAGTTGTTGCTGTTCTTTCATCGCGTGAATTACCACTACATCCTCAAATCCGGTAAAACGTTGCTTCAACATATTTACGACACGCATTTCGAAGGTGTCGACGACGTTCGACGCATGATTTCGCAATGGAACAGCATTCATGGTTTGATCGATGAAACAGTCTTTCAACGGACGCTGGAACGTCTGAATTTTCAGTTGGAGCACGCTATGCTCTGGCGCGATGAAATCAACACATATTTCTATCGAAAAACCGGAATCCGCGACAAGCACGGCAGAACCATCGTATCGTAGCCTTCAAATTCTTTAGAGGATATTCCCGCTGGCTCAGAGAGAAGATGCGGCATCCAGCACATGATTTTGCAATACAAAGAGAGGTATTATATGAATCAAAGCGAATGGGAAAGATTGCAAAAAGCAATCAAACGCGAAAACGAATTCCCTGAAACCGCCTTAATCGTCGACAGTCCGTGGATTCCCGGATATTGCGGTCATGGTGTAATCGATTTTCTGGCGCGCCAAAACGTTTGGATGCAGGATTATGAAAAAATCAAGGCAGATTTCCCCGGCGCTATTTTTGTGCCGGACTATTGGGTCGAATTCGGCATGGCAACGGAACCTTCCAGCTTTGGTTGCCGGGTGGAGTTTTTTCAGAATAATCTTCCGGTCGTTCATCATCTTTTTTCCTCAATTGATGATTTTGAGCCATCGCAGATTAAACTGCCAAATCCGAAAACAAGCGGATTAGCGCCGATTGCTTTGAACCTGCAACATCAAGTTCAGGAAACGCTGCATGAGCGCGGAGAAGATACATACATCGTCTCTACCCGCGGGCCGCTTACCCTCGCTTCCCACCTAATTGAACTAACGGAATTGTTGGTCGGCGTAAAGATTGAGCCAGACAAAGTTCACGCAATACTTCGTGTAACCAGCGACTATTGCATTCAATGGTTAAATGCGCAACTAGAAAATGTGAAAACGGCGAAGGCAATCCTTGTGCTTGATGATGTAACCGGTTTTCTGGGCGAGGCGGATTACCTTGCGTTCGCGCATCCGTATTTGAAAAAGATATACGATGCATTCCCGGAAATGCTTCATCTGTTTCATAACGACACCGATTCTGACGTCTGCTTTTCGCATCTGCCGGAGCTCGGCGTCGACCTGTTTAATTTCACGCATAAAAAAAGCATTTCTCATACACGCGCAAAAATTGGCGATCGGGTTTGCTTGATGGGAAATGTTCCGCCTATGGCACTCGTTCGCGATTCGCCGGATATTGTGCGCGATTTAACAAAAAACGTTATCGCGGACTATTATGCTGCAAACGGAGGCAGCTATGCGGGATTGTTGGTGAGCCCAGGCGGCGGCGTTCCGATGGGTGCAACACGCGAGAACATCGCCGCTATGATAGAAGCAGCGCAATCATACCGTTGATCAGCATTTGCCGGCATTTAACGAATCAATATTGGGAGATCTCATGCTCTGTTACCAGCAACTAGTCGAAAAGCAACCTGCTATTTTGGCGTATTCAAAGTCTGTTCCTTCTGATTTGGACGGCCATTTTTCTGTTCGTAACATTCCGGCAAAATCTACCATTCTTGAAAAAGGTTCAGATATTGAAAACATCGGCATCCTTCTTTCGGGAACCTATCGCGCAGTTGACGAAGGAAAAAACGGCGAGCAATTCGTAGTTGAAAAAAGAGAAGCAGTTGCTTTTATCGGAGCTTTGGCCTGTCAGGCCGGTGCGGCAAAAGCGGCATGTCGATATGAATCTATAACCGATTGCGAAATTGCCTTTCTGCAAACAGAAAAATTCTGCAAATGGCTCTTTGGCGATGCGCATTTCTATAAAAAATTGAATACAGAATATCTAAGGAAATTGTATTCTTTTTTAAACGATACATGGCCGGAATTGTGCTATTCTTCCACAAAGTACACCTTTTACATTTATATCCTAGAAGGTGTTACAACCGAAATCGTCGATGGAACCCCAGTCTATATCCTAAAGAAAACCAGATCCGAAATTTCCGACGAAACCGGAATTTCAGTTCGTACGATTACGCGAACCGTCGGCAAATTTGTGCAAGACGGCGCGGTGTCAATTTTACATGGAAAAATCTACATGTCACAATCGCAATACAAAAAGAAAAATCACTTCCTCGAATACTATAAACAACTATATAAAAACGGGCGCAACTCTTCTCCCGTGTGAGACTTCATTGCGCAGAACTCCATATTTCATTAAAATTTTTAATATAAATGAGCGAACATCCCATTTGAGGTTTACAAGAAACGTGCACTTCCCATATTTTTAAATAGAACATAACCATGTTCTGTTTAAAACATTTCAAGGAGGCTGTACACAAATGAATGCACCAAAAAAACTAACCTTCCTCATCGCGTTGGTACTTGGCGTCTTAGGCGTCGTCGGCTCTTTTATCTCCATCCCGATTGTTTCCGGCATCGCTTTTTGGCTGCTTGCCGCCGGATGGCTTTTGATGATTCTCGGCTGTTTCCTCAAAGGTCTGTAAGCGAACTATCCAGATTGATCCTTCTCCTTCAATTCACAGGAGAATGAATAACTGGACAAATCGATTCAGGTTGCGCGAACCAAAATATGAGTGAGCACCGTGTCCGAAATGAACAGTTAACTTCTTGCATTTTCGCCCCCACAAGCAAAATGTCTGATTTTCCCCCGTCATTCTCCGCGTGATATAAATGCCCGGTTTCCGGGCATTTTTTTGTTTCGTGTGTTTTTTATTCGAGCGCTATGATTATGTTGTTATCAATATCCGCAAATTTCACTGTTTTCGATTTTTGCAATCATAAAAAATCACAGTTGCCTTCCAGATTTCACTTGTACAATCCCTGAGAATTCGTGTAAAATAGACGAGTTAATTCGCGCAGAGTATTTGGTTTTCGAAGCAACGAGTAGTGCAAGGCACGTAAGTCCAGTTGTGGCAGCTGTCTTGTCCCTCTCGTTTTTTTGTGTATAAAAGCGGCAATGGATGAGCGGCAACCGATGAAGCGCAACATTAGAAAGGGTGAATCCATTGCCAAATTCCAAGTTTCAAAAAACTGTCTTCGGTCTACTCATGTCCTATCTTATGGCTTACGGTATGGAAGTCTACAATGTCGCAATTCGCTTTGGTACGCATATATCCGCAGGCGGATTCAGCGATTTGTCCCCCATCGTCTTCTTAGAGGCCGCGAAAGAAGCGTCTTTCATGGGGCTGTTTGTGTTTGTTTTCTCCAGTTTGTTTGGCAACCGTATCGGCGCTAGCTTTGCCGCGAAGCGCGTAGACCCATCTCGCGACAACCCGTATGTTTGTATGCTTTTACGTCAGGCGGGCACAATTGCTATCATGTGCCCAACCATGAGTCTCGTCGCATCGATTTTGTTTGGGGTAGTACTCGGCGGCGTGCAGCTTTCTCAGTTGCCTTCTCTTTGGATCGGCACGGTAATCAAGAATTATCCGATGGCGTTCTTCTGGAATATGTTTGGCGCAGCGCCGTTGACACGACTCTTGTTTCAGTTAATCTTTCAGCCGGATAAACGAAAAGCCGCAGCGCTAAACGAAGTAAGCGCATAACCATCTTCGATGCGTTTGATTTAAAACGTCAATTCCATAATAAAAACAGGCACTTGAATGCCTGTTTTTTTATTTTTGATATTGCGCTGATACCAAGCCGGAGACTTCGTCCGGCTTACGCTTGAATCGACTCTAAAATAGCGGCAAGTTTCTCATTCCCTGCCGTAAAATCAGCGATACTTTGATCAATCTGTTCCGCGGAAGAGTTTAGTCCCAGTTGTTCAAGTTGAGATTTCAGCTCTAAAAGCTCCGCGTTATGATGCGCATTGTGCTGGATCATATAGTTCAGCAGCGCAACAGCTTCCGTCCGGTCGGTGTTGTCCGTTTCCGGATGCGTGTGCGTATGTTCGTCTTCATGCGCGTGGTCGTGGTCGTGCATGATCGTATGCGTGTGTTCGTGCGTGTGTACCGTCGCCGGATCCAGGCCTTCGTGCGTATGTGAATGCTCACCCGTATGGCTGTGCATATGCGTATGTTTCGTTTCGTGAACATGCTCGTGCGTGTGGTGCGCGCCGCTAGTGGCGTCAACAATATCATGCATAGACGATTCCTCCCGTTTTAGAAACCTGCTTGTTCCAATAAAGCGTCGTTGGTGAACACATGCGCCGGCGTATCGTCGGCCAGCAATTTGCCATCCTTGAGAACGAGAACGCGGTTGCATGCGAGCGATACCAATTCAATATCGTGCGTTGCAACAAGACGCGCCGCCGTCATAGACCGCAGCAAATGAATAAAGTTTCTCTTGCTGCGCGGGTCTAAAAACGCCGTTGGTTCATCAAACAGGATTAAATGCGGATCCATGGAAAGCACAGTCGCAATTGCCGCGCTTCGTTTCTCTCCGCCGGACAACCGATACGGCGGACGATCTGCCAAATGTTCGATATGCAGATGTTTGAGCGTCGTTGATACTTTTCGGCTTATGACGTCCGGCGTGTACCCTCTGTTTTGAAGGCCGAATGCGACATCATCATAAATCGTCGGCATAAACAACTGGTCATCCGGATTTTGAAACACCATGCCGATCATGTTGCGAATCAGCGCGAGATTCTCTTTTGTCAACTCAATCCCGTCAAGCGTTACGGTTCCGTTCAGAGGAGTCGACAGGCCGCAAAGCACAGAAAGCAATGTCGATTTCCCTGCCCCATTACAACCAATCAATCCGACACAGTCCGTTTTTTCTATGGAAAACGAAACGTCGTCCAGCGCGCACAGCCCGTTTGGATAAGCAAATGTTAAATGTTCAGCTGTCAATAACGCCATTTCGATCTCCTATAACAATTTTCCGAGTGCAGAGAATACGCCAGATATGTCAATCAACCGTAGTGTAATCAATACGAAGGAGATGCCAACAGCATAAATAACGCTTGCAGTATCAGGCTTTTCTGGACCGCTGACCGGAAATGAGCCGTCAAATCCGCGGCATTTCATGGCGGCGTAAACGCGCTCCGCCCGGTCGATGCTGCGCAATAGTAATTGACCCACAAATGCGCCCAGGTGTTTCATCTCCAGTCCGCGCTGTTTGACCGAGCGCAAATGGTATGCCCGCGTCATATTGCCCGCTTCCGAAACAAGTAATGAAAGATAACGGAAGCATAGCATCACCGTCGTCGTAAAGATACGCGGCACATGCAGCCGCTGCAACTGCGCAAGTAAAAGTTTTGCGCGTGTTGTCGAAACCAGAATAATCACCGCGCTGACCGCCAGCAATGTTTTTTCAACAAGAACAACGCAGGACAAAACTCCGTAAGAAACGCCAACTGGTGCAAGCGTATTCTCAAAAATGATATTTGATATCCCTGCAAAGAGTACAAATGGCAGCGCAGGCAACGTCCTGAACAAAACATCCTGAAACGATAATTCCGCCAGCGATATTATGATGGCCGGATAAAAACAAAATATTGTTAATCCCGCAACATCATATCGATTCGACGAAATCACGCACACGATGAACGTCAGCGTAACTGCGATTTTTGCCATAGGGTGCAGCCGATGCACCGGCGTATCTTTTTCCGCCAGTTCCTCCAGCGCAAAAAAATTGTCGAGCCTTTGGGATATCTTCTGCATGACGCTCCCGTACCGGAACGGTCGTATCCGGCATTCATTGTTAAACGAATTGCAATATTACAATTCGTTTGATTCGATTGCTTTTTTCGTTTTTTCCTTCTTTTTCGAATGGGAGATTACAAATGCCGTTCCCGCAGCGAGCGCTAGAACAATTCCGCCGCCAATCAAACCCGCGCCGGAAGTAGCCGCTGCTTCAGACTCCGCTCCCGTCGAATAATCCGGCATAATCGCGGTTTTGGATTGTATCCACTCGGCGATTTCATACACCGGACCGCTCGATGCAACCTCTTCCGACCCGGTCACTTTCCCAATCGACCATTCCAACCCATCCGGATTAGCGGACGCAAGTAAAGACAGTCCGCCTGCGATAATAACCGCCGCAATTAATCCGCCAACAATAACTTTTTTCAATGAAACAGAACGGTCTAATTTTGTCTGATTCTGAACGCTGGCCAACAGCTCCGGTCGTGCTTGATATACAAAAATCAGCACTGCGCCGGTTACAACGCCTTCTACCAAGCCGATGGCAAGATGAATCGGCTGCATCAAAAGCACAAAACTGCTAAACGGCAAAGCGGTAATTCCAGAAGTCAGCGTTTCGAGCACGACTGAAAATGCGCCGAGTTGAAGCCCGACTACAACGCTCAATATCGAAGCAAGCATAATTCTGGATTTTGTCATCCGCTTTTTTAAGATAGGACGGAAAATAAGCGGATATGCCACGAAGCAAGTGACCACACCCATATTGAATATATTGCAGCCCAGCGCCAGCAGACCGCCATCCGCAAAAAACAAAGCCTGTATTAAAAGCACAGCCGCGATGGAAATCATCCCCGGATATGCGCCAAGCAATGCCGCAAGTAATATGCCCCCTCCAATATGTCCGCTGCTTCCCGTTCCCGGAATCGTAAAGTTGATCATCTGCGCAGCAAAAACGAAAGCGCTCATAACGCCCATAACAGGCACCGTTTTTTCGTTGAGCACTTCTTCTCGCTTTGTTTTTACGATTGCGTAAGCAAGCGCAGCGCCGCTGACGGCGATCATGGTTGCCCCGACAGCAGGTGAAACCAGAGAGTCTGACATATGCATGTGGCTTTCTTTTCCTTTCGTTATTCTTTGAATATTATAACATAATCACATTTTTGCAGAAATCAATAATGTCCGGTAAAACCTCTCAATGTCTGGAAAATGTGTAATCGTTTCCGCTTCTTAGCCCTTTGTTTTCGGCACTAAAGCTAATTTATCTTTATTTGTTTTGATCATCTCTAATTACACATCAAATTTTCTTTAGATGTTGCAGCAGCAATCCTTGAAATGTGAGAATAAAGCCGAAAAGAAGCCTGAAATCAACCTGAAATATTCTTTTCAGGTAAAATTCAGCGACTTGATTTATCCTATAGGTGTTGAAACGAAGCAAGCCAACCGGGTGGTGGCCGGAACGGCAAGCAAGGATCAGCAGCAGAACTTTTTCATTTTTTCCTTCCTTCGATGAAACGCCGCGATAGGGCACGCGGCGTTTTGTCGTTTTTGTCTTTCTTACATTCTATTTGTTACATTTTCGTTCGCGTTTTTGTGTATTGTAATTTGAAATCAAAGTAACTATAATAAATTAAGTAAAACTTAATATTTTGCGCAAAACTGCGCGATAACACGCGGCGAATTCGGCGCGTTTTGTCATCAGTGGCTTTTATGTGATCGGTAATATCTTCGACTTCCGTCTCTTTTAATCGAGAATATTTAGGAAGGCTTTGCAACTGCATGAAGGTAGTGATTTATGGAACCGGCCCTACCGCTCTGGTATTCTATCACGAGGTGTTGACAAACGGCGGAATGGAAATCGTCGCGTTTTGTTGTGCGGAAAAAGACATTTCGGAAGACAATTACTGCGAAAAACCGCTTGTCCCTTTTGAGAATATCATTTCAAAATTTCCACCCGACGAATATGAAATGCTACCGATGTTCGGGCATAAGCGAATGCGCGACCGGTTGGAGGCGCACAACGCGGTTAAGAATCTCGGATACCGAATCCCGAATTATATCAGTTCAAAAGCAAACGTTGAAGACGGCGTTGTCTGGGGAGAAGGCAACGTGGTCTACTCGTTTTCGCACATTGGCTTTGGTTGCACATTCGGAAACGGGAACATTATCCGCCAGCAGGTTTATGTCGGTCATCAGGGCAAAATTGGCTCTTTTAACATCATAGCTCCCGCCGTTACAATCGGCGGCAAATGCATCATAAATGATCTTTCGTTCATCGGTCTAAACGCTACAATCGCAACATATGCCGAACTTGGTACAGAGTGCCTCATCGGCGCAGGAAGTCTAGTTACGAAATATGCCGAGCCATATTCCGTTTCTTTCGGTTCGCCCGCGAAAGCGTTTCGTTATCACAATGATACCGGTGTAATGTTTTAAGGAGCGTCAATATGGAGCCATTGTTAGTCAATTTTACTCCAACCGGCATGCTTCCAATGAAGCAGGACTGTCCATATGTGCCAATCGCGCCCTCTGAAATCATAGAAAATATTCGTGAGGCTTGCGAAATCGGTATTACAAGCGTGCATCTGCATGCCCGCGATAATAACACGGAAGCCCCAACTTATCAAAAAGACGTTTTCGCCGAAATTATCGACGGAATTCGTTCGTTCGCGCCGGATTTGGTCGTTGCTGTTACGACGAGCGGTCGACAATATCAGGAGTTTGAGAAGCGTTCCGAGGTGCTTTCATTAACCGGCTGGCAAAAACCGGATATGGGCAGTCTCACACTGAGTTCACTCAACTTTAATAACGTTGCAAGTATGAATGCGCCGCAGATGATACAGTCCTTAGCAGAGCGCATGAATCAAGCGGGTATCAAGCCTGAATTGGAAGCGTTTGACGTAGGCATGCTCAATTACGCCAAATACCTGATTCATAAAGGAATTTTGCACCCGCCGTATTGTTTCAGTTTGATCTTTGGAAATATTGCCTGTGCACAGGCCGACTTTTTAACGATGGGTCTCATGCTCAACAATGTACCGGAGCAATCTACATTGCAACTGGGCGGCATTGGCAAATTTCAGTTTCTTGTCAATTCCGTTGCTGTTGCCGCCGGATACGGTGTCCGTATCGGTCTGGAAGACAATTTTTGGCTGAACGAGGAGCGTACAACCCTTGCCTCAAACGCTGCGCTTTTAATGCGCGTTCGTTCATTGGCCGATACCTGCGGTCGCCCGATTATGACGCCGCATGAGCTAAGAGCAAAACTTCACTTAAAACCGGGCAACGGTGATTATGGCTGTTAAATAGTGCCAAGGAGAATACTATGTATGAAAAAGTCCTGACGATATTGTCAGAGTTAAAACCAGCGGTGGATTTTCAAACCGCAGAGCATTTGTTTGCTTCCGGTGTTTTAGATTCATTCGATATTATCATGTTAATCAGTGAACTGCGCGATGCGTTCGATGTAATGTTTGCGCCGCAGGACCTCACGCCGGAACAATTTGATTCCGTAGATTCCATCGTGGCAATGATCACGGCAAAGAAAGCGAATTAAAGCGAAATGAAATATGCTACGCTTCTGGAAGCGTTGGAAGATTTTGCAAAAAAGCAGCCAGAAAAACTACTGATTGCAGATGAAACACAAACATTGAGTTATAGTATGTTTTTATCCGCCGTCAGAAGTTTCGCGTGTTATCTTCTGCAACACGGGGGCATGCCCGGAAATATCGTAGCCGTTCAAAACTCGCAGACCGTTGCGTTTGCAGTCGCCGCATTTGCCGTGCAATCATGCGGCTGTGCCTGCGTTCCAATCGACGGCGACGCGTCGCAAAATAGAATTTCTCAAATTCTCAACCTCACCAAAGCAAATTTCGCCATTACGCGAAAACCGATTGAAGTCGACCAGAAGTCTATTTTGTTGGATCAAGTTTTAACAATCGCAAACGAGCAATATACCTGTACATTGCCTGAAATCGATCCCGACCAACTATCTCAAATTCTCTTCACCACCGGAACAACAGGCGCTTCCAAGGGCGTTATGCATACTTATCGATCCGAGCTTGCCTGCGCAGAAAATCAGGTGCATTCCCTGTGTGCGGACAGTTCAGACGTCTGGCTCATACCAATGCCTCTGAGTCATGCAATGGGTCTAAGGAAACTGCATGGCGCAATTCTGTCCGGCGGATCGGTTGTTTTAACAAACGGCGTAACTTTTGCCGGATCATTATTTGATGCAATGACGCGTTATCGCGTTACAATTCTTTCCCTTGTTCCTGCTTATCTTTCTATTCTGCTTCGTTTATGGCAAAAAGAGTTGAGCGGATTTCAATCACAACTCAAATGCATCCGCCTGGGTTCCGGCGCCGCAAAAAAACAGGATCTCGAGCAACTTTCGGTTCTTTTGCCGGATGTAACGGTTTGTATCTGTTACGGTTCCAGTGAAGCAAGCGACTGTGCATATTACCGCTATCATGGGAAGCCGGAAAAAACTGCCTGCGTAGGCGTCGTAAACAAAAACGCCTGTATCCGTTTGATCGACGATTCAGGAGAAGCAATCACATTGCCCGAAACACCGGGCAGAATCGAACTTTCAGGCGCAAATCTCATGTGCGGATATTTTAATGATCCTGATTTAACGGCAAGCGTGCTGAATAACGGTCGCTTAATCAGCGGTGATATCGGCTTTTTCGGACAAGATGGCCTGTTGTATCTGTTGGGGCGGGCCGATGAGGTAATTAACTCCGGCGGATATAAGATTGCGCCCGACGAAATAGAAGAAGCCGCGCGTAAGATAAACGGCATTTTCGACTGCGCGTGCATAGCTGCACCCGATGAAATTCTCGGGCAGATTCCGGTTTTGGCGGTTCAAATGCAAAAAGAAGTTCCGTTCTCCGCCGAAAGTATCTATCGCCAGCTGTCCAACCAGCTTGAAAAACATCTGCTGCCTCGTTGCATCATTGAAACACATGAAATCCCAAAAACAAGCAACGGAAAGCCTCAACGATCGCTGCTGCGAAAACGTCTCTTCCCGGAGGAATCGTAAGTAATGTCTTTTGTTTCGCTGGACTTCTTTGCTTTTCTCGCCGCCGCATTACTGGCGTATTATCTGTTGCCTAAAAAAATGCAATGGATCGTTTTGCTTCTCGCCAGCGGCGTTTTTTATTATTTTTCCGGTCTGGTGAACTTCATATTTTTATTCTTATCCATTCTCGCTTTCTATTTGGGCGCGCATGGCGTATATCGTCTAATGGAGCAAAAGCGTACCGCTAACGAAAAAGCCGCAAAATGGCTTATCAGTGTTGTCATCATATTAAACATCGGTATCCTTGCGCTCTTTAAACTCAGTGGTTCAGCAGGAGATTGGGTTGCCTCCATCGCCAACCGGTTAGGCGTCGCGCCGGATTCGGAAGGGTTGCTTTTACCGCTGGGTATTTCTTTCTATACGTTTCAAGGCACCGGTTATTTGCTGGATGTTTATCGAAAGAAAATCGTTCCAGAACAAAATCTGGCAAAGTTCGCTCTGTTTCTCTCGTTCTTTCCGCAATTGCTGCAAGGTCCGATTAGTCGCTTCGACAAGCTCTCAATGCAGTTAACGCAACAACGAGAGTTTGAATATGCGCGCCTTGTTCGCGGTGCGGAGCTAATGCTCTACGGATTCTTTAAAAAACTGGTAATTGCCGATAACCTTGCCCCGTTTGTTTCTCGTGTGTTCGCGGATACCGGCGCGCATCCCGGCTTTTTTGTGATGCTTGCCGCGGTACTTGGCACGTTTCAGCTCTATTGTGATTTCTCCGGTGGTATCGATATCGCGCGCGGCGTGGCGGAAATGTTTGGCATTCTCCTCCCGGAAAACTTTCGTCGTCCGTATTTCTCCCGTTCCATTGCCGAATATTGGCGCCGTTGGCATATCTCGCTGAACGAATGGTGGCGAGAGTATTTGTTTTTCCCTGTAACGTTGTCTCGACCGATGAACCGGCTGAGCCGTTTCTTGCGAAAATATGTCGGTAACAACTTCGGCAAGGTGATCAGCGTTTATGTAGGAATTTGTGTTGTGCGTGTTGCCAATGCTTTCTGGCATGGAATCGATTTTCGCCATCTTGCTTCCGGTTTGTATTTTACCGTCATCATGATTTTCGCGCTGGCGATGAAAGATCCGCTTGCCAAGTTGACCGTTCAACTCAAAATTCGTACAGAGTCGTTCGGCTGGCGCTTGTTTCAAATGTTAAGAACGTTTTTGCTGTTGTGCATCAACAGAATTTTGTTTATGACAGATCGGTTGACGAGCGCAGTCCAAGCCTGGAAAGATATGTTTTCCCGTTTCAATCCGAATATTTTTTTCGATGGATCGCTATCCGATTCGTTGCTAACGCCATATGTGATTGCGGTTAGCGGAATCGGGCTTCTGGTTGTTTTAATCATCAGTATTCTCCAGGAGAAAGGCGTCTCCATTCGCGCGCAGCTCAACGCGCGACCTCTCGCTCTTCGTTGGGCTGTCCTTCTGTTGTGTGCCGTTTCCATCTTGGCTTTCGGCAATTATACGCTTGGTGCCTCTCAGAATTTCCTGTATGCGAGGTTTTAATATGAAACGTAATTGGATCAAAGCACTCGCATTCTTTCTGTTGCTTGGCATGCTGAGTTCATACTTTGGAAAAGTCGCAGCTACGGCAGGAACAGATTCCGCGGGTAACTATTCCGCCGGCATCACATTAGCTGGTCTCTATGCGGAGCCGGATGATTCTATCGATGTGCTCATCTTTGGATCAAGCACATCGCGCGCCGCGTTTTTGCCAAAGATCTTATGGGATGATCAGGGAATTACCTCCTATAATCTTTCAACACCCAGCCAATCTGCTTCTATTGCATACTATTTATTGCAAGATGCGCTCGATAAGCAATCGCCAAGTGTTGTCATCATCAACGCCTCACAGTTTTTCAAAGATTTCGATACAGAAAGTCTTCTTCTTGATATTTCTTCATTATCTGCCGTGATGAAACCAAGCGTAAATAAGCTATCGTTTTTAAACGAACTTTCTAAACAGCTGTCTTGGCAGTCGATCATCGAATTGTATCTTCCCATCTTAGCGCTTCATGCCAACATGGCATACGTTGAACCGGGGGATTTTCTTCTAAAAAATTACCGTAATCCAAATAATCTCAAAGGCGCAATGCCGTATCTAACTTGCAGTGTTAACATACCCGATCAGCCTTTTTTACCAAATTCGGATGAAATTGTTTCGTTTGATCAAACAGAACTGCAATATATGAAAAAAATTCAAGGGCTTTGCGAAGAACACGGAATTGAACTACTGATTGCAATTCCACCTAAAACAAAAACTTGGACAAAACAGAACAACGCGCTTGTCGAGTCATACTGTTCGGAGTATGGAATAGAGTTTCTTGATATGAATGAATCTGATATTCTATCTGAGACCGGGTTTGATCAACGGCAGGATTTTTATGACGACGGCCTCCACGTAAATATAAACGGAGCGATCAAATTGTCGCATTATTTGTCTGATTATTTAAGTAAAAGCTTCGAACTAGCAGACCACACAGATGATCCAGCATATTCCTATTGGAATAACTGTGTTTTACCGAAAATGACAATTTCAGCAGAATAGCAGATGCTTCAGATGATTCTTACCCGCTATTTTTGAGAGTATTTGTACTTTTTCATCTTGACAACGCCGTTTGACACGCTTATATTATATATAATTAAACCGTTGACGCGGAGATAACGGTGAGGATGCTCCTACAGAGAGCCTGCGGCGCTGAGAGTCAGGCGGAAAACACTTCATCAAATGGACCGCTGAGGGTGCAGTCAAAGGGAACTTTCCCAAGTATTCTGCAACGTGTGGGCATACGTCAGTTGTCAGGGATATGTTGGTATCCTGCAAAGCGTACGGATTTTCCGTAAATCAAGGTGGCACCGCGGATAAACGAGTTTATTCGTCCTTGACAGAATCGTATTCGATTTTGTCAGGGACTTTTTTTATGCCCTGCTTGTTGAGAAAGGAGACCCCACTTGCTGAAACCAACCTTGGAAGAAATCAAAGCCTATGCCAATGACGGCCGCTACCGCGCGGCGCCGGTGAGCATGGAAATACTCTCGGACATCCGCACGCCGATCGAGGTGCTCCGCATTTTAAAGAACATCTCCACGCACTGCTATCTGCTGGAGTCCGTCGTGAATCAGGAAAAATGGGGGCGTTATACCTTCCTTGGATATGACCCGAAATTCGAGGTCACCTGCCTCAACGGACAGATGAAGATCGGCTCGCATTCGTTTGAAACCCGGAATCCGGGGGAGCACATCCGGCAGATCATCGAGGAGCATTTTAGCCCGCGGGTAGAAGGTCTGCCTTCGTTTACCGGCGGTCTGGTCGGGTATTTCTCGTATGATTATCTGAAATATGCCGAACCGACGCTCAAGTTGGACGCAAAGGACACCGAGGGATTCAACGATGTAGACCTGATGTTGTTTGACAAAGTGATCGCTTTTGATAACCTACGCCAGAAGATCGTATTGATCGTCAATATTTCGCTGAACAATGTTGAAACCGAATATAACCGCGCGGCGTTCGAGTTGGAACAGATGGCTTCCCTGCTCCGTTCTGGAAAACCGGCAACGGAACCGCGAGGCGCGCTGAAATCCGAGCTGAAAGCCTTGTTTGACAAAGACCAGTTCTGCGCGATGGTTGAGCGAGCGAAATATCATATTCACGAAGGCGATATTTTTCAGGTCGTGCTCTCAAACCGTTTGGAAGCGGACTACGAAGGCAGCCTGCTCAACGCGTACCGTGTGCTTAGAACGGTCAACCCGTCCCCCTACATGTTTTATTTTTCCAGCTGCGATATGGAAGTTGCCGGCGCTTCGCCCGAAACACTCGTAAAACTGGAAAACGGCACGCTCTACACCTTTCCCCTCGCGGGTACGCGTCCGCGCGGCAAAACGGAAGAAGAAGATCTCGCGCTTGAGCGCGAACTCCTCGCCGATCCGAAAGAACTCGCGGAGCACAACATGCTTGTTGATCTGGGAAGAAACGACATCGGCAAAATCAGCCGTTTCGGCAGCGTGAGCGTCGAGCAGTATCTCTCGATTGAGCGGTATTCGCATGTCATGCACATCGGTTCCACCGTGCGTGGAGAAATTGCCGAAGGAAAGACCGCACTGGACGCCATCGACGCGATTCTGCCCGCGGGCACGCTTTCCGGCGCGCCGAAGCTGCGCGCCTGCCAGCTCATCAACGATTTAGAGGACAACAAGCGTGGCATCTACGGCGGCGCAATCGGATATCTCGATTTTTCGGGCAATCTGGATACGTGCATCGCCATCCGCATCGCATACAAGAAAAACGGCAAGGTGTTCGTCCGCAGCGGCGCGGGTATTGTCGCGGATTCTGTGCCCGAGAGCGAATATCAGGAGTGTCTGAATAAAGCTGCCGCGGTCATCAAGGCGCTAAGGCTCGCCGAGGAGGAAACGCTATGATTCTGTTGATCGATAACTACGACAGCTTCTCTTACAACCTTTATCAGCTGGTCGGCTCCATCAATCCCGATATCCGCGTTATCCGTAACGACGCGATGACGGCGGAAGAAATCGGCGCGCTCGAACCGGAAGCAATCGTCATCTCGCCCGGCCCCGGTCGGCCGGAACACGCGGGTGTTTGCATGGACGTCATCCGTGCGCTCGGCGGCAACATTCCAATTCTTGGCGTATGTTTGGGACATCAGGCAATCTGCGCCGCATTCGGCGCAACGGTTTCTTACGCAAAGGAACTGATGCACGGCAAACAGTCCATCTCCAAGCTCGACACCGCCTGTCCCCTGTTTCGCGGCTGTCCGGAGAAAATTCCTGTCGCGCGATATCATTCGCTCGCAGCGGTGGAAGATACGATTCCCGATTGTCTCCGCGTAACCGCGCGGACGGACGACGGAGAAGTGATGGCCTTGATGCATGCGGACTATCCCGTGTTTGGCCTGCAGTTTCATCCAGAGTCGATATTAACGCCAAACGGCAGAACCATCGTAGAGAATTTTTTAGCATTGGCAAAGGAGAAAAAACAATGATCAAAGAAGCAATCATCAAAATTGTTGATAAACAGGACCTGACCTATGACGAAGCGTACGCCGTCATCCACGAAATCATGAGCGGCGAAACCACCGCAACGCAAAACGCGGCGTTTCTCGCGGCGCTTTCCACCAAGAGCACAAAGGCGGAGACCATCGACGAAATCTCCGGCTGCGCGGCGGCAATGCGCGACCACGCCATCAAGGTAACGCACGATATGGATTTATTGGAGATCGTTGGCACCGGCGGAGACGGCGCGCACAGTTTCAACATCTCAACCACCTCCGCACTCGTGGCAGCGGCTGGCGGCGTCAAGGTTGCCAAACACGGCAATCGTGCTGCCTCTTCAAAAAGCGGTACTGCGGATTGTCTGGAGGCGCTGGGCGTCAACATTGATCAGCCGCCGGAAAAATGTGTCTCATTGCTGCAGGATGTCGGCATGTGCTTCTTCTTTGCGCAAAAATACCATACCTCTATGAAATACGTCGGCGCAATCCGCAAGGAGCTCGGCATCCGCACAGTATTCAACATTTTAGGCCCGCTGACGAATCCCGCACAGCCGAAAACGCAACTGCTCGGCGTCTACAGTGAATCTCTGGTGGAACCGCTCGCGCGCGTGCTCACAAGCCTCGGCGTCAAGCGCGGTATGGTCGTATACGGGCAGGACAAGCTGGACGAAATCTCCCTTAGCGCGCCGACGACCGTCTGCGAATTCAGCGACGGATTCTATGACTCCTATGTAATTCAGCCAGAAGACTTTGGCCTGACCCGTTGCAAAAAAGAAGACCTTTTCGGCGGCACGCCGGAGGAAAACGCCGCCATCACCCACGCAATTCTCTCCGGCACAGAGCGCGGGCCGAAACGCGACGCGGTACTGCTCAACGCAGGCGCGGCGCTCTACCTCGGCAAAAAAGCTGATTCTCTAGCGGACGGCATCCGGCTCGCTGGCGAACTGATCGACTCCGGCGCGGCGCTGCAAAAGCTGGAAGCGTTCCGCGTGGCTTCGCAGGAGTAACCGCCGTGTCTACGATTCTCGATCAACTGGCGGATTACGCGCGGCAGCGCGTCGCGGCAGATCGGCAGCAACGTTCGCTGAATGCGCTTGTTTCGCTTTATGAAAGCGGAACCGTCCCTGCGCGAGCACCGTTTGCATTCGAAGCCGCGTTAAAAAAGCCCGGCTTGTCGTTCATCTGCGAAATCAAAAAAGCGTCCCCTTCAAAAGGGCTTATTTCCGAGGATTTTCCTTATCTCGATATTGCGCGGGAATATGAGAACGCGGGCGCGGATTGCATCTCCTGCCTGACCGAACCGAAGTGGTTCCTCGGCAGCGACAAGATTTTTACGGATGTGCGCGCGGCTGTGTCCACGCCGATGCTGCGAAAGGATTTCACGGTAGATCCGTATCAAATCTATCAGGCGAAGCTGATGGGCGCAGACGCGGTGCTTCTCATCTGCGCAATTTTCAGCGAATCAGAAATTCGCAGCATGCTTGCGCTTTGCGACGATCTGGGGCTTTCGGCTCTGGTGGAAGCACATGATGAGAGCGAACTCCTGACGGCAATTCGCGCAGGCGCACGGATCATCGGCGTCAACAACCGGAACCTGAAAGATTTCTCCGTGGACACCGAAAACAGCAAAAAGCTGCGTTCGCTCGCTCCGGAAGGCGTGCTGTTTGTCTCCGAAAGTGGAATTCAGTCGGCTGAAGATGTGCGTGCGCTCCGCGATTGCGGAGTAGACGCAGTTCTCATCGGCGAGGCGCTGATGCGCGCGCCGGATAAAAAAGCGATGCTTGAACAATTACGAGGTACGATATGACAAAAATAAAACTCTGCGGTCTCTCCCGTCCGGAAGACATTGCTGCGGCCAACGAGCAAAAGCCCGACTATATCGGGTTTGTGTTTGCCAAAGCCAGCAAACGGTATGTTTCGCCTATTCGCGCAGCCGAATTGAGAAGCGAGCTTTCGCCGGAGATTTCCGTCGTCGGCGTGTTTGTAAACGAGCCGGTCGGCGAAGTCGTTCGTCTGTTAAAATCGGGCGTAATCGACGTTGCGCAGCTACACGGATCGGAATCGAGAGACTATGTGCTGGAGCTGAAACGCCGCGCGGATCATCCGGTCATACAGGCGTTCCGTGTCGCTTCCCAAGAGGACATTCTCCGCGCGGAGGCGTCGCCCGCCGACTATGTTTTGTTGGACAACGGCGCGGGCGGTACAGGCGAATCCTTCGACTGGTCGCTGGTTGCGTCCGTCAAACGTCCCTTCTTCCTCGCCGGTGGGCTTTCGCCAGAAAACGTATCGGATGCTATACAAAAATGCGCACCGTTTGCCGTGGACGCCAGTTCCGGGTTGGAAACAGGCGGGCTCAAAGACGCAGCTAAGATGAAAGCCTTTGTCGATGCGGTGCGTGAAGCGGATCGTAACCGCGAAATGCAGGAGCGCAAAAAAGGCCGTTTCGGTATTCACGGAGGGCAATATGTTCCCGAAACGCTGATGACCGCGATCAACGAACTGGAAGCGGCATATCTGCACTATAAATCAGATCCTGCGTTTCAGGAAGAGCTCTCTGTTCTACTCAACGAGTACGCAGGTCGCCCCAGCCGCCTGTATTATGCCGAGGCTTTAACCCGCGCACTCGGCGGCGCGAAAATTTATCTCAAGCGCGAGGATTTAAACCACACCGGCGCGCATAAAATCAACAATGTCCTGGGGCAGGCGCTGCTCGCAAAAAAGATGGGCAAAACGCGGCTCATCGCCGAAACTGGAGCGGGACAGCACGGGGTCGCAACCGCGACCGCGGCAGCGCTCTTCGGCATGGAATGCGTCGTCTATATGGGAAAAGAGGACACCGAGCGTCAGGCGTTGAACGTCTACCGCATGCGGCTGCTTGGCGCGGAGGTCATCCCAGTCACCAGCGGCACTGCAACGCTCAAAGACGCCGTATCCGAGGCGATGCGCGAATGGACAACGCGAATTGACGACACGCACTACTGCCTCGGTTCCGTCATGGGGCCACATCCTTTTCCAACGATCGTGCGTGATTTTCAGGCGGTGATCTCGCGTGAAATCAAGTCGCAAATCATCAAAAAAGAAGGCCGCCTGCCGGACGCAGTTCTGGCCTGCGTTGGCGGCGGCAGCAATGCAATCGGTGCGTTTTATCACTTTATCAACGACCCCGCCGTCCGCCTGATCGGCTGCGAAGCGGCGGGACGCGGCATCGATACCTTCGAAACCGCCGCAACGATCAGCACAGGACGTCTTGGCATTTTCCACGGCATGAAATCGTATTTTTGTCAGGACGAATACGGGCAGATCGCGCCAGTCTATTCTATTTCGGCAGGTCTGGACTATCCCGGCGTCGGGCCGGAGCACGCGTATCTGCACGATATCCATCGCGCGGAGTATGTCGCTGTGACCGATGAAGAAGCAGTGTGTGCCTTTGAGCTGCTGAGCAAAACGGAAGGCATCATTCAGGCGATCGAATCCGCGCACGCCGTGGCGCATGCACTAAAGATGGTTCCAAGCATGAATCGGGATCAAATCGTCGTCATCTGTCTTTCCGGACGCGGCGACAAAGACTGCGCGGCAATTGCGCGATATAGGGGGCAGGATATTCATGAGTAGAGTGACAGAAGCGTTTCAAAGCGGAAAAGTGTTCATTCCGTTTATCACCTGCGGTGACCCCGATTTGGAAACAACCGCGCGTCTCGTCCGCGCGATGGCGGAAAGCGGCGCCGGTCTGATCGAACTGGGCATTCCTTTTTCCGACCCGACCGCGGAAGGCCCCGTCATACAGGCGGCGAATCAACGCGCGTTGTCGGGCGGCGTAACCACCGACAAGATTTTTGATATGGTGAAAACTCTTCGCGTAGACGTGTCGGTTCCGCTTGCTTTTATGACATACGCAAACGTCGTCTTTTCCTATGGAACAGAGCGTTTTCTTGCAAAAGCGGTTGACGCTGGCATCGACGCGCTTATTCTGCCGGATGTACCGTTTGAGGAAAAAGGCGAGTTTGCGCCCGCATGCCGCGCGGCAGGAATCGATTTTATCAGTCTCATCGCGCCAACCTCGCATGAGCGCATCGCCATGATCGCGAAAGAAGCGCAAGGCTTTGTATACTGTGTTTCTTCGCTAGGGGTCACTGGCATGCGCAGCAGCATTACAACCGACCTCGGCGCAATGGTGCAGCTAGTTCGAGAGGCGAACCCGAACATCCCCTGCGCAATCGGGTTTGGCGTTTCCACGCCGGAACAGGCAGCGGCTATGTCGAAGCTAGCCGACGGGGTCATCGTCGGCTCCGCTATCGTGCGGCGCATCGCCGAACATAAACAGGATTCCGTTTCCCATGTTTCAGAATTTGTAAAGTCCATGAAACAGGCAATGCCGTAACCCGTCATTTCTGACGATTACGGCATTGCAAGACACCAGATCGATTCTATCAAACCGCAGTCTGCATTCTTTTGCGCACTGCGGTATTTATTTTTGCCTGCCAAAGGATCGCCCCCAGCAATAGAATCCCTGCAAATATCCAGTAAATCGTATCGTAGCTGGTATATCGGCCGGAAATGTTGATGATCGCGCGGACGAGAAATCCAACGCTCAGCGTCGCAACCGCGCTGTTCCAGAGGCGGCGCGTCGTAGCAGACGGCATCCTGCCGTTTGAAAAACTCATCAGCAGCGCCGGCAACGCACCGAGCACGAGTGCTGGAGCAAACAGAAACACCATAAACGGGGAACTCACGCCGTAGCTAAAATGCAGATAGATCGCGCTGATTCCGCCTAAAGCCCCCGCGATTACGGCATAGATTGCCGCCATGCGTTTCAGGCTTTTACGTTTCCTTTCAAGCTGCAATGTAGACAATGTCACTCACCGCCCTTTGCGTAATTTTGCTTCCGTTCGTCGTCGGGTTGTTGATTACGGTTCCGTTAAATACCATGGTCGAAGAACCGCCGCCGTCGAGGTTATAAGCCGTTACACAGCAGTATTGCTGCATCACTTGCGCCAGTTCGTATAGACTGAGTCCGTCGCTCTCGCTCGTGCGTCCATCTGAAACTACGATGATATAGTGCAGATCGTCCACGATGCCGATTGCGGTGCGCGGGTTGCTTGTCTTCGCCTGGTCAACTTCCTCAGAAGTCGTTACAGCAATTCCGCCGTTTTCAACGAGCGCCGGGCCAAAGGATAAAAGCTGTACGACGCCGCTGTCAATCAGTTCTTGCGCGCTGACTTCGGTTTCGTCGATAATGGCGAAACTGCCGTCCGCATAGATCACAAGGTCTTCTGTGTCGTCGCCCTGCCTTACAGTGTCTCGATAGAGTACGCCGTTTTTAATGACATAGCCGCGTTTGTTCGCCCCGTAATAGTCGCCGTTGATCGCCAGAATCGCGTTGTTTGCTTCCGCCATTGTGCTGGTCGTCTGCGTAATGTTCGTACCGAACGTATTCTGCGCCAGTGCGGTCAGTAAGCTGCTCGCACTTGTTAGTTGAATATCAGCAACGTATACCGTAGTGTCCGACACGCGAATCGTATCAATCGTGATACTCACGCCGTTTCCAACATAGCTGTTATCCGTAATAACCGGTTCGCTTGCAGTTGTTTGCGTTTCGGTCTCCGTCGCAGTTGCTGCTGTTTCATCTGTCGTTGTGTCAGTCGTGCTGGTTGCCTGCGCGGTTTGGGCGGTTGTCGTCGTCGTAGTGTCCGTCTGAATCGTTGTCACTTCGGTCGTTACTTCAGTTGTTGCGTTGACTACCGTTGCGCTCGTCGTTGCCGCGCTGGGCAAAACGAAGGTATCCAGAAGCACATATCCGGTAAACACCGTTAACACGAGCGAGAAAGCCAACGCATATGCATGTTTTTGAAACCAACTTCTTTGTTTCATATTAAAATCATCCTCGTCCTCCGCCGGGCATCTTACCTCCACCGGGGTTTTGGCCTCCGCCGGGGTTTTGCCCGTCGTTAAATCCATCGTTAAATCCGTCGTTGAATCCGCCGCTCGTACCGCCGGAACCGACGCTTGTTACGTTGCTGGAAAGCGTAATGCTGTCCACTGTTGTGTTTCCGCTGTATAGTGTATAAGTCTGTCCGATCGTTAGGCCGGGTGCGCTGATTACGACATTCTGATACACTTTCTCCGGCGTATAGGATGCGATGACATTCCCCGACGCGTCTTTCAGCGTAATCGTTGTTCCCGCCTGCTGAGACGCTGTGTAAGTGTAGGAAATCGATGCCTGCGCGGAACTCTGATCGAATCCCTCCGCCATTCCTGATGATCCAGCCGCAATGATCACGCCGCCGGATATCGTCATACTCGTGCCCGAATCCAGCGCGCCGTTACGCGTGTCCGTTGGGCCCGATACATAGATCGTACCGCCCGTAATCGAGATATATCCGTTGCTGTCGATTCCGTCTCCGTCCGCGTTTACCGTTATCGTTCCGCCGGAGATGAGAATCGCCTTGCTTGCGTCAGAACCGAATGAGTCGGAACGCTTTCCGTTCTGCGTGTTGGAATTATCATTGCCGCCCGCTGCGTTCAATCCGTCGTCCGATGCTGTCACATCGATAATCCCGTCCGATATTGTAATCGTTCCCGCTTCTAGTCCCTCATAGCTCTTAACCACAGTAATCTCTCCGCCGGAGATCGTCAGCATATCATCGCTGTGCATACCGTCGTCGCCGGAGCTTAGCGTCAGCGTCCCGTTTGTAACGGTCATTGCCGCTGCACTGTGCACCGCGTCGTCCTCTGCATCGATGGTGATCGTGCCGCCGTTAATCGTAACAGCCGCTTGTGCCTTGATGCCCTTTGCGCTGTTCGCGTTTGCGCCGCCGGTCGTAATGGTAATCGTTCCGCCGTCAATCAAAACGCTGCCGAGCGTCGTGTCGTCTTCGTTTTCGCTCACGATTCCGTCGCCGCCCGCGGTAACGTTTACCGTTCCGCTGTTGATGCTCACGCTGTCTTTGCCTGTGATGCCGTCCGATTTTGCGTCAACCGTCAATGTCAGGTCCGCAATCACAATATCGTCTTTTCCGACAATGCCGAATTTATAGTTGCCGTTTACGATCAAAGATCCGGTTCCGTTGAGCGTCAGATCACAGCGGGAGAAAATCGTGCCGTCCGGGTTATTGCCGAATGAATCGGTGGCGTAGCTTGTTCCGTCCGAAAGGGTGTTTACCGTACCGGCTTCTGCCGTTACAAACACTTTGTCTGCCGCAACCGCATAAATTGCCGGGCCGTCGCTGTTGGTAATGCTTGCGCCGGAAAGCACGATCTGCACCTTGTCCTCGTCGCCTGCATTTATGATAATCGACCCGTTGCTAAGCGTACCTGTAAACACATATACGCCCGCCGCGGTAATCGTATAATCCCCCGTCACAGCGGAGAGATCCACACGAATCGCTTCACTCTCGTCATATGAGGAGTCCAGGTCACGATCGGAATATGCATCCGAGGATGCCGCCTGCGCCGTAGACACGGCGGAGACCGCCGCCGCGGTAATCGTTACAACGTCTGCCGTTGAGGTAGCGACCGTAGTCGCTGCTGCAGAACTCGCCTTTTGGCATCCGGTCGCAAATATCAGCGAAGCGGCGGATAGTATTGCTAAAATGTTTGTTAATCGTTTCATTTCCGAACCCCCTCATCGGTTCACGCGGTTACGCAAAACATAGTTTTTATGAAATCGTTACCTTAAAGTTCGTCGCTGTTTCCCGGTGTGCGGGAAAGCAAAATGTTCAGGTTGCCGTTTCTGGTGCGCAACTCATCGAGGAATCTTTTTTCCTGCGCCGGATCACGCAAAATCAAATCATAATGCAGTTCAAACATGCTTCCGAGGTTGGTTGTGCGAACCTTTTTCAGTTCGGTCTTTGTTGTGTATTCTGCAAACACATCGTCAAACACTTCGTTATAATCCAAATCTTCCGGCATCGTTACACGCAGCCGTCTATGGTTCGCATCCTGTTCGCCAAATCGCATTGTCAAAAGCAGCATACTCGCCGCTGCAATCGCGGCAAAGAGCAGAAACGCCAGTCCGATATAACCCATGCCGGTTGCAAGGCCGAGCGCCATTGCCGCAAAAATTGCCGCAATTTCACGTGCGCCGCCCGGAACGGAACGAAACCGGACCAGGGAGAATGTGCCGGCAACCGCCACACCCGCGCCGAGATTACCGGAAACCAGGATGATCACCGTCTGTACCACCACCGGAAGAAGAACCAGCGTTACCACGAACCCCTTGGTATAGGTATTGCGGTACATGTATACCAATGCGGACAGGAACCCTAACAATAGAGAAACCCCCGCCAACAGGATAAAATTTGCCGCCGTCAAATCGGTCGACGTGGATAGAATACTTTCAAGCATATAAACTCCGTCCTTTCTCTGCCTGCCTCATCCGCGGAAAAAGAAAGTCGCGGTAGCAAACGCCATATTTTGAAAAACTGGTTGGATAAACGCCATTCTGGTTGAGCAAATCGCAGAGCCAGAGCGGCATTGCGCCCGGCGCTTTTACCTCCATCAGCGTCATTCCCTTTGGTAAAAGCTCCTCGCCCCAGGCTCCTGCTGTCAGCGAGAGAACGCCGGTGCGATATCGAATGCTGTCGTCAAACGTTATCCGCAAATCCGCATCCGCTCCGGTATAGGCCACTCTGCGATAGGAAAGCAAAACGCTCGGTTTCGGATTGTAAAGCTTCATAAAATAACGTATCTCGCGCATAACTTGCGAGTCAGACGTTGTCGGCTTACCGGTAAGCAGTAAATTTGCTTCTGCAAGCGGCAGCTCAACCCGGCGCTTATATACCACACCATCAAACTTTTTCTTGAGTTCCACGAACACGGCGCTGTCCTGCGTCGTCGTTCCATAGGCTCGAAGACGGAGTTTTTCTTTGTAATCCGGCTTGTCCAGCGAGGAACGGATCAACCGGTAATCCTCCGTATCATAATAGATGCTCGATACTGTGCTTCTGCCGAACATATCCGGTTGCATTCTGCCCCTGAGGCCGGCCATTACCGCCTTATATTGCGCGGGGTCGAGCAGATATTTTTCTTCGAATCGTTGAAATGTATTGTTCGCCATCGGATTCACCTCTCATGGCGTGATTGTAAAACTCTTTGCTTAAAACTTGCTGAAAACTTGATTTCAGTCTGCTTTCAGCTTTCAATCGTATGATTTGCTTACTAAGAAATGAAACCATGCGGCTCTTGACGATGGCATTGCTCCGCGCGATAGAAAAAGGTTATACTGACTTTAAGGAATCGTACGGCGCGAAAGTGAACAACGAGGGGGGAAATCCAATGCGGATTTTAATTGTGGAGGACGAAAAGCGACTCAACGACGCGCTTTCGCAAATCATGCGCGAGCAAAAATACGCCGTAGATGCGGTTTACGACGGTGAGGACGGTTATCAATACGCTGTAACCGGAGATTACGACGCTGTCATTCTGGACGTTATGCTGCCAAAGCGCAACGGCTTCGACGTTGTTCGCGCGCTCCGCCGCGAGAAAATTGCCACGCCGGTACTCATGCTCACCGCAAGAGACGAGTTGGACAGCAAAATCAACGGGCTTGACTGCGGCGCGGATGATTATATGACAAAACCGTTTGCTCCAGAAGAGCTTACAGCGCGTATCCGCGCGCTCACGCGCCGACAAGGTGAAGTTTTTCTGGAAGAGATGGCATATGAAGACGTCGTTCTTGAACTTGGCAACAGCGATCTTCGTTGCGGATTCAAACGCATCCGTCTGAGCTATAAAGAATTTGAAGTAATGAAAATCCTGCTCGCCTCCCCCGGCACAATTGTTCCAAAGGAACAGCTCATCGTGAAGGTCTGGGGCGCGGAAAGCGACGCTGCAGATAATAATGTAGAAGCTTATATTTCATTCTTAAGAAAAAAGCTGTTTTATCTGGGTTCGCGCGTTACCATTCAGGCAATTCGCAAACTGGGCTATAAGCTCGGAACAGAGTAAGCCGCAAATACAGGCGACCCAATTTTTCACATCCGCACCGAAACGGAGGCGCAACGATGATTCAATCCCTGAAAAAGAAGTTTATTCTCATCAGCATGTCACTTGTTCTGGTGGTGCTGCTTGCGGTGTTTACCGCGCTTTGTGTTTCTACCGCGACGAGTCAGCGGCAGACTGCTGAGCGCGGTTTAGAGTCGCTGCTCCATCGGGATACGGACAATACAACGCAATTCGAAATCGGAAAGCCGAGTTCCCCCAGCGGCAGCCTTCCGCATAACAACGATTATTTAGCCGGTTTCGTCGTTACTGTCGATGAAGACGGGACTGTTACAATAGATTCTGTTTCGTCTGTCATCATCAGTGATGACACGGCGCAAGCCCTCGCAACCATGGTGATGAATTCTTCGCAGGATTCCGGTTTAATCCGCTCCTATTCTCTGCGTTATCTGCGCGATACCACGGACGGCGTGACCCGCATCGCTTTTTTGGATGCCAGCAGTAATATCTCCGCCATGACGGAGCTCATCATCACTTCGTTGCTCGTCGGCGCGCTCGCATTGCTTGCGTTCTTTTTCATCATATTGTTTCTGGCAAACTGGGCGCTCAAACCAGTGGAAGCTTCCTGGAACAGGCAAAGGCAATTTGTTGCAGACGCCAGTCATGAACTCAAAACGCCTTTAACCGTAATTCTTGCCAATCAGAAAATATTGCTTTCGCATGCGAATCATACGATTGCGCAGGAACGGCAATGGATTGAAAACACCAGCTCCGAGGGCAGCCGGATGAAACTCCTGATCGAAGATTTGCTGTTTCTTGCCAAGACGGACAGCGAACGCGTTGACCGCACTTATTCGGAAGTTTGCCTTTCGGACGTTGCGCAGAACTCCCTGCTGTCGTTTGCGTCGGTTACGTTTGAAGCAGGCGTTACGCTGGAAGATGAAATTCAACCATCCGTTTCCCTCCAGGGAAGCGAAAGCCAACTTCGGCGCCTCTGCGGCATATTGCTTGACAACGCGGTAAAATATGCCAATGCGAACGGAAAAGTCCGGCTCGAACTGCGCGCGGATAGCTCCGGCGCGACGCTCCGCGTCAACAATACCGGTGCGCCGATTGCCGAAGAAGACCTGCCGCATCTGTTCGAGCGGTTTTATCGGGTCGATCGCTCCAGAAGCACCGGTGGCTACGGTCTCGGTCTTTCCATCGCGGAAAACATCGTACGTTCGCATGGCGGCCGTATTTCGGTTGCCAGCACTGCCGCTGCGGGAACGACGTTTACCGTATATCTTCCGTTGGTTCCTCCGAAGGCAAAACGTGACAAGAAGGCGCAGGCATGAGCAGGAAGCGCCGTCAACGAAAACGAATCGCGATTTTTGCGATGTTGTTGACGACTCTGTTTCTCTGCGCTTGTGCATCCGGTCAGTCTTCCGAAACAACATCATCCCCCGCGAATGAACCGAATGAACCCGTGGTGCTTTCCACGGAACAACCCGTAAAAATTACACCGATGCCGACAGCCTCGCCGACACCGGAACCGGAAATGATGATCGACGAAGACGGCGATATCACGCTACGAAGCGACATTGCCGCTCAATTTTCAACTGCGCTGTTTTCCTTTGACCATACTCCAACCGTTTTGATCTATCATACGCACGCAACAGAATCGTATTTAAAACTGGAAACGGATACTTATATTGAAACCGAAACCGGACGCACGCTGGACGAAAACTATAACGTCGTCGCCGTTGGCGAGGCGTTAGCGGATGCACTGCGCGCACGCGGATTCAACGTGATTCATGACACAACAAACGTGGAAGGCGAAGACATCCTCAGCGCATACTCCCGCTCTCTCTCAATTATGCAGCAGTATGACGGAATCGATTTGTTTATCGATCTGCACCGTAATTCCAGCAATCAACGCGGCCGCTCGGACAACACGATTCAGATCAACGGAACACCGACCGCCAAGTTGTTCTTTGTTGTCGGCACGGGAATCGGCACTTATGACGGCGAATACGACGTTTTGCCGGATTGGGAAAACAACTACACCTTCGCATATTCTCTGACCGAAGAAATTTCAAGCGTCAATTCCAATCTGGTCAAGCCCATCCGGCTGAAAGTTGGGCGGTATAATCAGCATATGGGACTTTGTCTGCTTGCCGAAATCGGCACCAACGCCGATACGTTTGAAGCCGCGCTGAATACAGTGCCATATCTTGCGGACGCAATCTCAGCCGTCTGCCCGATTGATGCAACATAATTTTTTGAATTATTTAGAGAGTTTTTACAGCAAAAGGCCATCGGTATTGTCATGTACCGATGGCCTTTTCGATTTAGTATTTTTAAATTTTTCGCGACTTGATTAACGTTTTAGCTGCACATGCAGCGTCTTCAAATCCGTTGCCTCATCAATTTCGACCAGCTCAGTTTTCGTCAACTTTGCAAACAAACGAATATCTTCCAGCGACAGTGCTGTGCTGACCACCGTGTGGTGCCCTCCGCCCGCATAAAGCCACGCAGCCGCCCCTGTCTTCAAGTCGGGCTTTATTTTCCACATAATGCGCGCAACCGGAAGTTTCGGCATCGGTTTCGGCTGTTCTACCAACTCGATTTCCGCCGCAATGAGGCGGAACCGATCACCCATGTCCGTCATGCAAACCGCAACGCCCGCGCCTTTTACCCCATCAAATACGAGCCGTGCCGGCGCATCTTTTCCACCGATGCCAAGCTGATGTACTTCAATTTTCGGTTTCGATGCGGCAAACGAAGGAGAAACCTCCAGCATGTGCGCGCCGAGAACAAGCTCATCCGCAAAATCATAGGTGTAGTCTTCCATAAATCCGGTTGCGCCGTTTCTGCCTTCGGCCATTCTGCCGAGCACCGCGCCGAGCGCCGCCGTTTTATAGTCTCCCTCCGCGCCAAATCCGTATCCATTCGCCATCATACGCTGGGTAGCAAGGCCAGGAAGCTGCTTTAAGCCGTGAAGATCCTGAAACGTGTCCGTATATGCACCGAAACCGCCTTCCGTCAGGAAACGTGACAAGCCGACCTCGTAGCGCGCTTGTTCGCGCACTGCGTCCAGTCCTTTCGTCGGCATATCATAAATTCTGCGATACTCCGCGATCTTTTCGTCAACTTCCTTTTCGCTTATGCTGTCGATTCGCGCCGCAAGATCACCGATCCCGTAGTAATTCACTTCCCAGCCGTAGCGAATCTGGCTTTCCACGCGGTCGCCGTCCGTCACGGCGACTTCCCGCATATTGCTGCCAAACATCGCAACTTTTAGGTTTTTCGAATAAGCAATCGCCTTTGCAACCTGCGCAAACCGGCGTAGTTGCGATAAAACATCTTCGTCTCGATAAAATCCAACCGCGACTTCGTGCGGGATTCCGAGGCGAGAAACGATAAACCCATATTCGCGGTCACCGTGCGCGCTCTGATTCAAATTCATGAAATCCATGTCGATCGTGTCATACGGCAGGCGTTCGTTGGCCTGCGTATGCAGATGCATCAACGGCTTTGATAAAATCTGAAGCCCTTTAATCCACATTTTGGCAGGCGAAAACGTATGCATCCAGGTGATAACGCCAACACACGCATCGTCCGCCGATGCCTCGCGGCAAACGCGAAGAATCTCTTCCGAGTTGCGCACCGTCGGTTTCCATTCGATGCTGACCGTGTCCTTCAGCTTTTGGTCGAGATAAGCGGCAATCTCCCTGCTGTCCGCGGCAACTTCTTCCAGTGTTTTTTCACCGTAGAGATCCTGACTGCCTGTTATGAAATATAGTTTTTCCGCCATTCATCGTTCCTCCGATTTATACATGAATTTCGAATTTGTTATTCTTTATCGTTATTCTTTTGTTTCGGTTTCATCCAAACCGGCAATTTCAGCTGATAGCCGCCCTTTTCGCGCAGCGCGAGTACAACACTCTGCAGCAGGATAAAGAAGCAAAGCATAAGCCCGATCGTGATGCTCTGCCAATATGGTTCGCGCAGCCCGGATGCAATCACGATGTTGCTGATCGTCTTTAGCGAAAGTACCCCGAATAGTGTGCCGATGACATTTCCGACGCCGCCGGTCAGCAGCGTACCGCCGATGATGGAAGAAGCAATCGCCTGCATTTCCGCCGCAGTCGCATTTGATGCGTTACCCGCGCCGGTATGCAGCAGATAGACATATCCACCGATGCCGGAGAGCAACCCGCACAAGAGATACGAATAGAACTTCGTACGCTTAACATTGATGCCAAGCATCAGCGCGCTCTGGTTGTTTCCGCCGACCGCATAGAGATTTCGCCCGAAGCGCGTCCATTTTAGTATGACCAATACCACAAAAACGACTGTAATTGCGATAATAACGCCTAACTCGACTTTTGCCGGAATAAAATTGCCCGTTTTCCCGTAAGACCCAATGCCGGGTATAATGATGCGGTAGGATTTGAGCGCGACAAACGCCGCCTGCTCCGCCGTGCGCGGCGCTGCGCTGACAATCGTCGTCATTCCCCTCGCAAAAAACATACCCGCCAGCGAAACGATAAACGGCTGAATCTCCAGATATGAGATCAGCGTGCCTTGCACAAGGCCAAATGCAAGCCCGATTCCCAGCGCAAGACCAACCGATCCAAGCACGCTCCCGCTGTGGTCATCCAGATACACAACGCAGGCCATCGTTACCAGTGCCGTAATGCCGCCGACTGATATATCGATGCCGCCAGCGATCATGACAATGGTCAATCCGCAGGAGATAACGATCAGAAACGCGTTGTTATTGAAGATATCCAGAAACTGCTGCGGGTTTAAAAATCCGCCGCCCCACACCGCCATAGCGATGGAATACATGCTGACAAATGTAAAGATCGTGATCGTCAGCAGCAAATTCGTGTTTGAAATCGGTTCCCTGCGCTTTTTCTCCGCCACTGCGGAAAATGAATCTCTTTTTTTCATCATTTGATTAATTCTCCGCTACTTTCATAGATTTTTGAAACAATTTGCCGCGCAGCTGCATCACATACTGTTTCACAACCGGCGAGCCGAGCACAACGATTGCGATGATTACAATCGCTTTATATGCCTTTACCGCTGTAGAAGAAACCTTCATCGCGTAGAGTGTAATCGTCAGCGCCTGAATAATATATGCCCCGATTACGGAACCGCCGAGGTTGAACTTTCCGCCGCTGAGCGAGTTACCGCCGATGGCGACCGCCAGAATCGCATCCATTTCGATATCCAGCAGCAGTGTTTCGTGGTTGATCAGCCCGATTCTGCTAACGCCGATCGACCCGGCAATCGATGCGCAAACGCCGAGGATCATGAACGAAAGCATCTTCATGCCAACCGCGTTGATTCCGTTTAGTCGCGCGGACTTCTCGTTGATCCCAACCGCCTGCGTATAAAGCCCGAGGTTTGTGAAGCGCAGCACGAGTGAAATCAAAATGCCGAATACGATCACGATCAGAATCGGCGTTGGGATCGGAATGCCCGGAATGAAACTACCGATATAGCCGAGCAGCGGGCTGTCCACGGTCGGCGTCGCGCCGCCGTTGATCCAGTATGCAATCGGTCGGCCAGCGGTAAATAGAATCAGCGTTGCGATCATCGGCTGTATTTTAAACACCGCGACCAAAGTCCCGTTAAACGCGCCAAATAAAATTGCAACAAGACAACTGGCTAAGAACGCGAGCAGTATCACCGGCATCGTGATGTTGTGTTCGCGCAGCACGCGCACAAAAACGCTGCCTGCAATCGCCGCCGCCGCGCCAACGCTGATGTCCTGCCCTCTTGAAGACGCCGTAACCAGCGTCATGCCAATCGCAAGTATCGCAAGTTCGGACGCGCCGTTTAAGATGCTGACAATGTTTCCGGAAAGTACGGTGTTTCCGGCGTTGTTGGTAATCACTGAAATCGAAAAAAATCCGGGGTCCCTGATCAGGTTGAAAATGATCAAAAGAAACAGCGCAAACAGCGGCACGCCCAGTTGAGACTTTGATATTTTCTTGATGAATTTAGACATTTTGCACCGTCTCTCCCGCAATCGTGCGCATGATGTTCGCCTGCGTCATGTTGTTGTCCCTCAACTCGCCTACGATCTTCCGGTCCCGCATAACAATCAATCGGGAGCAGGTTCGAAGCATCTCCTCAATTTCAGATGAGATAAACGTAACGCTGACGCCCTCTTGCGCCAATTGCAACACAAGCTTCTGAATTTCAACTTTGGTTCCAACGTCGATTCCGCGCGTCGGTTCGTCCAGAATTAAATATTGCGGTTTCGTCAGCAGCCAGCGCGCAAGAATCGCCTTTTGCTGGTTACCGCCGGAAAGCGACTTGATCGGCGTATCGGTGGACGCGGTTTTTATGCCAAGTAAGTCTATATATTTATCCGCAAAACTCTCCGCTTCGGCTCGGGAAAACGGACGCAAAAAACCTTTCATCACCTGCAGCGCAAGAATAATATTCTCTCGCACAGACAAGTCTTCAATGATTCCATCCGCTTTCCGATCTTCCGGTCCCGCATAACAATCAATCGGGAGCAGGTTCGAAGCATCTCCTCAATTTCAGATGAGATAAAC
>QKAN01000089.1 GCA_003246365.1 Clostridia bacterium
CGGCACCAAATTTGTCGGCGAGGAGCAGGCGAAGAAGTCCGGGCTCGCGCTGCTGCGGCAGGCGTTCGGCGTCACGGCGAAAGACGCGCATGTCGAATATTTCGAACGCGCGGGTACCAGCGTCGTGGATAACACCGAAATGAAACCCGGAGAGATTGCGCAGATCTATATCGTAACGATATCCGATCAAAGTATCGGCGCGGATCTCTATTATGCGGAGGTGGACGCCGTCACGGGCGTTGCCTATTACGCCACGAAAAACGAATTTTTACTTGCTCCCGTCTCATCGCAAACCGAATCCGGTCCAGAATCGAATTTTACCGACGAACAAGAGAATCCATCCCTGCAAAACGATTGCGCGAAAGACGCCGCGTGCGACTTTGTCATGCGCCGGTTTCAGAAGGAAGTCGCGCTGATCTCACCGCAGGGTTGTTGCCAATGGAGCGGGGGACACGCTTCGCAGGCGTCGATCGGCTATTTTGTGACGTTTGCGGACGGCTCGCTCTATCGCGTCGGCTTCTCTTGGCCTGAGATGGATCTCAACGAAATTCAGGTACTTGGCGCCGAACCCAAAGGAGAAAGACCGTGAAACGAAAGATTGTCATTCTGCTCGTGTTTATCCTCTGCGCGTCGCTGTTCCTCACGGGAGGCAAACCGAAGCTGATCAGCGAAGACGAGGCGAAAGCGGCAGGTCTTGCGTTCATCAATCATGTGTTTGATGTGAATGAGACAGAAGCGGTAGTTTCCTATCAGGAGCTGACAGGAGCTACTTTCATCGACGGAGATTATCAGGTGACGGGCAAGGAACAGCCGATCTATA
This sequence comes from Clostridia bacterium, assembly GCA_003246365.1. GTDB lineage: Bacteria > Bacillota > Clostridia > Christensenellales > CAG-138 > UBA7703. The sequence continues at coordinate 821 of QKAN01000089.1, forward strand.
TCTTTGTCGTCGCAACTGGCAAACAAGCGGACGGAGAATATCTGTATTATGCGCATGTGAACGCGGAAACGGGAGTTGCTTTCGCGGCCTTCCTGAATACAATGTTTGAGCCGAAACTTACACCTGCTGAGCAGAAAACCTTGGACGAAGCCCGGAAAAGCGGAAACGACAGGCTTGTTGTTTACAGCGATATTCTTTCCGACTGCGAGCATTCCTCACAAAAATGGATTGCCGAAAAATTCGACCTGCAGGCGGGTATACTCGGTTTCGTGGAAGGAGGAGGCGCACTGGAGCGCTCTGGCGCGAACGCGAACTTCTATATCGTGATCCGCGACGGAACGATCTATCATGTCACGTTCTCTTGGCCGCAGTTGACGTTGATTGATGTGACGGTGCTGAACCAAACGCGTCCTATGGAGGATATGTGATAATGAAAAAGGGTATCATAATCTGCATACTCTGTGCTGCGCTTTTGCTCTCCGGCAGCTCACCGAAGCTCATCAGCGAGGACGAGGCGAAAGCGGCAGGCCTCGCGTTTATCAACCATGTGTTTGATGTGAATGTGACAGAAGCGGTAGTAACCAAAGCGGTGCAAGCTGGTGCAACATATGTTGACGGAGAATATAAACATACTGGGGATGAACAAAACATCAATTATTATGTCGTTGCAACCCCGCAAGATACACATGGGTGCTCTGATTACGTAGCATTTGTAAACGCGGAAACAGGAGTGGCTTACTCTGCCCGAAAGAGCTACTCTCTTGTGCCAAAGATGACAAACATTCAGTGGAACGAGTGGAGAAAAGCATGCGGAAGCGGTGATGCACAGACCGCCGACTTCGGGACATTGACCAGTGACTGCTATATCTTTGCACGGGAATGGATTCCACAAAAATTCGATCTAAAAGAGGGCATCCTCGGCGATGTGGATAGCGGATGCGGATTTGATAGCAACGGTGGAAGCTCAAATTTCTATATCGTGATCCGTGACGGATCAATCTACCATATGACAGTAGCATGGCCGCAGATGATCGTCACCGAAATTACGATTCTGAATCAAACAAGACCGACGGTAGATATGCCATGATGAAAAAGAAACTTCTGATCTTTTTAATCTGCGCTGAACTTTTACTTTCCGCCTGCTCTCCGCGCCGCATCGGCGAAACAAAGGCGAAAGAAGCAGGGCTAGCGTTCATCAACAAGGTGTTTGATGTAAACGAAACCGAAGCAGTGGTGGACTATGGCGAGTATTCGGCTGATGCACTGCCTCAAGACCGGAGCACAGAACAGAAGCAAGATGCCCCTGTTATGCGGTTTTATTATGAAGGAGCACACAGACAATGCTCTGTATGTTGCGCAAGTCGATGCAATCAGCGGTTTTGTATTTAGCGCACAGCGATTCCCGGAGACGCTTTCGCCGTTGACAGACGAACAGATCAAACAGGCAGAAGAGCTTGCGAAACTCCCATATGGAACTAGCGAAGTGATGAGCCGCCTTTACGAACTAAAACTGCCGCAAACCATCAATGATTGGATGTCCGCACGGTTTGAGAAGCAGTCGAATATCAAGACTGTCGAGTATGGCAAAATGAAAAAAGGTCTCATCGATGAGAATATTGTAAGTATGGATTGTCACGTGATGTTTGAGAATGGCGCGGTGTATGTCATTGGAATCATACTGCCGACGAATCAGATCTTTCAGATTGATATCTTGAGTCAACCGGTCGTAAAGGGGTCATACCGATGAAAAAGAGAGTAATCGCAACATTGATTTATATCAACTGCCTGGTTCTCGTGCTCTCCGGCTGCGCGCCGCGCCTTGTCGGTGAAGCGAAAGCGAAAGAAGCGGGGCTTGCGCTGATTCAGCAAGCGTTCGAGGTCGATCTGACTGACGCTGTGGTGACGGTTGCGTATCAAGAGGGTGCAGGCGTGACATATGAGGATGGACAAAGAATACAGTATGGCACTGAGGAACCAATACGGTTCTATAATATTCGGGTAAATCCGGATGATGAAAACGAAAATGCGGAATATAATGCCACAGTGAACGCGGTAACGGGAGCTGCCTATCGGGCAGGCAGGGGTGTTTCGAATACCGAGTTGACGGAAGAGCAGAGGAAAAAAGCGGAATCAGTCAAGTTTCCGGAGCCTCCTCCAGCGTATGGCTTCTCGGATGAACAAGTCGAATCCATGTGGTTTTCCGTCGAATGGTTAAAACAACATTTTGAGCCGGATATGGAGATGTTGTGCTCTGTTCCGGGAATCGAAATGACAGACAACTATACCTCGCCTCAGCAATGGATCGAAACCTATGCAGTCTATCGGAACGGGCACATCTACCTCGTTGAACTGCTTTGGCCTACGATGGAAGTAACAAGCGTCTATCTATTTGATCAGGAATCATAACCGGAGGCAACATGAAACGAAAGATATTCCTTCTAACCGCGATCATTCTCTCTCTTTCTCTATTTCTCACTGCCTGCGGGGAAAAAGACATCGGCGAAGCGAAGGCGAAGGAGATTGGGCTAAAGTATATCAACAAAATGTTTGATACGAGCGAAACCGAAGCCGAGATCACACAACAGAAGCAGGAATGCTATCGCGATGCTTCTGGCGCAATTGTTACCAGCGGAGATAGCGAATTCTCGGAGCGCTGGATCTACTATGTTCGCGTACCTCTGGCAACAACTATGACCAAGTATGAGGCTTTGATCCTCGCAAGCACAGGCGAAGTGATCTATGCATACCAGAGCAATGTGAATGTTCGTTTGTCGGATGAACAGAAGAGGCAGGCGGATGAGTTATATATGGAGACGTCGGAATGGGAAGAGAAACATATGGATGCGCTTCAATCATTGACCCGTGCTTGCTTTGACTGGGCAAAAGAAAAGTTCAATGACAATCACCTGATTCTACTGGACGCAAACAATGGAATGATACCGCCCGTCAAGATTCGGGAGTTCGGGCGCAGCTACTATGTTGTAACGAGAGACGGTAAAGTCTATACCGTTTCGATGAGTTGGCCTTCGCTGGAGTTGTTAAGCATAGCGGTTGAAAACGGCTTACTCTACTGACGATCCTATTCCAGCGAATGAAAGACACCTGATTTTGCTTTTAGGAGGCAACATGAAACGAAAACTTCTCCTACTCACCGTAATCATCCTCTCTCTTTCACTTTGTCTCTCCGCCTGCGGGGAAAAGAACATCGGCGAAGAGAAGGCGAAAGAGATCGGGCTGAAGTATATCAACCAATATTTCAACGCGAACGAAACAGATGCGAAAGTGTATCGTGAGCTTTGGGAATGCTACCCTGAAGATACCGCGGCATTTTCGACCAACGGCGACACGGAGTTCTCCTATCGTTGGGTTTATCGTGTGTATATTCCGCTTGCAGCATCCCTCATCAAGTATGAGGTTTATTTGCTAGGCGACACAGGGGATTTGATGTATGCAAATCAACACGAAATGAATATCATTCTCAGCGATGAGCAGAAGGAACGGTCAAATAATCTTTTCTTAGATGAGCCTGAATGGGGAGAGAAGCACATAGAAGCTCTGAGTGAGCTCTATCAGGCCTGTTATGACTGGTCGGTTCAGAACCTTGATGAACCGCATCCGATGCTACTGGATACAGACATATACCAGCAACCCAATGATTCCTTGCAAAGGACATTTTCCGCACCGTGCTATGCCGTAACAAAGGATGGCAGAGTGTATTCTCTGACGATGGAATGGCCATCCTTACAGGTGCTATCCATTTCGGTGATCAACGATCCGAAATAGCGCGGAATTTATCAACCCCGCTGAAAGCAACGACCGACACGATTCCATTTGGATTCGTGCAAAGGAGGGCAACATGAAACGAAAGATAGTTTTAATCACCGCAATCATACTAACGTTATCTCTTGCATTGACCGCTTGCACGCAGGGGAGTGTCAGCGAAGCGAAGGCGAAGGAACTTGCGCTGGACAACATCAACAAAGTGTTCCAGACGAACCAGACGGAAGCCACCGTCACGCGGGAACAGATGGGCTGCCTGCCGGATCAGGTCGGCGCGATGGCAACCACGGGCAACGCGGAGGATACCTCCCGCTGGCTCTATATCGTGGATGTGCCGTCACTCGATGTCCCGAACTATCAGGCGTATGTCGTTGAAAGCACCGGCGAGGTGATCTACCTCTCGCAAAATGAAAACAATATCACACTGACGGACGAGCAGCAGAAGCAGGCGGAGACGCTCCTTGCGTCGGAGCCGACCTTTGGCAGGGAACATGAGAAAGAGGTTGCGAAGCTGAAGGAAGCATGCAAAGAGTGGTCCATTGCGAACCTGAACGACTCGCACCCGATCCTGTTGGACACGCTGCGCGGCAGACTGCCGGATCAACCCTCACGCGAGAAATTCACAGCGGACTTCTATGTCATCACCAACGACGCGCGTGTCTATTGCATCACGATGTACTGGCCCTCCATGCAGGTGCTGAACATCGATGTGGAGAACGCGAAATAGAGTTCTTAAGAGATATTTCGATAGAATCACATAAAACAAAGGCGCGCCGTTTCCGGCGCGCCTTGTTGTTATGTTTCTTGGTTGTGGATTAGTCTTCCAGACCCGCCTGGCGTTCCACAATTAAATGATTGTATCGCTATATCGTGATTGAACGACACTATTCACAGAGAAAAACAGGGGGGCACTTCTCTGACGAAATCTACCAGATGAATGGAATTAGGCGATGTTGAATCTGCTGGGCATATGCCTGATATCCATCCAAATCACGCTGAAGCGCATCGTCTTCAAGTTTTGTGCGAATAATAATCGCCAGGATGGTGATCGCTGCGGGGATGAACGCCCAAACTGAGCTCAGAACCAACGGTGTCGCAAGATCAATGATGATGGCGCCAAGATATGCCGGATGCCGCACCAGCCGGTAGGCACCATCGACGCAGACGGAATGGCCTTCGTTCTTGGCAATCCGCAGAAAACCGTAGAAAAACTTATTGGAAGCCACTGCCCATGCGGCGAGCATGCAGCCCAGAATGACCAAAACGACACCGATCATTTGACCTATGAAAGGAATCTGCGGCGGCCATTGAAAACGGAAGTTGAAGCCGGAGACAATACAAATGCTGATCGGACCCACAAAGGACATAATCCCGGCGAGGATTCTATCCAAATCCCTTTTTCCTTTTCGATTCGCCCGCTCTTGAAACAAGCCAGGATTTCTGAGTAGAAGGATCAGTGAATTCGCAATCATGCTAAGCGCGTTGATTGCCAAGTAAAGCCAACCCATTTTCCAAGCGAGCTGCCCTGCCGGGACAAACAGGCAGACGGCAAAGAAGGCTAAGTAGATGCAAATCTGTACATGATATCGGATGATTGCTCGGACTAATGGCTTCATCGGAATTTTCTCCTTATTGTTCGTCCAGTTGATTAAGGCAGCCAACCTCTTCTGACAATATCCAGTAGCTGTTCGGCGTCCTGCTTGAGTAGCTCAATGCCCACCGAATAGAGAGGAGACGAAGTAGCGATTTTGTATTTAATACAAATGTATTCTGAAAGGGTAAAATTGAATGAGGTCATCATCAGGGAGAAGAAATCCAGGTCAATATCCTTTCGGATCAGGTTGTTCTCCTGATATTTCTGGAGCACATCTCTCATGAACTTCATGCGTTGCAGGGGTTTCTCC
>QKAN01000011.1 GCA_003246365.1 Clostridia bacterium
CATTTTATAGCAAATTATCTTTGCCAACGAAAAAAGGAACCATGCTTTTCCAAACTCACGGTACTGTATGATTTACTCTTATAATGCATGACTATTATACGAGAGATCTCAAAATTCTCATCATGCAAATTACCAACTCAGGAAACCCATTGCCATTGAACTTAACTTACTTTCACAAAACTCCCCACCTCAAACCGATTCCCCTCATCCGCATCCGCCAGCAGCGGATACATCGGATGCTTGATGATGTCGTACTTTCGCGAATAGAACGGATGAACACCCTGCAACTGTAGAATGCACCGGCTGCCGGGCATGATGGCCAGCTCGTCGGGCATCATCAGCGGCTTGCCAAGCTTCTGATAATTCAGCCCGTGACTGCGCTGCTGCCCGCGCGTATCGCTCTCGCTGTAGGTGTCGATCGTCTCCTTGCCCAGCGACTCCGAAATGCTCTTGAGCGTGCTCGGCTCCTTGCCGCCAAGAAAGAGGATGGAAGAGCAGCAGCCGATGATCGTCTCCGCGTGATCCTTATATACGGCGCGCAGCTGGCTCTGCGTCTGCACGAGGATATGCGCCGAGATGTTGCGGCTCCGGATGACGGAGATCAGCCGCTCAAAATTCGGGATCTTCTGGTTCGCAAACTCGTCCAGCTGGCAGGTCACATGCACGGGCAGCCGTCCGCCATAGGAGAGCGCCTTGTTGCAGAGGGTGTTGAACAGCTGCGAATACAGCATCGCGGCGATGAAGTTGAACGTCGGATCTGTGTCGGACACGATGCAAAACAGCGCGGTCTTGCGATCGCCCATCTTGTCCAGCGCCATCTCGTCGTAGGCCATGAGCTGGCGGATCTCCTCTACGTCGAAAGGCGCGAGCCGCGAGCCACAGGTGATCAGGATGCTCTTCATGGTCTTCGCGGCGGAGTGCTTGATCTTCTTGTATTGGCGGGACGCGAAGTGATTCGGCTTTTCCTGCGCGAGCTGTTCAAACAGCAGATCGACGGGGGATTGGTAGCTTTCGTCATCCTCGCGCACCTCGCAGGCGTTGACCAACTCCAGCAGCGTGATGAAATTTCGCTCCTCCTCCGGCGCTTCAAACGCGACGTAGCCGATCAGTGCCATATACAGCAACTCCTCCGCCTGAATCCAGAATTGGTCGCCGTTGGTCGTGCCATCCTTTCACGTGTTTTCCATGAGCACGGTGACGAACCGCATCACTTCCGCCTCGGTATGCACATACGCAAACGGGTTATAGTGCATCGACTCGCGAAAGCGGATCGTGTTCAGCACGCGAATTTTGTAGCCGTGCGTGGCGAGCATCTTGCCGCACTCGACAATCAGCGTGCCCTTCGGGTCGGTCACGAGGTAGCTGGCATTCATCTGCATGAGGTTCGGCTTGACGTGGTAGCGCGTTTTGCCGGAGCCGGAGCCGCCGATAACCAGCACGTTGAGGTTGACGTTTCGCCGCTCGGGATCGGCAATCTGCCCAAGCGTCAGACGCTCGGTCTGCGTGAGGATGATGTTCTCGGAAAACGTCCGATTGATAAAGGGACGGATGTCTTTCTCCGTCCCCCAGCGCGCGCTGCCGTATTCTTCGCCTTTTCGATATTTCCGTGCGTTTCTGCCTTTCACATACACCGTGATCCAAACCGCGGCGGCTCCGATCATCCCAAACAGCAGATCATTCGGGTGAAAACTCGGCATCCAACTGGAGAACGCGGCGGCAAATCCAGCCGGTAGCCTGAGCACCTTTTCACCGAATTCAACCCCGGGTGTGAGCCGGATCGCCTGACCAACCTTTGTAAACAACAGGAAGAGTAGGAGATAGGGCAACACTTTTATGACGATCTTTCGCATTCTCATCTAACCTGCTCCTTGCTCTTTTGCCGCTCGCCTTTCTGCGCGGTGCTTTGCAGCAACTCCTGAAATTTGCGAAGTTGAGCTATGATGGACGGCTTGTTCTCGCGCTTGATCGTCTTTGCCGTGAACTCGCGAAACACGGCGGTCATCGCGTCGGTATCCGGCGCTTTGAAGAACACCAGATACTTCGGCGGGCGTTGGCTTGCATCCCGCTTAACGGCAAAGTCCACGCCGTACTTGTTCGCCACCCGCTCAAACGCCTTGATGTTGCTATCCGTCACCTCGATATTCGTTACGCCCTTGCCCTGACCAACCAGCTTCTTGACAGTTTGCTTGCCGTGCTTGGCGAGATCGGTTTGAGGAGTGTTGTTCGCCTTATACTTTCGTTCGGCGAGATATTGCCGCATCGTATCTTGCAAAACGCGCAAGGTGAGCTTACTCGCGCTGATGACCAGCGTAACGGAACGGTTTTCGATTTCTTCTTGCATGGGAGCCTCCTTCTGGCAAAATTACATTGGTTCTTCCTATGCTTTAAATTAAACAAAACAAAAACCGCCTATAATATCATACAGACGGTTAGTGGTGTTTTGCCTAGATTGCTTTCTTATTCAATATTGTTTTTTTCGCTTCTATCTGGCTTAGACCGTACATACGTAGTTCCGTTTGGGTTCGTTACGGTTGTGTAATGATCGTAACTCGGATTTCCTTTATCGATCTGAGTAATCACATGCTCAAGGTCGACTCGACGGTTTGTATCCGTGTAACGAACTCGATATTGAGGCCGCTTGATGTTTCTTTGGTACGTTTAAGATTCATTAATTTATCTCCTTTCCACTAGTTTTTGTTTGGCTTTATGAGTCGCAAGTGCAATTTGTGTTCTTGATGAGAATCTTCATAACCCAATTCGCCATCGGGCAAATCAAGCAATTGCTCAATTTCTTTACTTGTCAGACTTAATGACCCTTCACTTGCAAGCGTTTCAACGAATTCCTTTGGTGTAAAAACACCTTTTTCAAGAAGTACATCAACTGCAAGTCGGAGCATAGCAGGTTCAACTGTTTTTAAAGAATCATCAAGCGGTTCAACTTTCCGGATTCCTCGTTTTTGCATCGTTCGCATTAGCTGCTGGTATGTGAACTGCGAAATAGCCTCAAGATTATATGCCCGTCGAATCATTGCAGCTATAGAGACCTTCCATTTCCTTTTTAGTTCGCAGTAATAATCGATACTGTTGCCATATACACCGAGATCCTCTAAAAATGCATCTCGAGGCAGTAAAAATGCGCCAGCAAAATTATGTGCTTGTTGCTCAATTTCCTTAAATTCTTCTTTTGAAAGAGTTTCAATATCTTCGCTCCAACCATGTAGCAAAACATGCCCTAGCTCATGTGCAATATCGAAGTGTATTCTGGCAGCAGAGGTTTTGTTGTCAGAATAGCCGACTAGATACCGTACTCCACCGTCAATTTCGATTCGCTGACTAAAAGCATCCACAAAATTAGAATCTGACTTAAATCGGGAAATAATAATGCCGTTCTTTTCAACAACATATACTAGGCTATCAATCGGTTTGTCTCCTAGCTGCCAGAACTTTCTAAGTAGTATTGCCGCTTCTTCGGGATCGCTACCATCATACTCAGGTAATTGCGGTGGGGAGAATTCTATATACTCGTTTAAAAAAGTAAAAATTTTTGCGATAAATTTAACCCGCTCTTCTTGCTCACTTCTGTATTTTTTGTTCGTTGTTAATAACGATCTAAAATACACAGAACCACTTTCGATAGTCGTTGCATCTTCTTGAAGAAAAAACTCAATCGGAAAGTCAAGTGTTGTAGACATTTTCTGAATAATTGAATAATCGGGAGTAGAAATTTTACTTGTTTCATACATCGAAATTGTCTGACGTTGAAGTTCGAGTGCTTCAGCTAATTCTGCTACTGATAACCCCCTATAAACCCTTGCGGATTTCAACCGCACACCATTAAATTGTCGCACATTCATATCTGGTTACCTTCCTGCTCGTTTTAATCCTGATTAATTTTCTCCTCTTTTATTGAGCGCTGTTGCGGGACGATCCCTCTTTTGGCGATCCGCTCTATAGATTTGTCCTTTAAAATAGGATCAGGAAGTTTACTCTTGCTTTTTTCAACTGCGTTAGAAGTTTCGGGGATTATGCTTACGGTGACTGGGATAAATTTCGACCAATCAACATCATCAACAATTTCAAATTGGCTATTTATAGCGCAACAGCGAAGTGAGACAAGCTGCGAGTCATTACTATGAAAAAGTACCAAAGCATGACGCCGCACATTACCACGAGAAATACCGAGGTCTGCGGTAATTCTGCAAATTGCGCTTTCAACAATGGCTTTATCTTGTTTTGTCTCTTTTGAGCTGAACAACCTTCCTTGTAACAAGGGTAAATCACAATTAAAAGCTTCAGCTAAGGCATATAAATAATGTTGTTTCTTCTTTTCGAGGTCTCGCTTGCCAACTAGTTTAAAATTGGTTTCACGCATGCAGCAGTATAGTACCCCTGATTCTAAATCAACTATGGGCAGAATTGCCCATCCGCCACGTTTTGTAGGGGCGGCAATTACAGATAGCCCATGAAGGCTATTTACCAGATTGGTATGCAAAATGTCCCAAATCCGTGAGGGATCGCCATTTCGCGTTACCAGCCCTTTGCTTTGCACATCTTCTTCAATTCCATCACCAACAGCATATGAAATACTCTCTGCGAAGATTTTCGCGAGATTTTCATCGGTTTCAGGTAAATACTTTGCCACTGCATTCCCTCCGCAACATGAAAGTTGAATATCCCTATGGCAATAATAGGACAAAAATAAAAATGTGTCAAGTTATAGTTTGTAAATATTTTAGTTAGTAAATTAATGGTGATAAATTTATAGTTGAATGAACAAGATAAGTGGCGCTGAGCAAAATTTGCAAAGTGAGTAGAGAGATAGTATATGGTTGTGGAGTATGATAACGTGCACTTGGCACAAGGGCATTTAATCCTCTACCTATAATCAATGGATCATACATAACAATTGCTTTTATACTATTACACCCACCGTAATAATACGATGGGTGTGAATCCAGGATGCCGCTTATAACAAAGCGAACAATTACCTTTCCATATCTCGTTCTCTTTTCTGCTGCCACTGTTCCAACAACTTGAAGATCGTCTCTTCCATTTGCCGCGGAGTGAAGCTCTTCGGAAAATACTGCTTGAGCTTATCGCTGGTGAGGGTGATTCGATCGACCTCTTTCTTCTCTTCGGACATGATTGCATCCATCACATCTTCGGAGAGCTTACCCTCCTGGCTGTATCGCTTAAGGCGTTGAGCCTGAGAGAGGGAAGGGGTTGCTTCCTGCGCCGCCATGACACTTAGGAGCTGGGATTGTTCTTCGGGCTTTAGATAGGACATTTCAACGGCAGGATTGAATGCGATTTTGCGATCATCAACCAATTGCAAAAGGTCGGGATTGAGTTCAGCTAAACGGATGTACCGGAAAATCTGGTTTTTACTCTCACCCATTTGCTCGGCAAGTATCTCGCTGGATTTCTTGTTTGGTAACTTGTTCCCAACTTGGGAACAAGTTAGGTCTGATCGATGTCCTTGCCTGTTCATCGCCTCCAGCTTCATCTTGTATGCAAACGCCCGCTCGCTTGGCAGGATGTTTTCGCGTTGCAGGTTGCTGTCGCACATGAGGATCGTTGCGGTGTCGTCATCCATCTCGCGGACGATGAACGGCATGGTGGCGAGTCCGGCGAGTTCGCATGCGTGCTTGCGGCGGTGCCCTGCGACGATCTCATAACCACCCTTTGGGAGCGGGCGGGCGATGCCAGGCGTGAGTACGCCGTATTCTTTGACACTTTCGACCGTGCGCGCCATGGCTTCGTCGTCGCGGACGTGGAAGGGATGGTTCTTGAACGGGTGCAGCTGCTTGAGTGGCAGCTCGATGATCTGTTCTCGCTGATCGGCTTCGCGGTTATCTGATGAACGAAACAAATCATCATACGATGACAAACTAAGTTTTCGCGTTTTAACGGCCATTATGCAATACCTCCTTCGTCAACTCACGATATGCTTCTGCAGCTTTCCCCTTGGCGTCGTATGCGTAGATGCTCTTTCCCTCAGCACTGGTTTCCGCGGCACGAATGGATAGTGGTATATCGATCTTGAATACCTTGATTTGTTCCGAATAAGTCTCTCGGATGAGTGCACTGATCTCCTTTGCATAGTTCGTTCGGTGATCGACCATGGTTAGCAAAATACCATCGATCTTTAGGCGAGGATTGATCTCTTTTTTCACCTTGCGAACCGTGAGGATCAACTGCTCCAAGCCCTTCGCGGACAAGTATTGCGCCTGCACAGGGATTAGAACTCTGTCTGCCGCTGCTAGCGCATTAATTGTCAACATGCCTAGGCTCGGCATACAATCGATCAACACATAGTCGTATGGACGGTTAACACAGTCGACATACTTTTTAAGTATCTTCTCGCGGTTCATGGCGTTCACGAGCGACAGTTCCGTGCCCGACAACGTAATATTTGCAGGCATAAGGTCGATCCCCTCCTCATGATGTAGAATCCCTTCACCAGCCGCGAGCGACTGTCCCGCCAGCACTTTTTCCATAACGTCGGATAGTGTAATAAGAATTTCATCCGGTTGCGTGAAGCCAAGGCTAATGGAAAGTGATCCTTGTGGGTCTGCGTCCACTAGCAAAACGTGCTTGCCTTGGCGTGCCAATCCAATGCCGAGATTAGCGACAGTAGTTGTTTTTCCTGTTCCTCCTTTTTGGTTAGAACATGCAATTACGGTTGTCATTTTTCTTTCCTCCTTAAGAGTAAAATGGGATGTTCAGCCTCCAATCCACGTTGGGTATGAGAGTAATCCTTCATTTATGTAACTTTCCATCGTAAATACTTCTTCTCAGTGCCTGGAAAACGCCCTAATTATGCGAGTTTTCGCCAAAATCCTATAAGCGTACTCGCACCAAATAAACAAAGACCATCCGATCGGATGGTCTTTGTTTATTTCGCTTGTTATTCTGACGAACTTGAATCCACGGCCGCCATCGTTTCGTACGCGGAGATGCGCTCGACGCCG